>DIFG01000095.1 GCA_002419025.1 Deltaproteobacteria bacterium UBA5754 | reverse complement strand
AATTTGGCGTCATTCCGGCGGAGGCCGGAATCCGTGCGCCTGGGAGCAGGTGCGATTTGAGAGGTGGAAGCCCTCTTCCGGGAGATGCCCGCTCCCGGTAGCCGAAGGTAACTGCGTCGCCGCGAGGCGGGGTGGGGAGCAACCCGAGGCGAACATGCAGTCCGTAGGATGACGAACACGATTCGGCCGTACGTTTGCGACGACCCTCCGGATTCAAGGGGAAGTCCAGACCTGGGAAGTGCCGGGGAGAACTGTCGAGGGTGTCCCAGGAAGTCCGCCACGCTGGGTGGGCAGCAGGAAGAGCGATGGCGGGGCGCGTCAGGTGTGTGGTGACGGAATGCATGGAAGGTCGCGCGATGTGAACCAGGGAGACCTGCCCGGGATGAGGTCTTTGCCGGGCAGGAGTCAGAGCATCCGTAAGAGCGGGGAAGCGGGGTAATGCCCGTGGAGCAAAGGGATGCAGGAAGGTGGATGCGAGATGAACGTACCAAGCGAAATACCCCCTGCGGCAGTGTCGGCAGTTGAGGCTAAACAAGCGGGAGAAACCCGGCAGGGCAGAAAATGGCCCTGGGTGGAACGTTCGGTATGGACGGATCGTATGCTGGAGGCCCTCGACAAGGGGGTGAAGGGAGGAGTTTGGTTCAGCCTGATAGACAAGGTTGTCCGTCCAGGCACACTGCTTGCGGCCTGGAAGCAGGTGAAGGCGAACGGAGGAAGCGCCGGGTCTGATCGACAGAGTATCGAGGCCTTTGACGCCGATCTTGCCGCGAATCTTTGCCTGCTGGAAGAGGAACTTGCGAGTGGGCGATATCGGCCGCGCCCCATCCGGCGGGTCTATATCGATAAGCCTGGCAGTCAGGAGAAACGTCCGCTGGGAATCCCCACAATACGGGACCGGGTAGTGCAGGCCGCGCTGCGGCTGGTGATCGAGCCCATATTCGAGCGGGAATTCGTGCCGCTCAGCTATGGTTTCAGGCCTGGCCTCGGATGCAAGGACGCCCTGCGGGAGGTAGATCGCTCTCTGCAAGCCGGGTATACCTGGGTGGTGGACGCAGATCTCAAGGCGTACTTTGACAGCATCTCGCATGATCTGCTCATGGCTGAAGTCCGGACGCGCATCGCGGATGGACGGATACTGGAGCTGATCGGGATGTTTTTGAAGCAGGAAGTGCTGGAGGATCTGTCGCTGTGGACGCCAGAGCGAGGAACTCCGCAAGGTGCTGTGATCAGCCCGCTGTTCGCCAATCTGTTTCTGCACTCGGTGGATTGCGCCATGGCAAAGGCTGGGTATCGGATGATACGCTATGCCGATGATTTTGTGGTGTTGTGCCGCAGTCAGGAGGAGGCGGGAAGGGCGCTTGATTACGTCAATGCGCTTGTCACGGAGAAGGGTCTCACCCTGCATCCTGATAAGACGAGACTGGTGGACGCCACGGTTGCAGGAGTCGGCTTTGATTTCCTCGGGTATCATTTCGAGTCTGGCACCCGCCGGCCTCGGAAGAAGAGCCTGAAGAAGCTCAAGGACAATATCCGGGCCAAAACCGGCCGCAGCAATGGCGGCAGTCTTCAGGAGATCATCCTGGATGTCAACAGAACCCTCATCGGCTGGTTCGAGTACTTTAAGCACAGTAACTGGAAGACCTTCTCGCCGATAGACGGCTGGACTCGCCGCCGGTTGCGCACCATTCTCCGGGCGCGGGAAAAGCGCAAGGGTGTCAGCCGGGGATGGGACAACATGCGCTGGCCAAACAAATTCTTTCGGACTCTTGGGCTCTATAGCCTCAAGGAAGCTCACAATGTTTTACTCCAGTCCTCAAAGAGGTAATACCACCAACCGGAGAGCCGGATGCGGGAGACCCGCCAGTCCGGTTCGGAGGGAGGGGCGGTGCAAACCAATGCGCCGTCCCTACCCCTATAGTGTTTTCAATATGTTCTGGATGCCGGATCAAGTCCGGCATGACGAGTCCGGCACTTTTTACGAATCCATCAAGAAGGAATATCTTCTGGATGTACGGCCTTTTTTGCCCCTTTTTTCCTTTCCTTTTCGAGAAAATGAAGCATGCAGGACGGGCGGTAAGGGCAATAATCGAGGGGGTGCAGGCACCCTTTTTCGACCGGGACTGTTCTATTGTCTTTTTGGCACAGGCATTCTCGAATCATGATCCGGATTTTAGCTTTCGGCGGAGATTGAGCAAGTCATACAGTTCTGTTACATCTCTTTTGCAAAATTTGCGTCAAGGAGATGTCAAGATGGAACAGGCGAGTATTGTTATTGTCGGAGCCGGACCGGCCGGTATCGCCACCGCCGTTGAGGCCAAGGAGGCCGGAATAGGGCCGGTCGTCCTGCTCGAGAAGAAGGGCCACCTCTGCGATACTGTTGTCAGCCTCTATCATGAAGGGAAAAGGGTCGACCCAGTCTACCGGAAGGTCAAGGTGGAGCCTATCGGGCGGCTTTCTTTCGATACCGAGACCCGGGAGTCCTTTCTTGATCGCATGAAGGGAGTCGCCGAAAGATATGCCCTCGATGTCCGTTTCTGGAAGGAGGTTCAGAAGGTCGTGCCCACGAATGGGGCGTTTATGGTGACGTGCGGTGACGGCCTGACCGTGCGGTCCCAGATCGTGGTTGTGGCCATCGGAATCTTCGGAAAACCGGTAAAGCCCCGCTATCCCATCCCCGCCGAGGTGAAGGACAAGGTCCATTTCAGCCTTCCCAAGACGCCTATCGCCAAAAAACGTCTTCTCGTCGTGGGAGGAGGGGACACAGCGGCGGAAACGGCCTGTTTTCTCTCGTGTGAAAACGACGTGACCCTTTCCTACCGAAGACCGGAATTCTTCCGCCTGAACGAGATGAATCTCTGTTCAATCAACGAATGTTCATGCAAGGGGACGGTCAGACTCATGATGGGCACGGATATCGAAAGGCTCGAACCGTCGGGGGATAGGGTCTCCGTCGTGTTCAAGGACGGGCAGGTCCTTGTTTTTGATGCCGTCTTTTACTGTCTCGGAGGCATGACGCCCCGGGTGTTCCTCGAGGGTATAGGCGTGGAATATGAGGGGGAGCGGCCGAAGGTGGACGAGGTCGGCGAGACGAATATCCCACGTCTCTTCCTGGCGGGCGATCTTGTGGTGGAAAAGGGGACGATCATGGCTGCTTTCAATTCGGGAAAGAGGGTCGTGGACGGGATCCTCGCCCGATATGGATCTCTGGTAAAGGGTTAGAGGAAGGCGTCAGGTTCGGTAATCCGCGTTTATGCGCACGTAATCTGCTGAGAGGTCGCAGGTCACTACCTGGGATGATCCAGCCCCGAGTCCGAGATCGATCTTCACGGCAAAGGCCCTCTTCGACATGGCGGCCTTGGCCAGGGCCTCCTGCCCGTCACCGAGCCCAATCCCTTGAGAGACGATAGGGATGTCATCAATGGATAGGGAGATACGGGTCTGATCAAGATCGGTTTCCGCGCGTCCCGCAGCAGCGAGGATCCGTCCCCAGTTGGGGTCTTCCCCGAAAAAGGCGGTCTTAACGAGGGGGGAGGTGGCAATGGCCCGGGCGACCGCATCGGCGCTTTCGTCCGTTCTCGCCCCGGTTACGAATACGGAGACACATTTCGTTGCCCCTTCGCCGTCCTCGACGATTTTTCGGGCAAGTTCGGCGCAGACGTCATGGAGGGCCTGTTCAAATGGCTTCCCGTCGGCATCTCCAACAAGAGGAAGGTTTCCGGCCATGCTGTTTGCAAGGAGCAGGACGGTGTCGTTGGTACTTGTATCCCCGTCCACGATGATGCGGTTGAAGGTGGCATTGGTCGACCTGGTCAGGGCAGCCCTGGCCCATGCGGGATCAAGGGCCGCATCGGTCATGAGGAATGCGAGCATGGTCGCATGGGGTGGTGAACCCATGGACGGTGCGATCATGCCGGAGCCCTTGGCGATCCCCCCGATGGTCACGATCTTGCCGCCGACGCGGATCTGCCGGCTCGCCGTCTTCGTGACGAGATCCGTTGTGAGGATGGCCTGGGCAACCTGCTCCATGCCGTCCTCGGATAGTCCGGCAACGAGCCCGGGAACGGCGGCCTCGATCCTTTCCATGGGCATAGGGCGTCCGATTACCCCGGTGGATGACACGAGGACATCCTTAGGCCCTATCCCGAGGGCCTGGGCCACGAGCCGAGCCGTTGTTTCCACGTTTTTCATGCCCTGATCGCCCGTGCATGCGTTGGCGTTTCCGCTGTTCACGACGATCGCCCGTGCGTAAGATGGGCCATGGGAGATCCTTTCGATCCCGGCAATGACTGGGGCGGCCTTCACGGCGTTCGTGGTGAAGACCCCGGCAATGACCGCGGGGACGCGCGAAAGAATGAGGCCGAGGTCGAGCCGGTTTTGGTATTTTATGCCCGCCGGGACGGCGGATGCGAGGAATCCGGGGATCTTCATGCTACACCCGTCCGCAGCATTTTTTGTACTTTTTTCCGCTCCCGCATGGGCAAGGTGCGTTTCGCCCGATCTTGTCAGAGGTCCTATGTACAGGTTTTTGCGTCTGATCCCCCTCGCGGTTAAGGGCGATACGCCCCTGTTCGCGTTTCCTTTTTTCCTCGAGTTCCTCGATCCTGGTCTCGTTGGCAGGGGCAGGCTGGATCCTCAGAAGGATTCCGACCGTTTCCATGCGAAATCCCTCGATCATGGCCATGAAGAGATCGTATCCCTCACGTTTGTATTCCTGGAGGGGGTCCTTTTGGCCGTATCCCCTAAGACCGATACCCTCCCGTAGGTGATCCATGTTGAGGAGGTGGTCCTTCCAGATGGTGTCCAGGTTCTGGAGCAAGACGTAGCGCTCGATCGAGGACATGGCCTCATCCCCGAACCGTTCGACTTGAGCGGCGTACGTCTCTTTGAGAAGGCGGGCGATACGCTCCGCGAGGTCTTTGGGTTTGGCTGTTTCCTTCTCTTCGGATGTGAAAGCATAAGACACGCCGAATTGGCCGATGAGACGTTCCTCAAGCGCCTTCCAGTCCCAATCGGAGGAACGGATCTTTTCGTCTGCGTATGTGGAGGCGAGGGAAGAGGAGATGTCGTCGATGAACCCGAAGATCTCGTCCCGCAGGTTTTCGCCTTTGAGTATCTGGCGTCGCTGTGAGTAGATGACCTCCCGCTGCTTGTTCATGACGTCGTCGTATTCGAGGAGGTGTTTCCTGATCTCGAAGTTTCTGGCCTCCACTTTTCGCTGGGCGTTTTCGATGGCCTTTGTGAGCATGGGGTGTTCGATGGGTTCCCCTTCCTCCATGCCGAGTTTTTCCATGATGCCCGAGATCCTGTCGGAGCCGAAGATGCGAAGGAGATCGTCCTCAAGGGAGAGATAGAATTGAGAAGAGCCTGGGTCACCCTGCCTGCCGGCTCGTCCCCGGAGCTGGTTGTCGATGCGGCGCGACTCGTGGCGTTCGGTCCCGAGTATGTGAAGCCCGCCGAGATCGACGACGCCGGGACCAAGGACGATGTCGGTCCCGCGGCCCGCCATGTTGGTCGCGATGGTGACCCTTCCGCGCTCACCTGCATGGGCCACGATCTCTGCCTCGCGTTCGTGGTACTTGGCGTTCAGGACCTCGTGGGGGATCCCCATGCCCTTCAGGATGGAGGAGAGGTATTCGGAGGTTTCGACGTTCGTCGTCCCTACGAGGACGGGCTGCCCCTTTTCGTGGAGGGTCCTGATTTCTCTTGCGGCCGCTGCGAACTTTTCTTTTTTCGTCTTGAAGACGAGATCAGGAAGGTCCTGGCGGATCATGGTCTTGTTGGGGGGGATTACGACCACGGCGAGCCGGTAGATCTTGGCGAATTCCTCGGCCTCGGTCTCAGCGGTGCCAGTCATGCCGGCGAGCTTTGCATACATTCGGAAGTAGTTCTGAAAGGTGATGGATGCAAGGGTCTGGTTCTCGCTCTCTATCTTGACCCCCTCCTTTGCCTCGAGGGCCTGGTGGAGACCTTCGCTGTACCGGCGGCCAGGCATGAGCCGACCCGTAAACTCGTCTACGATGACGACCTGGCCGTCTTTGACGATGTAGTCCACGTCCCGTTGAAAAAGGGCGTGGGCCTTGAGTGCCTGCTGGACGTGATGGAGGAGTTCGGTCTGGCCGGCGGCGTAGATGTTATCCACGCCGAGGAGCCTTTCCACCCTTCCTACGCCCTCTTCCGTAAGGGTGACGGAACGGGCCTTCTCGTCCACGGTGAAATGCTCGTCCCTGACGAGTTTCGGAATGATCTGGTTCACACGGTAGTAGAGGTCTGTGGATTGTTCCGACGGTCCCGAGATGATGAGGGGTGTCCGGGCCTCGTCGATGAGGATGCTGTCCACCTCGTCCACGATGGCGTAGTGAAAGTCCCTCTGGACCATCTGATCAAGGGAAAACTTCATGTTATCCCTAAGGAAATCGAAACCGAATTCGTTGTTGGTCCCGTATGTGATGTCGGCTGCGTAAGCGGCCTTTCTCTGACGGTCGTCGAGTCCGTGGACAATGATTCCGACATCGAGACCGAGAAAACGGTAGACCTTTCCCATCCATTCGGCGTCCCGGCGGGCGAGGTAGTCGTTTACCGTCACGACATGGACCCCCCTTCCCGTGAGGGCGTTGAGATAAACGGGCAGGGTGGCCACAAGGGTCTTTCCCTCCCCGGTCTTCATCTCGGCTATTCTTCCCTGGTGTAGGACGATGCCGCCGATGAGCTGTACGTCGTAGTGCCGCATGCCGAGGGTCCTTCGGGCCGCTTCCCGGACCACAGCGAATGCCTCGGGAAGGAGGGAGTCGAGTGACTCGCCTTTTTCGATCCTTTCCTTGAACTCGGCGGTCTTTGCCTGAAGTTCCGGATCCGGAAGGGACGAGATCGCGGATTCATGGCTGTTTATCTGGTCCACGAGGGGGGAGATTTTTTTTATTTCCCGCTCGTGTTTAGTTCCGAAGATTCGAGAAATGACAGCATTGATCATGGATTAGATCTCCATCAACATGGCGGTTTCGTCGCAGTCCGGGAATTTGGGGCACTTGATGCAGTCGGACCATACCTTATGCGGGAGGAGAGACTTGTCCACGATCCGGAATCCGAGACGCTGGAAGAATCCTTGCTGATACGTGAGGGTGAAGACCCGATATATGCCGAGGGCGATCGCCTCGGAGAGACACTCATGGACGAATCTTCGTCCAATCCCCTTTCCCTGGTGCCCTTCCAGCACAGCCAGGGAGCGGATCTCGGCAAGGTCCTCCCAGCAGATGTGAAGAGCCGTGCAGCCGGCTATACGTCCTTCATCGGTTTCATATACGGTAAAATCCCGGAGCTGGTCATAAAGTTCACTTCGTGACCTGGGAAGGAGGAGGCCCTTTTTGCCGAAATGTGCGAGGATGGCATGGATCTCGTTGATGTCCGAGATCTTTGCCTTGCGGATCATGGGGGGTCAGTCCTTTACAGATACGATATACGCCTTGATCCCTTCCTTTTTGGAGATGATTCTCTCGAAGGATTTGGCCTCGTCAAGCGTTTCGTATCGCCCGATATAGACGCGGTACCATGTGCCTTTGGCCCCGAGGTCAACACCTGTTGCGCGTGCCAAGTATCCCTTGTCCGTCCAGTTGCGGACCACTTCTTCCGCCTGGGCGCGATCCTTGAAGGAAGCGATCTGCAGGGTGAAATAGGCGGCTTCACCCGCCGTATCCCTTGTCTTTGCGGGAGTGGCCGCGGAGCGTGTGGTTGGCTGCAACGGCGGTGAGGGGCTTACCGAAGGGTGTTTCATCTCGGCCGGCTGCGGAGGGATCTCCCGGTGCGGCTCAGGTGTGGACTTCACAACGGGTGAGGCAGGTGCCGGCGGAGGGGGGGTCTCTTCCACGGTCTCTCTTGACGCCTCGGCATTTTGGGTTGGAGACGGTTCGGGGGCTGGGGCCTCTGGAGTTGACGTGGGAGTCACCGGAGGCGCGGTTTCATGTGTCGGTGGCGGGACAGGGGGAGGAGACTGCTCGGCTGGGAGGGATGCGAGTGTCTCCGGCGATGGCGTAGGAGACCCCCGGTGCACCATCTTCTGACCCGCCCAGAATCCGAGGATGAAGACCCAGAGAAGGACGCAGACGCTCGTTGCGAAGACGGCGAAAAGCCCTCCCCATCCCAACTGGAACTGGATCTTTCCTTTTTTTTGTGGGGGTTGTGTCATGGCCTGGCAAGAACCTCCTGTTACATGTGAGTGGGCGCCGAGACCCCGAGAAGGCCGAGGCCTTTGCGGATGACACGGCGGGTCGCCTCGGCGAGGAGGAGTCTCGCCCGCGTGAGATCAGGGTCGTCGCCGATGAACCGGCTTCTCGTGTAATAGCCGTGGAAGAATGAGGCCAGCTCTGTGAGATAGAAGGTGACGCGGTGGGGCTCCATGGCGCGTGCACTCTCCGCGACCGTCCGCGGGAAGGCGTCGAGAAGCTTTATGAGAGCGATGTCGTCCGCACCGCTGAGCCTACCCACATCCACGTTTTCGGGTACGAGGGGGAGGTAGCCCGCCTCTTGGGCGTTTCTGGCCACACTCGCAAGGCGTGCATGGGCATATTGGACGTAATAGACGGGATTTTCCTGGCCCTGTTTCCTCGCAAGATCCAGATCGAAGTCCAGATGGCTGTCCGCCTTTCTCATGAGAAAAAAGAACCTCGCCGCATCCGGGCCCACGTCATCCAGGACGGCCCTCAGGGTGACGAACTCCCCGGAACGGGTGGACATCCCCTTTGCAATTCCCCCCTCGATCAGACTCACGAACTGGACAAGGAGGACGCGAAGCCGGTTATTGTCGTGTCCGAGGGCCTGTACGACGGCGCTGATGCGGGGGACATATCCGTGGTGGTCTGCGCCCCAGATGTCCACAAGGATGTCGTATCCCCTTTCGAGTTTGTGGCGATGATAGGCCATGTCTGCGGCGAAGTAGGTGAGGACGCCGTTCGAACGCCTAACTACCCGATCCTTTTCGTCACCGAACGCGGTGGTCCTGAACCACAAGGCCCCGTCCTGTTCATAGATGTGTCCCGAATCCCGGAGTTCACGGATGGTCTGTTCCACAATGCCTTCCTCATGGAGTCTGGCCTCGCTGAACCAGGAATCGAAGGAGACGTCGAAGTCTTCGAGGTCCTTGCGGATGCCCTTCGAGATCTCACGGACGGCCTCGGACGTGAAGTACGGAAGACATTCCTCCTGGGGGACATCCAGGTATCGTTCGCCCTGTTCCGCCAGGATCTTGTTCGCGATATCCCGAATATAATCCCCTTGGTAATAGTCTGCAGGAAAATCGATCGTCCGGCCCAGAATCTCCTGGTAACGGAGATAGACCGAGGCGCCGAGGGTCCTCATCTGGTTTCCGACGTCGTTGATGTAATACTCCGTCTCGACTCGATAGCCCGCCGCCTTGAGGATGCGGGCGAGACTGTCGCCGACCGCCGCCCCCCTGCCATGCCCGACGTGCAGGGGACCCGTGGGGTTTGCGCTCACGAACTCCACGAGGACCCTTTTCCCTTCCCCTTCCTGGGACTCTCCGTATTGATCTCCGTGGGCATGGATGGATGCAGCCTGCTGGGCCCATGCATCCCTGGAGACGAAAAAATTGATGAACCCCGGACCTGCCACGTCCACCCGTTCGAAGAGGGGATCGTTTGTCAAAAGGTCCTTGAGGGTCTCGGCGATGGACCGAGGGGGCCTTTTGAGAACGGGCGCGAGGGTAAGGGCAAGATTGCTTGCAAAATCACCATGTTCGGTCTGTTTCGACGGAACGATCTGATGGGCGGAGGGGAGAGGTGTTTCGGGGAGGAAACCCCGGGACACGGCCTCCCGGTAGCATGCCTCGAGAGCGGCATGAACTCGGTCGTACATATCAATATCCTTATGGACTGTCCCAGTGGTATGGAAAAGGAGAATGGCAGGAGAACACATCTTTGGGGCAGATACTATCCTGAAGGGGCTGTTTTCGCAATCGGAACCCCAAATCGAGCCCCTTCCACTCACTGCCCTATGAGAAGTGGGGCGCTGTCATATCCCTTGTGAGGGGAGCTATGGGGGGAAGGGAAGAAAATACCGGGACCGGTTGCGCCGGGGTGGACTTCAATGCGTGTCCTGCATGAGGGATCTTCTAGGAATCGCAAGGACGATGTGTTGGTTTCCTAAATGGCCGAGAAGGTTGATGGCGACCCCGTGCCTTTGCTGAAGGAGCTTGAAAACCATGAAGCACGGGTGCTCTTCCATGGGAAAGCCGATCGCGGTTCCGTTATGGGCGAGGACAAGGGTTTGAGACGCCATCTCTTTGAGAGAGATGACGAGTTGCGGTTTTTTCAGGGCCGCTGTCTGCATCTGTATGATTTGGCAGAGGATGATGAAGGCGTTGGCCCATTCCGCATAATTCCCCTTAACCGGTGAGATCCCAGAGGAAAGGTCCAGTATCTGATGGATCTTTTTGAAAGGTGTTCGAAGATTAAGTGTCCGGAGTTCCGTCTTGATCAAGTCAGGCAGGGAGATGGATTCGTTTTCCTGAAGGACGTCAAGGCGTTTTCTCCTGTCCGAGGCCTTGCAGAGCTCGGCGATGAGGACGAGGGTATTTTGGATCCTGTCGATTTCGTATGTCCACGAGGACATATTCCGTGTGCCAGCAGGACTAGGCGTGCAGGTGAGTTTGGCGGACAATAGATCGAGGCGCCCCATCACGGAAGAAAGGGGGTTGATGAGATCTTCAAGGAGTTCGTCGAGGATCGTTTCGTGCAGGACGTTTCGTGTTTCCATGGCAAGGTGTGTGTCTGTCAAAAGCGTCCTTTGGTGGTCGGCATGGGTGTCTGGGCAGACGGATTCAGCCCTTCGGATGAATGTGCCTATGATCGGTGACCAGTCGACTTTCTGACTAAAGGCGATTCCTATCCGCACCGAATGGCCTTTTTCCTGAATCCATCGTACCTCGCCCGGTATGGCGGCAACGGAGGCGTGGACACATCCGCCGCAGATAACCTCCACGGACGTGAACGGGTGGAGGATTTGGTCTGTCTCAATCTGCATCCCATCGGCGTTGAGGTCTTTGCTTGTGGCAGAAAAAAGTTGTTTGATGGGGGGGCTCACGACGGAGACAGGAAGGCGCAGGGGAAAGCGCGGGTGTCTTCGCCTTTCACGGGACTCGATGGAGGATGGGGGGATATACACCGGTGAGCGGCCTTTTTGCAAGGATTTTTAAAAAGAGATGTAAATCCATATGGATGCAAAAACAGGGCCGCAATTTGTTGCTTTTTTGACTACGATTAGGGGCCAATGGGAGGGAGAAGCCTCCTTTTCTCATTCTGCTGGGAAATCCTTTTCCCTTTGTGGAAAGAAATTTCCTTTCCGTATTCACTGGTGAACATGCCGCCATTTTTCACCGCCGCAGACAGCCCGGAAGAGCTGGTGGTGCCCAGGGAGGGACGTCATGCACGCAGCGAGAATCGGTTTTTTCAGCGGTATCAAGCCTCAATATCCGTTTGGCCTTGCAGGGGGCAATTTTTTGCCCTAACGGTCTTCTTCCAGGGCGACAGACACACCTTCCGCGGAGAGTAGAGAGGTGTTCACCCCGAAGTCTCGTATTTTGTAGGCAAGGGCCTTGTAGCTGATCTGAAGGACTCGGGCCGTCTCCTTCCTGCTCCCTCCGGTCCTCCTGAGCACCTCCTCGATGACGATTTTTTCGATGTGGGCAAGACATCTTTTCTGTATTTCCTTTAAGGAAGGAAATGCCTCCGTTTCTTCGGTGATGAGCTGCCGGGAGAGGATCGCCTGGATGTCTGAGGTCTCGGTGAGGAGTGATCCGATGTCGAACCGCGGCGTTTCGTTTTTCGTCGTTCTTTCCCGTAGTTCCTTTTCTACTGCGGCAGGATCACCGAACACGAGGAGGCGTCGGGCGTAGTTTTCGAGCTCGCGGACGTTCCCCGGCCAGTCGTAGGCCATGAAGGCCTTCATGAGGGTGTCGGGGATCGTGATGTCCTTCCGTTTGAGGGATCCACAATACTTGTTCAGAAAATGGGCGAGCAGGGCCGGGATGTCTTCTCTCCTCTCCCGGAGGGGAGGGATCTTGATGGTTATGAGCTTGATGCGGTAGAGAAGGTCCTCGCGAAACGTCCCTTTTTGCACGTCCGAATCCAGATCGTGGTTGGTAGCCGCGATGATCCACGTGTTGACTGATATCTCCTGCACGCCCCCAACGCGGGAAAAGCCCCCATCCTGGAGGACCTGGAGGAGTTTCGCCTGGAGGTTGATGGGCATGTCCCCGATCTCGTCGAGAAAGATCGTCCCAGTATCAGCCACTTCAAATTTCCCCGGTTTTGTTGTGAGCGCACCGGTGAAGGCCCCCCTTTCATGGCCGAAGAGTTCGCTTTCCAGGAGTTCCCCGGGCAATGCGGCGCAGTTAACCTTGATGAAGGGCCTTCGCTTTCGGGAGCTGAGGGCGTGAAGGGTGCGCGCGACGACCTCCTTTCCGGTGCCGCTCTCACCGCAGACAAGGACGTTCAGATCCGTGTCCACCACCTGGCGGATCATGTCCTTGATGTGCTGTATGGCAGGGCTTGAGCCCTTGATGAGATCCATAAGAGACCTGAATAGGATTTGTGAAGGGGAAAAGAAGAGCAGTATATTGGTTATTGTAGTTTTGAAAATCGAAAAATCAACACAAAGTGGTCAGATGTCATCATCCTGAATCCTGTCGCCGTGGGCCAGGGACGTCGGAAGGAGCATTTCCCTTTTAGGCCTCTTTCAGGCCCTGCCTTCGAGTGCCATTTCTATGAGTCGGTCAAGCAGCCCTCCAAATGGGATCCCTGCGGCCCGCGCTGCCTGTGGGAAGAGGCTCGTCTCGGTCATGCCTGGGATGGTGTTTGTTTCGAGAACAAAGAGCTCTTCCGCTGGAGAGAGGATCATGTCGGTCCGGCTGTAGCCGGTGAGCTGGAGTGCCCTGTGCGCGGCGAGTGCGAGTTCCTGCGCCTTATGGGTGATATTAGGGGGAAGATCCGCCGGACAGGTCTCCCGGCTGGCCCCGGGTTTGTACTTGGCCTCATAGTCGAAAAAGGTGAATCCCTCTCCCGGCGTGATCTCCACAAGGGGAAGGGGAGCTGGGGGCCGCGTCCCGAGGATTCCGCCAGTGATCTCCCGGCCGGGGACAAAGGCCTCCACGACCGCTCGAGGTTCATATGCAAAGGCCTTTTCAATGGCCCTGGTGATATCCTCTGGACGTGAGACCTTGGTCATGCCGACGCTCGAGCCCTGGGTCGCGGGTTTTACCATGACCGGAAGGCCGAGCCTTTGCCTTATCTCTTCATGGGTAAAGGGCGAGTCCCTTTCTGCCAGGATCCAGTCTGGCGTAGGGATGCCGGCCTCGCGGTAGAGGACCTTTGAAAGGTGTTTGTCCATTGCGACGGCGCTCCCCAGGACACCCGAGCCCTGGTAGGGGATGCCCAGGAGGTCGAGGAGACCCTGGATCGTCCCGTCTTCTCCGAACCGGCCGTGGAGGAGGATGAAGGCAGCGTCAATCTGTGACGCGTCATGGACCAGGCGCTCGAGATCCGTCGAGGGATCGTACGTGCGGATGTCGTAGCGTTCTGGGTCGAGGGCCGCGGAGACCACCCGGGCGCCGGCAATCGAAACCTCTCGTTCGGCCGAGCGTCCTCCGGCAAGGAGGGCGAGTCGCAATTTGTTTTTTCCTGTCATGGTGACTAACTTTAGCAGTATGTACCAAGTCTTCAAGGACATGAGGTTCTTCGTCATTTTGTGTGGAATTTGGGCTCCTCGACGTTTTGTGTGGATTGGTGCTATACAGGACTTCAATCCACACAAAAAG
>DIFG01000083.1:6873-11440 GCA_002419025.1 Deltaproteobacteria bacterium UBA5754 | reverse complement strand
GAAGTCCTGTATAGCTCCAATCCACACAAAACGTCGAGGAGCCCAAATTCCTCACAAAATGACGAAGAACCAAAAATTGAAGCACAAATCGGCAGGACAGCCGATTTGCACGGCCGAAGGCAGCCCCGAAGGGGTGGCGTCCAAGGATGGACGCCATGCACGCCGAGAGAATCGGGTTTTTTCATCGAGATCAGAGCACGGGAAAATCTGTGAGGTTTTCATACCTCTCTCATGCCCCATGACCGTGCAAGTTCATCCATGGGGAGTGCCCAGGACCGGCGGTGAAGGGCCGAAAAGTCCCCCGGATCGGCCAAGATCTCCTTCTTTTCCCTGGCAGTGAGGGATTCGGGCCCGTCATGGACGGCCTTTTCGGCAAGGATCTCACGCCGGATCCGAATATCCGGGTCCAGGGATCGGGGTCTTCGCAGGGATGAAAGGTGGAGGAAGTGGATGGCTGGATCCAGGATCGCGCGGGCAAATCCCCTGCCCTTTGGGATCCCGAGGGAGGGGGTAAGGGCCGTGTTTTCCTTTTGAAACAAGGCCAGTTCCTCGAGTTCCCTGGGCGCTTCCACCTCTTCAGGGGTCAGAAAGATGCCGATTCGCCGGAGGAACAGGCCGAGTCCGGCCCTGCTTGTGAGGTAGGAGATGGGGATCGCGAGGATGAGGGGGAAGAAGATGGGCGTGATCCACCAAAAAAAGGAACGGTTGTAGAGGAAAAGGGCCGATCCCCACAGGGCGGCGAGGATGGTTCCTCCCAGATGGAATCGGATCGCGTCCCTCCAGGACGTCCCGCTGTCGTCCCGTTGCTGTTGTCCCCAGCCTGCTTCCTTCCCGATGAGGGTCATGAAGACGAACTTGCTGTGGAAGAGCATTCGGATTGGGGCAAGCAGGCTCGATGTCAGGATCTCGGCCAGGATGCTCACGGCAAGGCGGATCGGCCCGCCGAAGAGTCTCGACCGGCCCTTGACGAGGATGAGGACATAGCTCATGGCCTTGGGGAGAAAAAGCAGAACACCGGTTGTGGCAAGGAGACTTATGGCCCAGCCGGGGTCCCAGACCGGCCATGTGGGAAAGAGGCTGCGTTCCAGGGGGAAATAGACCGGAAGCCTCACGGCCTCGAGAATGGCCTCAGCCGAGGAAAGGACGATGAAAAGGAACCAGAGGAAGGCGGAGCCATAGGCCATGGCCCCGTTCAGAAACAGGGCCCTGTGGGCTGGAAAAAGCCCACGCGTAAAAAGGAGGCGGAGGTGCTGGAGGTTTCCCTGGCACCACCTGCGGTCCCTCTTGAGCTCGGCAAGGAGGGTGGGAGGGCTTTCTTCGTAACTGCCCCCGAGGTCGAAGGCGAGCCATACCCCCCATCCGGCCCGGCGCATGAGGGCCGCCTCCACGAAGTCGTGGCTCATGATGTCCCCACCGAGGGGCGGTCGGCCGGAGAGACGGGGGAGGGCGCAGTGCTTCATGAAGGGCCGGATCCGGATGATGGCGTTGTGGCCCCAGAACTGGGCGTCACCGAGCTGCATGAAGTGCAGTCCTGCGGCGAACATGGGGCCGTAGGTGCGGTTTGCGAACTGCTGGACCCGGGCGAGAAAGGTGGTTCGGCCAGAAACCGCGGGCGCGGTCTGGAGGATCCCCACGTTTCTCTTGTGTTCCATGATGGAGACCAACCGCGTAAGGGTCTCGCCAGACATGACGCTGTCCGCGTCCATGACCACCATGTAGGTGTATTTCGCCCCGTAGCGTCTGCAGAAGTCGGCGATGTTGCCGCTCTTTCTTTTGATGTTCACCTTTCGGCGTCGGTAGAAAAGCCGGCCCGAGGCCTCGAGTCGGTCGCGTGTCCTTCGCCAGGCAACCAACTCTTCCATCCATGCGTCCGGATCCTGGGTGTCGCTCAGGATGAAGAAATCAAAGGCGGGAAGGTGCCCGGTGCGCGCGACCGAAAGATATGTGGCCGCAACCCCGGCCATGACCCGGTCCATGTCTTCGTTGCAGACCGGAAAGAGGATGGCCGTCCTGACATGGGACCTGGGGACTTCGCTGTGTTTTTCCATGTCATGGGTGACGGTCACCCGGTCGATACGCCGAAGAAGGGTGAAAAATCCGAAGAATGCCGTCCAGAATCCGACGGAGATCCATGCGAAGAGGACGGAGAAGACGGCAAGTACCGCTGCTTCAATGGGGGTGGAGCCCCGGTGCGGAAGGACGGAACCCATGGTCGAGACGGCTGCCACAGTGGGAACAAGGATCACAAGGGCGAGGAGGATGCGCCTGCGTCTCGCGGCCCGGCACCAGGGAACATTGAGATATTCCCTGTCGCTCCTGCCGGTCTCTTCGTTCAGGGCCTCACACCAAAGGAGGGCCTTCAGGAAGGTGAGCCACCTCCTTCGTGGGACATGTTCCGGGACCATGCTTGACCGGGAGATGTCAGGGGCAAGACATAGATCATCCTCAATGGCGGCGGGGTCCATCTTCTCGAGGAGTTTGGGGATGACGTCCGTGTCCTGTATCCCTGGATGCTGTTCCAACACTGAAAGCGCCATTCTCAGGCGGTCGATTTCCGGGATGCGAAGACGCCGTAGGTAGGCGAGAAGCTTTCGGCCTGCGGTCTCTTCCTGGGTCAGGATCGGTGTTTGGATCATGGAGGCGGGTTTGTCAGGGTTTGAAGGCGTAGCTCCAGGTCTCTGTGAAGAAATCAGGCCCGTTCTTCAGGAATGCCCGGAGCTCGACAGGAGGCCTCCGGTCGGGCAGGACCTTTCCAATAGCGGTTTCCGGATCGATGGTAATCTCGAAGGAGAGCCTCCAGCCTCCTGTGACCGTGTTCCGGTAAGTCTGGACCTGGACGAGACGTGCCCCTTCGCTCATGACCGTGACGACGCCTTCGAGCTTGGTGTCTTCCTTGAGTTTTCTGATGGCCTCTCCGTCCCAGTCAAGGACGAAAACCCAGTTTTTATCGTCTTTTCCCCTGGCGATGCGCGTTGCAGTGACATAGCCGGGAGGCGATGTCTTGATGGACGGGGTGAACCACCGCATGGTGTAATCGTACCGGACGGGTTCGCCGGGGGGCGGCTGCTGGTCTGGCATCCAGAAGCTGACGATGTTGTCGTGGATCTCTTCGGTCGAAGGGATCTGGATGAGTTCCACCTTGCCGGGGCCCCAATTGCCTTTGGGCTCTATCCAGACACTCGGACGGTTTTCGTACCTGGCCTCCAGGTCCTCGTAGTTCTGAAATTTCGTGTCGCGCTGAAGGAGCCCGAATCCCCGTATGTCAGGGGCATTGAATGTGTTCACCTGGAGGGTTCTGGGGTTCTGAAGGGGACGCCAGAGCCACTCTCCGCTGTCGAAATGGATGAGAAGGCCGTCGGAATCATGGACCTCGGGCCGGTAGTCCTCGCGCGGTTTACGGTTTGAGTTTTCTCCAAAGAGGAACATGCTCGTGAGAGGCGCGATGCCGAGTTTCTGGACGTTTTTTCTCAGAAAAAGGACGCTCTGGACGTCTATGATCGTCTCCACGCCCGGAGTCACCCGAAATGAATAGGCCCCGGTGAGGCTTGGGCTGTCGAGAAGGGCGTAGAGGCTGACGGTGGTGTCCTTCGGTTTGGGCTTCACCAGCCAGAATTCCCGAAACCAGGGGAATTCTTCGCCTGTCGGTGTGGCGGTATCCACGGCGATGGCCCGGGCGGAGAGCCCGTAATGGTGATCACGCGCCACGGCTCGCAGGTAGCTCGCACCGAGAAAGACAAGGAATTCGTCATAGTAGTCCTTGGTCTTGATGGGGGCATGGAAACGGAAGCCTGCGGCCCCGACGTCGTCAGGGATTTCATCTGTGAACGTGTTTTTGCCGTAGTTGAAAAGACCCTTTGTCACGGGATACCGGGAAACCTTTCCCTCATCCACGATGTTTATGGCGACCGTCCGGTCGTAGTAGAGCCCTGGGTGAAAGAACTGGACCTCGAAAGGGAGTTTTTCCGCTCGCCAGAGGGACTTGTCGGTCTGGAACCGGATGTCCCGCCATTGATCGTACGTGGCGTTTAAAAGGACGGGAGGCACCATCCCTTGAGGGGCGCGATAGGGCGCGGCCGCAAGGGCCTTCGCCTTTTCGATCACGTTGAGAAAGGTAAACGCAGGGGGAGGAGGCGGCGCCTTTTTGGCAGCGGCCTCTTTCTTTGCAGATCCGGCCTCGGCCTGGATCCCGGCGTTGACGCAGAGGAGAAGAAGGATAATGGCGAGGATACGTCCAAAGGTGGCGGAGGAGATTTCGTGGGCCATGGGAGTCGATTCCGGGAGGAGAGCAAAGAGTTAAGATTTGGTGATTATAAGTGATCGGCTATTAAACACCTTTATAAAAGGTTGAAAAGGGGAAAGGAGCAAGACCAAAAACTGGCTTTCCGGGAAAAGATGTGCTCAGAGATCGTGAGGTGCAGACAGTTCAGAGGAAAGGCAAGACGCCCCGGACCATCGTACACAAATTATGCACTAGAGTTTTTGCTGATAGCTGACAACTGATAACTGAGAACTTCAAATTTGATGACCTCGTAAGAAGTGCCGGGCTCGTCATGCCGGACTTGATCCG
>DIFG01000083.1:0-6858 GCA_002419025.1 Deltaproteobacteria bacterium UBA5754 | reverse complement strand
GACGCCAAATTGGAATTTTCGACTTTTTATGAAACCATCAAATTTGCGAGCTGCATACCTTCACGCCCCGATGTATCGCCTAAGATCTTCCGTGAATTCCTCAACGGTTTCGTAAAAGACACTCGCACCTTCAGAGAAGTGTAGAAGGATGTTGTTAAGTTCGTCAGGGATGTAGGGAAAGAGTTTCTTGAGGTTCATGATTCGGTCCCGGAAAAGGAGTGAAAGGTCGTCCGTGGTGAGCCGGGCGATGGCCTTTTCCCCAAGGTCCGGATGCTGGATGACGTCGTAGGGCCGCCAGTTGCCACGCCCTGCGATGTAGAGGAGGATGCTTCCAAGACCAAAGAGATCCAGGGCGAAGGGTCTCTCGGGGAGGTAAAAATCATAGTCGAAATCTATCCACCTATAGGCCCCGGTGGCCGTCTCCACGTAGATGTGGTCCCGGCGGACGTCTCCATGTTTGAGTCCGTGCTTGTGGAGAAGGCCGAGGGCCTGGGCGCTTCCGTGGAATTTTCGGAGGATTTCAAGCATGTCCTTTTCGACGTATTCCCTGTGGGAGCCGCCTGTCGCTCCGACGACCTTGTCGAGCCTCGTCCCACGAATGATCTCGATGACCCTCACCAGGTTTCCCGCCTCGTCCAGGGTCCCGTGACCCTGCATGAAACGCGTGTCGCCGCGGACGAGTTCCAGGACCCGTGCCTCCTTCTCCGGGTTCCGGTAACAGGTGACCTTGAGATGGCCCAGGGAGATCTCGAAGTTTTCGTAGAAGACGAGCTTCAGGATCCTTGACTCGCCAGTCTCGAGATCCACCGCCCTCTTCACCCAGTATTTGGGTTCGTCGTCAATGCCGAAACGCCCCTCCCGCTCGTATCCTGTGATCAGGTAATAGGTCTTGTCCACATAGACCACGTCACCGTAATCGATGGCCATGGCCTCGTTTGTGTCAAGGAAGAATCGGGGGCGTTTCCTGCTCCCACGGGCGGTCAGGTATTCCTCGGCCTTACGTCGAATGACATCTGGAAATTGGGGACAACTGTCCATCAGCCTACGGCGATTACTGCGCAGTCCCGTGTCTTATGCAGCAGGGCGCTCGAGATGCTGCCGAAAAGGAACTCCTCCGCCTTTGAAAGCCCCCGCTTTCCGAGGATCACAGTACCGAACCCTCCGCTCTTCTGCTCGTCTATGATCGCCTGGCTGAGGGTCTTGCCCTCGGCCATGACTGCCTTGACGGCAATGGCGTTTCCGGAAATCCCCTTTTTTTCCAGGATGTTTCTGACGTTTCCGAACAGTATTCCTGCGCTTGCCTCCTTGTCTTCCTGGTAAGCCCGGAGGGTCCCGCCCTTGCGATAATAATCCGGCTGGGGCTCGGGATAGACATGGATGAGCAGTATCTCGATATCCTGGTGAGGACCGACCAATTCGCCCGCGTATCTCACGGCCCTCATAGAGGTCTCGGTCTCGTCCACCGCTATGAGGAATCTTTTCCACTCCGCCGCCATGGCTATTCCCTCCTTCCGTGTTTTTCCGCAAGCCTCACCAGATCCACGATGGTCTCGTGCGTGCATGCCGGAAGGCCGCGTTCCCGCGCGTAACGGCAGATGGCCCCGTTTTGGGAGTCTATCTCCGTCCTTCTCTCCTCCAGTATATCCTGGAGCATGGAGGAAAGGTTCCCGGCCGTCCTTTTAAGTGTCTCGAAGAGGGTGTCGTAAAGTTCGTCCACCCGCAGGACGATGGACCGGGCCTCGGCTGCCGCCGCCGCCTCGTCGATGAGGCGTTTCATGAGGGAGACGGATTCCATGTGTTCGAGGAGAAAGCCGTTGGGGACCTGAAGAAGGGCGGTCAGGGGGTTTATGGCGGAAAGGACAATGACCTTTTTCCAGATCATCGTGTGAATCGACGGGGAGATCTCCGTTTCGATGCCGCATGCTGTAAATGTATCCGCTATGGAGCGGATCCTGTCCGATATGCTCCCGTCCAGTTCGCCGATTACGGTCTTCCCGGCGCCTCCGTGTTTGACATGTGAGACACCCAGCTCGGTCGCCGCCATGAAGGTGTATCCGCCGAGTATCGCATTCTTGGGGACCAGGCTTTCCATGACCCTTATGTTTCCGATGCCGGTCTGGACGGTGAGAAAGGCCGAACCAGTGGAGGCGAGATGGGCGACCGGGGCAAGGGCCTCTCGGGTGTCGAAGGATTTGACCGCGAGGATGACCAGGTCGCAGGCGGTGATCTCAGCGGCATTGGTGGTCGCGCGGACTGGGATAATAGTGACGGCGTCCGGATCCTCCACTCCGAACTCCAGGAGGCCTATACCATTCCGGTTTATGGCAGACACTACTTCTTCCCTTTTTTCCAGCAGGATGACGTCATTTCCGCCCCGGCTCAGCAGGGCGCCAAAGAGTCGTCCGATTGCACCCGCTCCGACGATCAGGATCTTCATGGTCTCTGTCCTCCCTGTGTTTCGGCCTGTGTTTGGCGTTTCATGGTCCAGGTCGTGCCCTCCGGGCCGTCCTGGAGGAGGATTCCCATCCTCTCGAGTTCCGATCGGACAGTGTCAGCAGTCGTCCAGTCCCGTGCGGCACGGGCTGACGCCCTGCGCTCGATTGCGGCGAGTATCCCCGCTTCGTCCATACCCAATCGGGCAATGGCATCGAGATTTTTCCTTCTCAGGAAGGTCTCCGGGTCTTGGGAAAGGATGCCGAGGGTCCCGGCGATCTCCCGAATGGCCGCGACGCCCGCGGTAAGTGGCCTGTGATACCGGCGGGACGGGGCCTTGACCGCGGATTGGCTCAGCCTGTTCAGGGCGCGCACCCCTTCGAAGAGGTGTCCGATGGCGGAGGCCGTGTTGAAGTCGTCGGCCATGGCGAGATCGAAGCGTTCCTTGATGGATTCGACCACGGACGCGGCCTCGTTCAGGTCATCCGTCAGGGGCCGGTCCCTTTCTCCGCACGAAGACAGGGCCTTTTTGGCATCGGCAAGGGCGGCGTAACACCGCTCGAGCGCCGCCTCGGATTCGGCGAGGAGTTCCTCCGAGTAATCGAGGGGGCTTCGGTAGTGTTTCGAGAGGAGAAAGAGTCGAATGGCCTCCGGGTGATGAGCGGAGAGAATCTCACGAATGGTCACGAAGTTTCCGAGGGATTTGGACATCTTTTCTCCCCGGATCGTCACGAATCCGTTGTGCATCCAGTAACGGACAAAGGGCCTGCCCGTGGCCGCCTCGGATTGGGCCTTTTCGTTTTCGTGGTGCGGAAAGATGAGGTCGAGACCCCCGCCGTGGATGTCGATGGTGGGCCCGAGGTATTTCATGGCCATGGCGGAGCATTCGATGTGCCAGCCCGGCCGTCCTTTTCCCCATGGGCTCTCCCATTCGGGCTCGCCGGGTTTCGACGCCTTCCAGAGGGCGAAGTCAAGGGGATCGCGTTTTTCTTCACCGGGGGCGATGCGGGCTCCTGACCGGAGCTCTTCGATGTTTCTTCCGGAAAGCGCGCCATAGGCTGGGAAACTCCGGACTGAGAAATAGACGCTTCCAGATGCCTCGTAGGCATGTCCCGAAGCAATAAGGGTCTCTATGAGGGAGACGATCTCGGGGATATGTTGGGTCGCCCGGGGTTCCACGTCCGCAGGGAGCACACCGAGGGCGTCCATGTCCTCGGTAAAGTGGCGGATCTCCCTCTCGGCCAGTTTCGTGGTGGTGACGCCTTCCTCGCGCGCCCTGAGGATGATTTTGTCGTCTATGTCTGTGAAGTTCCTGATAAATATCACATTGTAGCCCTGGCGGCGCAGATGGCGGACCACCACGTCGAAGACCACTGCGGATCGGGCGTGTCCGATGTGGCAGCGGTCGTAGGCGGTGATCCCGCAGACGTACATGCGGACCATGTTTGGATCGAGGGGACGGAAATCCTCCTTCGTGCGTCCCAGGGAGTTGTAGATTCGAATGGTCATTTTGTTAGGGGTTTCTGTTAATTGTACATTTTTCATGATATTTCTACTAAATCCCTCCGGTCAATGGCTGTCAACACGCCTGGGACCCTTATTCAACGCGGCTGTCGGGCCTTTTCCGTCACCCTTGACGAAAGGAAAGGCATGTCCAATAGTTTTCATAAACACACCAAAAAGGGAGACGACATGCCTAACAGTGTGTACAAAATCATAGAGCTTGTGGGAACGAGTCCGAATTCCTGGGAAGAGGCGGCCAAGACCGCTGTCGAAACGGCCAGCAAGAGCCTCCGGGATCTTAGGGTCGCCGAGATCACAAAGCTTGATTTGAAGATCGATGATGGCAAGGTCGTCGCCTATCGCGCCCGCGTGAACGTGTCGTTCAAGTATCATACTGAAAACGATTGAAGGGAGCCTTGAAAAATGGTCCTTTCGCTTGATGGCTGTGTTGCTCGTCGGTCAAAAATGCTCACATACATGGAGTATGCTCCGCTTTTTGCCCTTCTCGCGCCTTGCCCTCGAACGAAAATCCTCATTTTTCAATGTCCCCTGAGGTTGCCTGGCACAAGTTCACACGCGCTTCTGATTCGAAGTGGGGTGTTCGTCATTCCGGTGAACCACGTAGCCTGAGTCCCATCGAAGGTGGTTTGTGCGGGGTTCGTCACTATGTCCCGGTTTTTTTCGAGCAACCAAATACAAATTTTAAACGAGGCCGTTACCATCTCTGAGGAGGTGACGAACGATTTTTTCCCCCTGACCCGCCGGGACTGGATCGAAAATCCCTATGAGGTGCGCACGCTGCATGACATCGAAGGGCACGAGCATCCCGGCGAGTCCTTTGCGCACCTTGTCCGTTACACCTCTGACCCTGCGGGAAAGCTCCGGGGATGCGATGCAGGCAGGCTTTACCGCATCTGCCTGAACGACCCGCGTTTTCTCGAAGAGATCAGTTCCATGGGGCAGCGCGCACTCTGCGCCCTTATGGTATATGTGATCACCCATGAGCTTGTTCATATAGTCCGGTTCGGCCGTTACCTGTGCCTGCCGAGTCTGGAGGACAGACGCCGCGAGGAAGAAAGGGTTCACGACCTCACGCGAGAGATACTCGCCCCGGTCCGAATCGAGGGCATGCCACAGGTTCTTGATCGTTTCAAACATTTGTCAATGGAAACTTGATGGAAAACCTCTCATGGTTTTCTCATGTTAACTCAAAGGAGGTAGAGAAATGCCTGTCTATGAGTACGAATGTGATTCCTGCATGCGGGTTTTCGACCATTTTCAGAAGATAACGGAGCCAAATCTCAGTGTGTGTCCCGTCTGTGGGGGGCCGGTCCACAAGCTCATCTCCCGCTCGAGTTTCAAGCTGAGCGGAAGCGGTTGGTATGTGACGGATTACTGCAAGAGGAATGAGGTCTCAAAAACAAAGGCATCCGAAGGCACATCTAAGGACTCCTCTAAGGACTCCTCCCCGTCTTCCACCGCGACGAAGGGGTCTGATTGAGTTGAGGGAACCTTGAATTAAGTCCGGGTATATGGCGGGGCGTATCCCTGTTCGCTCCGCCTCCCCCGGTAAAGGCCGCTATTTTATGCGGCCCCGTTCATCCGGTTGCGGATGATCTTTAAAAGGACTTCGCCGCCGATGTGGATCGGGCCGTCGTTGTTCACCGTGGGGCACCCTTCGAAGCTCCAGGCACGTGACATATGCCTTTCGAGGCGGTCTTCCACTTGCTTCCTTGTCTCCCGGCTGCGGGCGATGAGGCGCTCATGTATCTTTTCAATCGAGACCTCAACAAGGACCGGGACGAGCCCAGAATAACGGCGTCTTGCCTCAGGCAGATACAATCGGGAGCTGTTTACTACCACGGTGATCCCCTTTTCCATCCAGAGATCGATCTCGATCCCTATGCCGTAAGAGAATCCATGGCATTCCCAGTTGAGGGCGAAGAGCCCGGCTTCAAGACGGGCGGTGAACTCCGCGGGGCTGAGGGCCACGTGGTTCTCGCCGCCAATACCTGCCGGACGCGTGATGTAACGGTGGGCGAAGGCCACGCGCGGATCGCCCGCAAGTCTCTCGCGGGCGTAAGCGAGGAGACTGTCCTTCCCGCTCCCTGAGGCCCCCATCACATAGATGATCCTTCCTTGCATGTCTCCTTCCTGTCACCATCTGCCGGGGCATGCCCAAAGCACCGTAACGCCCCGCACCCAGACCGTTTCCGCCTGGGGTGATCCGCTGTCGAAAGAGACTGCCGCAAGGTCGGCCCTCTTTCCGACGGCTATCTCGCCTCGGTCATGGAGGCCGGCGGCGCGGGCGGGGTTCAATGTTGCCATGGCCACGGCCTCCGGGAGTCCAAGGCCCGTGAGATCCGGAAGTTTCATGACAGCCGGCAGGAGTGCTGCAGGCCAATAATCGCCGCAGAGGCAGTCGGCGCATCCGTTGAGCACCGCATCCATGGTCCTTACGGAGCCGGACCGGGACCGTCCCGCAGGACGTTCGGGGCCCCGAACAGGGTCGAGATGCCCAGTGAACGGGAAGCGCGTGCGGCGTCGAGGGTGACAGGAAACTCCGAGATCGTGACACCCATGGCCGCCATCATCCTTACTTTTTCAGGCCCTTTGTCATTTCGTGTAGAATTTGATGAGTTCATGGATGGGTGTGGCAAGCAGGTAAAGGTCTCAAGGGTCTTCTTGCCCTTGCCGGCGACAGCGAAGTCCACCTGCCTTTCCTTCTTGTCGAGATCGATAAACAAGGTGACATAACGATGTCTCCGCCTGGCGCTGGTCTCGACGTTCGATCGGATTGGAGTTCATTAAACTCCAAATCCACTCGAAGTGTCGAGGAGCCAAAAATGAGACATGATGGCACTGCAAAAACCTCAAAATCTGATCCCGCTCAAAAAGCCCGAGATGCAAGGCGCGAAATTT
>DIFG01000026.1 GCA_002419025.1 Deltaproteobacteria bacterium UBA5754 | reverse complement strand
AACGTCGAGGAGCCCAAATTCCACAAAATGACGAAGAACCCAATATTTTCCATGAAACTACCTCATAAAAAAAGGCAAGCATGTGCTTGCCTTTATAAAAACATGATCTTTAATCAGCGTTAATGTCCTGAATATCCTGCGACACGCAATCTTGTCAATGCACGGGAAAGGGCTGCCTGTGCGCGAGCCAAATCGATCTTTTCTCGCGATGTCTGTGCCTCCTGAATCCTTCGCTCTGCACGTTCCTTCGCCCTCAACGCCCTCTCTACGTCAATATCCGTCGAGACCTCCGCCGATTCTGTAAGGACTGACATGCGATTATTGGATATTTCGCAAAACCCTCCGTTCACTGCAAGCCTCACTGAGGAGGCATCCTTCGTGTAACGGAGCTCTCCAATTTTGAGCGAGGAGAGAAAGGCTGTGTGGTTCGCCATGACACCGAAAGTTCCGTCACTTCCAGGCGCTGTCACCAAATCCACTTGGTCGCTAACGACCAGTTTCATGGGTGTTACAATATCCAACTGGATCTTGTTGGCCATTTTCTTTCCTCAGTTTTTTACGTGTTTTTTTGATAAAAAACCAACGTTTCTTATGACTTGGATGCCTTTTCCACAGCCTCCTCGATCCCACCGACCATGTAAAAGGCCTGCTCGGGAAGCTCATCATGCTTTCCTTCAAGGATTTCCTTAAAGCCGCGCACCGTGTCTTCTACCTTGACGTACTTGCCCGCCATGCCTGTAAAGGTCTCAGCGACACTGAATGGCTGAGACAAAAACCTCTGGATCTTGCGTGCGCGCTGTACGGTTAGTTTATCCTCGTCAGAAAGCTCGTCCATGCCGAGAATTGCGATGATGTCCTGGAGATCCTTGTACTTCTGAAGGGTCTGCTGAACAGTCCTCGCAACCATGTAATGATCCTCACCCAAGACATTGGGGTCCAGGATTCGAGAAGTGGAATCAAGGGGATCGACGGCAGGATAGATGCCGAGCTCAGCGATCTGCCGAGAGAGAACAAGGGTTCCATCGAGGTGGGCAAAAGTCGTCGCCGGGGCCGGGTCGGTCAGGTCGTCAGCGGGGACATACACACATTCCACAGCGGTGATGGATCCCTTTGTCGTGGATGTGATGCGCTCCTGAAGGGCTCCAAGGTCAGTGGAAAGGGTCGGCTGATAACCGACCGCAGACGGAATTCGACCAAGAAGCGCGGAAACTTCCGAGCCCGCCTGAGTGAAACGGAATATGTTGTCAATAAAGAAAAGGACGTCCTGTCCTTGCTCATCTCGGAAATACTCGGCTGCTGTAAGTCCTGTTAGTCCGATACGTGCTCGTGCTCCAGGAGGCTCTGTCATCTGACCATATATGAGCGCAGCTTTAGGAAGGACACCCGAATGCTTCATTTCCAGGTAAAGGTCGGTGCCTTCTCTCGTCCTTTCTCCAGCTCCACAGAACACGGAGATGCCACCGTGGTGAAGGGCGATGTTGTGAACCATCTCGAGCATGGTGACGGTCTTTCCGCAGCCGGCGCCTCCGAAAAAGCCCATTTTACCGCCCCTGGGAAAGGGGATGAGGAGGTCGATAACCTTGATGCCGGTTTCCAAAACCTGGACCTGGGTGTCCTGCTCAACGAATGCTGGGGCCTTACGGTGAATCGGGTACATCGTGTCCGAGGTGATCGGCCCTTGACCGTCAACCGGACGTCCAACGACATTCATGATCCTCCCCAAGGTAGGCTGCCCGACAGGTATCTTGATAGGGTTGCCGGTATCCTTGACGGGCATACCGCGAACAAGACCGTCAGTTGTATCCATAGCAATGCATCGTACAACATTGTCACCAAGATGCTGAGCCACTTCAACAACCAGATTGTCTGGTCTATCGTCGATAGCAGGGTTTGTAATTAGTAAACTGTTTAGTATGGAAGGGAGCTGGCCTGGCTCAAACTCCACATCCACAACAGGTCCTATGACCTGTGCTACTTTGCCGACGTTTTCAGCAGCCATTTTTAAATCCTCCTATTCTTATCAACCCTTGAGGGCTTCAGCACCACCAACGATATCCATCAGCTCTTTTGTAATTGCTGCCTGGCGGGCTTTGTTGTAAGTCATGGTCAGATTGACGATCATATCCTTACATGCTCTTGAAGCATTATCCATGGCGGTCATGCGCGCAGCCTGCTCACTGGCACCTGTTTCGAGCATGCCATGCATGATCTGGACGTTAACGTACATGGGCATAAGCTGATTTAGTATCTGCTCCGGCTCAGGTTCATATGTATAAACAGCCTTTTGAGACTGCTCGGATGTCTCCTCCAGGCCCTCCGGGGATATGGGTAAAAGTTTTTTTATGGTTGGCCTTTGTGTGACGACGTTAATAAATCTCCCATAAAGGAGCTGAACCTCGTCCACTGCTTCATCTACAAAATAGTTAATGACCTGCTGTCCAACCTGCCGTGCATTGAACATCTGGACATTTCCCATGATGCCAACGCTTTGAGTCAGTATTTCATACTGACTTCTACGAAAATAGCTAGCTCCTTTCCTTCCGATACAGGCAAATTTTACAGTTCGTCCTTGTTCTGTCTGGGCCTTTGCGTACCTTTCAGCTGTCGATATAAGATTTGCATTAAAAGAACCGCATAGCCCTCTATCTGATGTGACAAGTACAATAAGGATATTTCGCACGGGGCGAACTGCCATGAGTGGAAAAGTGGACGGATTTGCCGTTCCGGAAAGATCGCCCATCACAGAAGCAAACTTTTCTGCATATGGACGAAAAGACTCCATTCTTCCCTGTGCTGTACGCAATTTGGCAGCAGCGACCATGTTCATGGCCTTAGTTATCTGCTGCGTCTTCTTTATTGACGTGATCTTATTTTTTATATCGCGATAGCCCGGCATCGATTGTGTCCTTTAATTAGATGTTGCGTGTCGATTTGAACTCTTTCACGCATTCCTGGATGGCCGTTCTCATCAGCTTGTCAAGATCTTCCCCAATAGCTTTTTTTTCGTTGAGTTCGCTGAATATTTGGGGATATTTTTTTTCAATATATGGATAAAGTTCCTGTTCAAAAGCGCCAAGACTGCTCACGGGAAGTTCATCAAGAAGGCCGCGCGTTCCTGCAAAGAGAATTGTCACCTGTTTGTGCATGGGAAGAGGTTGATACTGAGGCTGCTTGAGAATCTCAACCAGACGTTCACCTCGGTTGAGCTGCTGCTGAGTCGCCTTGTCAAGATCGCTTCCGAACTGGGCAAATGCGGCAAGCTCCCTATACTGGGCCAAGTCCAGTCGAAGCGTACCTGCAACCTGCTTCATGGCCTTCACTTGCGCCGCGCCTCCGACCCTGGAGACCGACAGACCTACGTTGATGGCAGGACGGTTGCCTGCGAAAAAAAGGCTCGGGTCCAGATAAATCTGTCCGTCCGTGATGGAAATGACGTTTGTAGGGATAAACGCCGAGACGTCACCCTGCTGGGTTTCTATGATTGGCAGCGCAGTAAGGCTTCCTGCGCCCAGGTCGTCATTCACCTTTGCCGCCCTCTCGAGGAGTCGAGAGTGGTTATAAAAGATGTCACCTGGATATGCCTCGCGTCCCGGAGGCCGCCTGAGGAGGAGTGACAACTCACGGTAGGAGACGGCCTGCTTGGACAAATCATCATATACGATCAGGGCGTGTTTTCCGTTATCCCGGAAATACTCTCCCATTGCGCACCCGGCAAACGCTGAAATGTACTGCAGTGACGCAGGTTCACTCGCACAAGATGAAACAATGGTCGTGTACTCAAGGGCTCCATATTTCCGAAGGGCCTCGACCACAAGGGCTACCGTGGATTGCTTCTGTCCGGTGGCGACATATATGCAGTAGACACCCGTCTCCTTCTGTGCAAGGATGGCATCGACTCCGATAGCCGTTTTTCCGATCTGACGGTCGCCGATTATGAGTTCGCGCTGCCCTTTTCCAACAGGGGTCATGGCATCGATGGCCTTAAGTCCGGTATAGCACGGCTCGTGAACCGGTTTTCGGGCAATGACACCGGGCGCCACCATCTCAATACGCCGAAACTCCTTTGCATTGATAGGACCCTTGCCGTCGATGGGATTTCCGAGGGCATCGACGACACGGCCGAGAAGGGCCTCTCCGACCGGGACCTGTGCGATACGGCCGGTCCTTTTCACAGGATCGCCCTCTTTGATCTTTTCCGTGCTCCCCATAACCGCCACACCCACGTTGTCCTGCTCCAGGTTAAGAGCGATTCCCATGACGCCACCTGGAAACTCGACCAGCTCCATGGCCATGCAGTTACGGATCCCATAGACACGGGCGACATTGTCTCCAACAGACAGCACCGTCCCTGTCTCGGCCAGGTCTATCTGTTTTTCATATCCTTGAATCTGTTTTTTTATGATATCACTGATTTCCGCTGCGCTGATCTGTGCCATTATCGTGCCTCACCTCTCTCTATGGATTGTTTAAGGGCCTGTAATTGACTTCGAATGCTCCCATCCCACACGGTGTCGCCGATGCGCACGATGATTCCACCGATGATCTCGGGATCTTCCTTCACCTGCACAACGACCTGCCTGCCAGCGACTTTTGCAAGAAGCTCCTTGACCTTTTCCGACAGATCAACAGTCAGGGGAACGGCAGTCCTGACTATAGCCTTGACCACCCCTTTATCCTCATCCACTAACTCCTGAAAGACGTCGATTATCTGATGGAAATAATGCACCCGCCTTCGTTCAACGAGAAGACCCAGAAATGTCTCAAGCGGCCCTGACATCTTAAAGGCCTTGACTATCTCTTCCGTCACAGTCTTCTTGACGTCGGAAGGATAAATGGGATTGGAAAGGGCCTGCTCTATTTCAGGATTCTCTCGAAAAAAGGCGTCCAGAGCGACCACTTTCTCACGTATTGCATCCAGCTCCCCAAGCTCCTTGCCTAAACTGAATAGGGCCCGTGCATATCTTCGCGCAAGTACTATGCTTGTCAATGCTTGGTCACCACCCTTTCGAGATATTCGCCAATCAATCGATGCTGATCCTGTATTGTGATATTCTTCCTAATCAACTCTTCCGCCATTCGCGACGCCATCTCCGCGACCTCGATCTGGAGCTGGGTCCGAGCCTTTGCAAGCTCTTGGGCAACATAAAGCTCTGCCTGGGCCTTGACACGCTCTGCGGCCTCTTTTGCCTGCGCTATGATCTTTTCTTTTTCCGCCTGTCCCTGCTCTATGAAAGCGGCAAGTATGCGCTGCGCCTCTGCTTCCAGCCCTGAGATCTTCTTTTCATATTCGGCGTATTTTCGTTCCGCGTCCCTCTTTTTCGCCTCAAGCTCCTCAAATGAAGATCTAATGGACTCGGTCCTTCCACGCAGGGCCTCGGAAATGGGCTTTCGTAGATATTTCACAAGGACAACTGCGAGAATGCTGAAATTGAGACAGTGCCAGATAAAACTCATTACCTGACTTTTGGTGACTCCATGATGCGCACCGTGGGCTTCCACGTCGCCCACATGTTCATCGTGGGCTTCCTGTGATATGGCTGAGCCATGATTTTCGTTGGCCGGAACATGCTCAGAAGCCAACCCCAACCCTGCTCCCGCCACAAAAAGGCTGAAGAAAAGAAAACACGCCAACCATCCGGCATGCCAGCGAAGCATGAACCTCTTATTCGAGCACATCAGAGACTCCTCCCCAGGACCTTTTCGACCATGGTGTTCGCAAAAACCTCCGTCATAGCGGCAAGATCCTTGCGGGCGGCATCAATGGCCGATGTTATCTCTGCCATGAGCTGCTGCTTTTTCCCTTCAGCCTCCTTCGAGCCTTCGGCAAGAAGGCGCCGCTCCTCCAATCGTCCCTCTTCCTTTAGCTTTTCCTTTTCCTGCGCGCCGGCCTTGCGGGCGTCCGCAAGTTTTTTTTGGAAATCATTCACAAGCTGGGCTGCATTGCGCTCGAATCGCTCAACATCCCCCTGTAGCCCGGAAAGGCGCGAGTCACGCTCCTCGAGCATCCGTCGCATGGGTTTGAAAAGCATCGAATTGAGAATCGCCATGAGGATAAGAACCGCGACGATCTCAACAAAGAGGGATATGTCCAGATCTATCATGCCTATCTCCTCCCCCGTTTAATTAAGGAACCTCGAAAAATGGTCCTATCGCTCGATGGCTATGCTGCTCGTCGGTCAAAAATGCTCACATACATAGGAGTATGCTCCGCTTTTAGGCCTCCTCACACCTTGCCTTAGAGCGAAATTCTCAATTTTCAAAGGCTTCCTAAAATGAATATTCATTCATTTAAAAGCCTTTTTGCTCTTACCTTATTTAATTAGACCTGTCAACAGAGACAGGGGCCGCGAATGCCTTCTTGCCCCCCTCCCCAAACGATCTTGTGGAGCTGGACCTGAAAACGGACAGGCAACCTGTCCTCGAGAATCCAATGCGCCAAAATCATAGGAGAAAGTATCGAAATCACGGGAGAAAAAAGCACCTGGGCACGCCTATGCAATCCCGTGGACAGGACCTCTCTGCGTGCCCATTCGTAATCTTCACGCGACACGAGAACGAACTTCACCTGATCCCCATGCGTCAAATTTTCTGCGTTTTGCAGATTCCATCGTTCAGACATGCCGCTCCCCGGGGTCTTGCGATCAAGGACCTTCACTACACCAGCAGGCACCCCTTCCAAGGGAAGGCTTCCGTTTGTCTCGAGGATGACCCGGGCCCCTGCGGCCAAGAGGGCATCCATGAGGATGATAGAGCCATCCTGGAGCAAAGGTTCACCTCCTGTGACCAGCACACGGGAAACTCGGGCCTTTCTCCACTCTTCCACAAGATCTGCCACACTCCGCTCTTCTCCGCCCTGATACGCATAACGCGTATCGCAATAAGAACACCGGAGGTTGCATCCGGCAAGGCGGATAAAAAAACAAGGCCATCCCGTATCATCCCCTTCACCCTGGATGCTCAGAAAGGTCTCCGTGACGCGGAGCACCTCTTTGAAACTTCTCAGCCTCGATCGCACCTAAAAAACCTTCCTGAATCTCTGAGTAGGCGGCCTGGGCATATGTCCGTGCGGCAAGTACCTCTACCGGTCATGAACGCCTATACCCCCCGGCAGCCGACTTTATCATGTTAAATCCAGAAGATGGACGACATGAACACAGCGGCTCGGTTTTTCACCAGCATCATTCCCAATATGTGACGCCCGATCGAGGCGTTTCGCTGACGGTCACGCGGGAGACGCACACATCAGGCCGATGTGCAAGGGCATCCCGCACCTTCCTAAAAATATGGACGGCGATCAGTTCCGACGAAGGATTCCTCTCCCTAAATTCATCGATCTCATTTAAGTTCTTGTGGTCGAGTTCGTCGATGACCTGCGATACAGCCTTCTTGAGGTCCCGGAAATCGATCCCCACGTCGATGCTGTCGAGACGCGCCGTGCGAACCGCCACCTCCACACCCCAATTGTGACCGTGCAGACGTTCGCAGTTTCCCGGGTAGTTTCTCAGGTAATGGGCGGCGGAGAACTCCATTTTCACAAAAATCTCGTACGTCACCGTGATTCCTCCTGTCTCGGAATGCGCGGCCCGAAAAGGGCAGTGCCGATCCTGACGACCGTGGCGCCTTCCTCAATGGCGACCTCAAAATCATTGGACATGCCCATGGAAAGATCGGCAAGCGGGTATGTCAGCCTCCCGAGATCGTTCATGCGGTCACGTAATTCCCTGAGGGCGCGAAACCACCCCCTGGCATCCTCCGGGTCTTCGGAAAAAGGGGGGAGCGCCATAAGGCCCCGAATCGAAACGAACACGAACCGTTTCGACTTCTCCAGAAATACAGGCAGGTCTTCCGGCATGATCCCGCCCTTTGATGCTTCCCGCCCCACATTTATCTGAAGAAAAACGGGCATGACACGTCCAGTTTCTTTCGAGACCCTGTCAATCGCTTCTAAAAGCCGCAGATCGTCCACGGACTGGATACATGAAAAGAATTCACACACACGGCGCACCTTGTTCTTCTGAAGACGACCGATGAAGTGCCATTCGCCATTCTGGAACGCCTCACCAAGATCCTCCCGTTTCGAAAGGGCCTCCTGCAGATAATTCTCCCCGAAAAGGCGTTGGCCCAGACCCATGGCATCCCGAATGGTCGCGGCAGGCACCCCTTTCGTGACCGCAAGGATCCGGACGTCATCCGGATATCGCCCTGCCCGAAGGGCCGCCTCCGCGACCCGGCTTCTAACATCGAGTAAACGCTGCGCAAGCATCCCCCCGCCTCCTTTCACACAGACCGGATTGCAATGGCCCCGATTTTTTCGAGGACTGATACGAGCTCGCAGAGAGGCAGACCCACCACGTTCGTATAAGAACCCTCGATCCTTTCCACGAGAAAGGCCCCGGATCCCTGGATCGCATAGCCTCCGGCCTTGTCCATGGGCTCACCGCCATCCACGTAGGCCCCGATGACACACTCATCCACAGGGGCGATCCACACACCGGTCGTCACCGAAAAATCCTCGGCTGGCCCCAGCCCAGTCGGAGGAAGAATACAACACACGGTCAGGACCTCGTGACGCCTGCCTGCGAGACACCTAAGGGTCTCACGGGCATCGGAGGCATCCCTGGGTTTTCCGATGATCCGCTCATCGAGAACCACAACAGTATCCGCTCCGATGACCAGGCAATCCGGATGCATACGGGAGACATTATGGACCTTTTGCCAGGCTGTACGGCGGGCGTATGTCTCCGGACGCTCTCCCAACCGGGGCTCAGGCTCCCTGCCATGGGAAGGCGCAACCACCACATCGATTCCCAGCCCAAAGAGGAGCGAACGACGGCGGGGGGACGCAGAGGCGAGAACTATGGGGACGGCAGCCTGAAAAGGGCCCGTGCGTTTGCACTCGTGCATGATGCCACTTCCTCGAAAGGAATGTTCCTGATCCGCGCGATCGCCTCGGCCACGAGTGCAACCCGTGCCGGCTCATTGGGACGGCCCCGAAAAGGGACGGGACTCAAATATGGGGAATCCGTCTCGATGAGCAGGCGGTCAAGTGGGACGTAACCCACTACGCTCCGAAGGATGTCGGCCTTGGGAAATGTCACGATACCGGTGATGGAAACGTAAAAACCGAGGTCCAATATCCTGCGGGCAAGGTTCTCGTCGCCGGAATAACAGTGGAAAACCCCTGTAAGGCCCTCCAATCGAGGCTGGATGCACGCAAGGATGTCATCGTGGGCCTCTCTGTCATGGATCACGACGGGTAGGCCGGTTCGGCGGGCCAGGTCCAAAAGGGAGACGAAGACCTCCTGCTGGACGTGCCTGGGAGAGAACTCCTTGGCATAGTCGAGGCCGATCTCCCCGATGGCGACCACCTTGGGATGGGCCAACAGTCCCTCCAGGCTGAAGAAATCATCAGCGGTGACATGTGCAGCATCGTGCGGATGGATTCCCACTGCGGCATAGACATTTTCGTAATCCTCCGCAATGGTTACGGCCCGACGGGAACTTTGCGCATCGATGCCGATGGTCACCATCTGGACCACGCCTGCATCCCATGCGCGCTCGATTGCCGCGTCCAGTCCTTCCGATAGGGGAAGAAGATCAAGATGGACATGGGTATCAACGAGCCAGGGGCGGGCTGGGCCCTTTTTTACGGAGAGCATTGCCTATTCGGAAGACATATATCCACCGTAGTACCTCCAACTCTGTTACGCACAAGGGTCAAATGCCCCCCGTGAAGCTCTATAACCCTTTTTGCATGGGTGAGACCGATTCCCATCCCTTGGGTCTTCGTGGTGAAAAAGGGCTCGTCGACCCGATGGAGATGACCTTTCGCGATCCCGAGACCGGTATCTGCGATCTGGATTACGGTTCCGTCCTCCACTTGGCTCACAGAAACAGTGAGAAGCCCTCCTTCCGGCATGGCCTCGATGGCGTTCTTTAAGATATGGATGAGGGCCTGCTGAAAGAGCGTGGCATCCAGGTCGAGCACGAGATCCTTTTTCAGCATGCACACATGACGGGTGATCCCATGCCGTTCGAGCTCTGACTGCAAGAGGATCAGGCAGGCATCTATAAGTGGATACAGGGCAACCGCATCCCGATGGGGGACGGCAGATGCGCTCGTAAAGGCGAAAAGCTCGGAAAGGACACCTTCAAGACGCCGTATCTCGTTTACGATGATCTCCGCGTGTCCCTTGAGCTCCGGATCCACGAGTTTTTTTCGAAGGAGATTTGCCACACCTCCGATGCACGTCATGGGATTGCGAAGTTCGTGAAAAAGCTGGTCGGACATCCTGCCGAGCAGGGCGCGTCTTTCGGCTTCTATAAGGAGGTCCTGTTTTTCCTCGAGCGTAATCGCAAGCCGCTCCTGGGAACCGAGACGCTCCTCAAGATGTCTGCATGACTTGGCCTTGAAAATCGCTATGGACGCAAGGGCTGCAAATACCTGGAGCGATTCCACGTCATCCAGTGTAATGGGGCGTCTGGTCACAAAATTGTCAGCGAGTATGACCCCATACCTCTCCACGTCGGTATGCAGGGGCACGACAACGAATTCATCGAGACCAAGACCGCCCCATACATCTGCAGGCTCTTCCGACCATCCCTGACGGTCTCCATCAGTGACCATGCACACACTCATATCTATGAATGCCCGTACGAGAGGATGGAGGCGGTCATCGAGGGAGACGCGGATCCGACTCACCATCTGGGACAAGGAGTGATGGCCGTCACGCGAAGCGTTTGCGCTCTCGGACAGGATCTCCTGGAGGGAGAGGCCGCGAGAGGCGATCTCGGACCAGATGCGATAGGCATCTTCTCTGCTGGAAGGCCCGACCGCCTTGTAACCTTCAAGCAATTTCCCTTCGGAATCCGGACGAAAGAGGATGGCCCGATTGAATCCAAACCCTTCGCCTGCCGTGACCCCTACAAGCACGGCCTGAAGGATGGCATCCAGGTCGTTCGTCATGAGAAATGAGGTATTGAGACGAGAAAGGACCTCGCGGAGACAATGTATATGTCGTGATACTGTTTGGACAGAAGGTGCCACGCCTGCCACATTAACACTCTTATTATCTATGGATGGATAGGGATTCATGGCTTTCACCGGCGGACAGCAGGAAAATATTCTACCCCTTGACAGGGTAATTTCTTAATATAACATATTTTGAATGTAACATCCCTCACAGGGACAAAATACCACTTCAAGGAGGGCACCACACAATGCGCGTCAGGATTCTCTCAATTCTCTGTGCCATGGTCCTTTCCGTCGGCATGTCCGGCGTCTCCATCGCCGGCGGCAAGTGCAAGGGCGAGGTCAAGGCGATCGAGGGCAACACCCTTGTCATCGAATGCAAGGGCGGCGAGGAGATGAAGGTCAATGTGGAAAACGCCGGTGAATACAAGGCGGGCGACAAGGTCGAATGCGCTGACGGCAAGGTAAAGAAGGCCAAGAAGAAGATCGAAGGCTGCTAACAGACCAAAACTTATCAGACTTTTCCAGGGGGGAAGGAATGACCTTTCCCCCCTTTTTTTCCCTCACCCTTTGCGGCCCAAGGCCTTCAAACGCCCAATGGCGTCTCCGTAATCTCCGGCCCCGAGAATCGCAGAACCTGCGACACATACGTCCGCGCCCGCTTCCGCCACCTCTTGAATGGTCTCGGGGGAGATCCCCCCATCCACCTCGATGCAAACCCCTAATCCCCTCTGGAGGATCATCTCCTTGACGGCGCGGATCTTCGCGATTGAAGAGGGAATGAACCTCTGGCCTCCGAAACCCGGGTTGACGCTCATGATGAGCACGAAATCCAGGTTCTCGATAATGTATTCGAGAGTGAGTGGAGAAGTGCCAGGGTTGAGAACAGCACCTGCCAAGGCCCCCAGATCCCGAATCCGGAGAAGGGTGCGGTGGATATGGACACAGGTCTCCACATGTACGGAGATCCATGAGGCGCCCGCCTCAGCAAAGGCCTCGAGATACCGGTCCGGGTCCTCGATCATGAGATGCACGTCAAGAGGGAGATCCGTGACCTTTCGAATAGAGGAGACGACCGGTGGACCGATGGTGATGTTCGGAACGAATCTCCCATCCATCACATCCACATGGATGACATCGGCACCGGCTGCATCCAGCGCCCGCACCTCGTCCCCGAGCCTGCTGAAATCCGCCGACAAAATGGAAGGGGCTATTCGCATGGACATGTCAACGTCCTGAATCCGTGTGCCTGCGGTCGGGGCATTTGTTCCATGCGGCAAATAGCCTTTGTCCATGGGGGCGGATTTGCCGACGGCGCCCGTCCATGGGCGCCTCACTCCACAAATACCCCGGCCGCGGGCTTATTCTGTATAATTGAAAGATTGAGTTCATATCTCACGGATTCAGGTACGTTTATCCGCATGATCCGAAAGACTGACGACGCGCTTCCCGCCGGATGGACGGGGCTTGGTAGGATTATCGTCCTCTGGAGGTCCCTCGGGGGGAGAAGCAAGGCCACCGTGGGGGATAGATGCCGCGAGCAGGGAACGGTACTGTTCAGCGAGGCCTGGGTTTAGGTCCTTGCCGTAGATGAAACAAGAGATGTGACTCCTCTGGATCCGCACTGCTGACATTGTGAAAACGGAAAGGACATGGGGCCGAACCACCGCCCCCTTGACCTGATCGAAAACGACGGTGCATGGGAAATAAAGATCGAGGAATGCGGCCTTTTCGAGGGCGAAAAGTGCGGTCTCAGTCTGCTGATTGTAGCGGATCTCACCGAGGATAAATCCGAGACCGCTCACCTCAATGAGAACTATCTCCCTCGCGTTCTGCCTCAGTTGCACAGGGCCTTCTCCTCCTTTTTCTTCCTCTTCGCCGCGGTGACCTGTCATTCCCATCCTGTTGGGCGAGATGGGGATCCGGACCGATGCCGGGAAGACCCCGCGCCTCCTGGACCGCATTGAACAACCGGACTGTATCCTGAAACGTCGGCTTGTTCCAGACCCTCTTGGGCCAACCGCCCTTTTCCCTGCACAGATCAAGGGGAAAAAGATTGGCCAGGATGAGGGAGGCCCGGTCCCTGACCGCCTTCCTGAAGTCGTAAGGAAAAACAAGGGCGTTCAAGAGTTCCCGCACCTGAGAGGTGGGCCAGCAGAGCCTGTCTGTTCGAAGGGCCTTCCATTCGGACTTTACCTCGAGTGCGGGATAGGCGAAAAGGGCGAGGAGAAAGGACTCGTCCACCGGCGAGCCGCTCGAGATCATCGAATCGACATGGGCGAAAAGGGTAAGGAGGAGACTCACCGTTTCTTCCGATCCAGATCCCTCGAGGGCATGGGCGTAACCCGGAAAGAGGACATGAAAAAGTCCGCACTTCAACATGAGTTCGGCCCAGGCACGAGAAGCCCCGGACTGCATGTCCTTGAGCCATTCGTCGCGGATCCGGGGGAGGGCGCACATACAGATCTTCTGGCCGTTTCGAAGGATCGCGTCCCAGGTCTCAGGCTCTATAGCAAATCCGCAACGGGCCGCATGCCGGATTGCCCGCATCATGCGCACGGGATCCCGAGAAAAACGCCTGTCCGGCTCACCGATGACGCGGATCACGCCTGCGCCGAGATCGGCCATGCCTCCGACGTGGTCGATCACGCTGAAATCGGCGATATTGTAAAAAAGTCCGTTGATCGTAAGGTCCCGACGAAAGGCATCCTCCTGAGGGGAACCATAGACGTCATTTTCGATCCGGTCGTCCTGGAGGCACTCCACATCCTCTTCAGCGCGTCTTCTGAACGTTGATACCTCGATCACCTTGCCTCCGCGAAAGTATACATGGACGAGCCGAAAACGCCTTCCGATGATCCTGCTGTGGGCAAAGATCTCCCGAATCTCCTCGGGTCGCGCGTTTGTCCCCACATCAAAGTCCTTGGGTCGTTTGCCCAAAAGGAGATCGCGCACGCTCCCTCCCACGAGATAGGCGATAAACCCGTGATCCTTTAGCCTGTAAAGGACCTTGAGCGCCTCCCGATCGATGTCCTTTCTGCTGATGGAGTGCTCAGGCCGGGAGACGATAAGGGGAAGACCCTCATCCAAGGACTGGCGGCCTTCGGGTGCGGATACCCGGGCGGGAAAGACTTTTCTATTGGCATCATCCCCGCGGGAATTGGTCCGGCACGAGGAATTATCCTTGTCAACATCGTAATTTTGTTCGTTTCTCCGATTCTTCATGAAAGGAAAGGACAAAGATCAGGATCGCTTCGACATTTTATACATGTCTGGATCGATGCCATATTTGTGGATCTTGTAATGAAGGACGCGCAGACTCGCATCGAGGAGCCTGGCAGCACGGGTCTGGATCCCTCCCGCCTCCTTGAGCGCGTCGATGATGAGGTCTCTTTCCACCTGTTCCACGGCCCTGGAAAGTGATTGCATGGATCGCCCCTCGTTTCCCTCCATTTCAGGCCCCTGTAGGGTCGGAGGAAGGTGGACGGACCGGAGGACATCCTCGTCGCATACCAAAACCGCCCGTTCCATACAGTTCTGGAGCTCCCGGACGTTTCCCGGCCAGTGATAGGCCATGAGGAGATCGATGGCCGCGCTCGAAAGGCGCCGAATTGCCTTTCCGTTTTCTCGGGAGAAACGATCGAGGAAATGTTCGGCAAGAAGGGTGATATCCGTCTTTCGCTCCCTGAGGGGGGGGAGATATATGGGAAAGACATTCAGGCGATAGTAGAGATCCTCACGAAATTCCCCCTGCTTGAGGGCCTCTTCCAGGTCCCGGTTGGTGGCGGCCACGATCCTCACGTCCGAGCGGATGGATTTCACGCCGCCCAGGCGCTGAAACTCCCGCTCCTGGATGACATGGAGGAGCTTGACTTGAACAGGATGGGAGAGCTCTCCGATTTCATCAAGAAAGATCGTTCCCCCCTCTGCCGCCTCGAATCTCCCTATCTTCCGTGCGGATGCGCCGGTAAACGCCCCTTTTTCATGCCCGAAAAGCTCACTTTCCATGAGGCCTTCAGGCAAGGCCGAACAGTTGACTGTCACAAAGGGACGTTCCTTGCGGGGACTGTTATAGTGGATGGCTTTTGCGATTAAGGACTTGCCAGTCCCGCTTTCCCCACGGAGAAGCACTGTTGCATTGCTCCCGGCCACCCGTGCAACCATTTCGAGGACATCGAGGATCCGACCTGACCTCCCGATGAAATTCCCGATCTCGTACTTTTCTGCAAGGGCCCGGCGAAGGGACCGGTTCTCGGTAAGGAGCGTCTCCCGTTCGGCCTCGAATGCCTGGAGTCTGCCCACCGTCTGGGCGATGAGGCCACTCAAGATGGTGAGAAATCTAAGATCCTCCTCCAGGCGAATCGTGTCGGAAAAGGGCCTGTCCACGCTCAGGGCACCGATGGTCCTCCCGTCCACATTTACGGGAACACACAGAAACGAAAGGTCGTATGTCAGGATGTCCCCACGGCTTTGCGTCCTGTTGAGAAAGCGAGGATCCTGACTCACCCTCGGGACTATGACCGGCTCGCCGGTCGCCACCACGTGCCCGGTGACTCCCTCTCCGACCTTGTATCGCCCGCGCCTGCGCGCCGATGAAGAAAGACCGGGGGCAATCTCGACCTGAAGCTCGGAGTTGTCGGAATTGAGGATGGAGATGGCACCCCGCGTCATTCCCAGCATTCGGGCGAGAATGCCGAGTGCCGCCTCGAGCGCGGACCGGAGGTTCCGCGTCCGAGAAAGGGCCTGGGCGATCTCGTAAAGACACGCGAGTTCCTTTTGCTCCCGGCCAGGGACCTGCGTATCGGATTGCATGGTGTCATCCGATGGAGGAGAAGTTTCGGACCGGTAACGACCGGCCCGCGTGATGGGAGACATGATTTCGTGTGGTGAAAAGCTGCTTGGTGGAGTCTCTGCTGTTGGAACTTTTGTCAACTTATCTTATATGCCTTTCCTCCAAAGGCAAGGGAAAAAGGTGGCTCCTCGACGATTCGAGCAAGGCTTTACTTCTCTCTGTTCAACTACTATTTTCGTTATATGATTAAATACGGACAACACATCCACGAAAGAACCCGATCCCGAATCCTGTTCACCCTTCGATGGAAGACCTCGTGTGCAATTCACGAAGACGAATACCTCTTTGAGGTAAATCTCTGCCGGGACATCCTCCCAGACCCACTCCTGCGTCAAATCCTGGGGCGGAAATCTGGAGATCGACTTGAAATCACTTTTCAAGCCGGAGAGCTTGTCCCTCCGTACGAAAAAGGTCGCCGTCTTACCCTTCCCTGTTTCCGATTCAGAAGGGATTTTCTCCCGGCGTTCGGCCGTTTCTACCCACAAGGCCTCCTCCGTGACATCCCCGGAGTCTATCCCGAAACGATCACTCCCTTTCGGTGTGTGGAAACAGACTCCGAATCCTTTGACGCAGATCTCAACCATCCCTTTGCCCTCCATTCGGCCACGATTTCTGCCACAGTCCTTGCTGTCCAAGAATTCGACGACCTGCGAGGCGGGACGCTCCAAGACATAGTGGAGCTCCTATGCGACGGACCGGGAATGCAGACACGGTGGGGAGAACGACCCACGGACTTCTTTAGGGATTCGGACGCTGTTTTCCGGCGTGATGACGAAAACGCCGACAGCGCCTTTTATGCCGAGCCACGCCTGGTCACCCACGTGGATGACCAGGCTGTTGAAAATATCAAGAAAGTTTACGGGCGTCTTCTTCAGCCGGGATCGAAGGTCCTCGACCTTATGGCGGGTTGGAAATCCCATATCCCGGAGGGGCTCGAACTTGATGCCCTCGTGGGTCTCGGAATGAATGATCGAGAGATGGAAGCCAACTCCAGGCTCACAGCCCATACAGTGCATGACCTGAACCAGGATCCTTACCTGCCCTATGAGAATGGTCACTTCGATGCGGTTATCTGTACCGTTTCTGTCGAATACCTGACCAGGCCGCTCGAGGTATTTTCCGAAGTGGCGCGTGTTCTTCGCCCGCAGGGCATATTCGTCCTTACCTTCTCACATCGATGGTTCCCCCCGAAGGTCATCTCCCTCTGGCGGGATCTTCATCCGTTTGAAAGGGTCGGTCTCGTCACGGAATATCTTCTCGGGACAGGCCGATTCTCGAATCTCACCACCCTGAGCATTCGGGGCTGGCCCCGTCCTGAGCACGACCGATACTATCCGCGCCTCAAGGACTCTGATCCCGTTTTTGCCGTGTGGGGTTATACTCACGGAGGAACTGATTGAATCTCTCCATATATTTCGAGGCCTCTTACGGAAACGAGGTCCTTGCCACCACCGATGGGAAGAGGTGAGTCAAAAAGGCGATCTTCGCCCGCCCTCACTGCTTAAGAAAAGATGTGAACACGGGCAAGGCCCATTCGAACAGGCCTGACGTCCTCGTGATCGGCGCAGGGATCGGAGGACTCACTATTGCCGCCCTCCTCTGTAATGCTGGCCACTCTGTAACCATCCTCGAGGCCCAATCCCGTCCAGGCGGGTGTGCGGCGAGTTTTTACCACTCCGGCTACCGCTTTGAAGCAGGGGCCACAGTGGGATGCGGATTCCACCACGGAGGTCCTCTGGATATCCTTTCCAAAAGGCTCGGGCTCACGTGGCCGGTAGAACCGGCGGCTGTTTCCTGGGAATACCGTGACAAGGTCCACAGGATCCCCTTGACCCGGGATCGATCCGCCCTCCATGCCGCCTTCCCCCGATCAGTTTCCTTTTTGCAAGAGCAAGAAAGGCTCGCAGACGTGATCTGGCGGATGAGCCACAACGTCCTTCCCTGGCCCACCAGGGGCCTCGGCGATCTCCTCACATGCGCAAAGATTTTTGCATCCTCCATCCCCGACTCTCTCCTCCTGCCCCACTTTTTCCGTGCTACAGTCCATACAAGGCTCAAAGCGCACGGCCTTCATGACGATCGGGATTTCGTCAGATTTCTCGATTCCGAACTCCTCATCACGGCACAGACCACCTCCTGTAAGGCAAACGCCATCTACGGGGCCGTTGCCCTCGATCTTCCGAGAAAGGGCACGTATCACGTAAAAGGTGGGGTGGGGATGGTTTCAGACACCCTGTGCGAGGCCGTAAAAAGCCGGAGAGGGTTGATATCCTTCAGAAATCGTGTACGGAAAATACACCACGACGGAAAACGGGCGACCCACATCGAGACTGAAAACGGTCAAAGATTCAAGGCCAGGGCGGTCATCGCCAATCTCACACACGAATCCCTCGATGAAGTCCTCGAAGGTCCGCGCATCCCGGCGCTTTCCAGATCCCGGCATCTCAGCCCGAATGAACCTGGACATGGGGCATTTATCCTCCATCTGGGGGTCAAGGACAGGGTCTTTCGGGAGACACAGTGCCTCCACTTTCACCTCTTAGGTGACGGCCACGAACTTACGGAAGGTGGACGGATCTTTCTTTCCCTTTCCCATCCTGAGGATCGTGATGCCGCCCCCCCGGAGACCCGGTCCGTTACAATCTCGACACACACAGACCCATTGACATGGAGACGAGCCATCGAAAGCGGCAGAACCCATTACAAGTTCCTCAAAACGGCCTTGACCGAAAAGATCATCGACCTTGCTTCTCTTCACTTTCCCGGCCTAAGAGAAGGTATCCTATACCAAACGGCTGGGACACCTCTCACCTATGAAAGATATACAGGCCGCCGCCTCGGATACGTGGGAGGACGCCCCCAGACATCCCTCTTTCAAAGCCCCGGACCCGAGACATCCATTGAAAATCTCTATATCGTAGGGGACTCGATCTTTCCAGGTCAGTCGATCGCAGGAGTCGTAACCGGTGCCATGAGGCTGGCACGCATCCTGATTGAATGAGCACAGAAGGCAAGCGGAAAACCCCGCTTAGGAAAAGGCCATGTCCCAGACACCTGGCATCCAGAAAGAACGTATCTCACTCCTCAACTCCTCACCCTTGGCAACCGGGGGCTATGTCCTTTACTGGATGCAGGCGTCCCAAAGGGCCGGCCAGAACCACGCGCTCGAGTACGCGATCCTCAAGGCCAACGACCTCTCCCTACCCCTTGTGGTCTTCTTCGGGGTTACGGACCGTTTCCCTGAGGCCAATCTCCGGCACTATGCCTTCATGCTCCAGGGAATTGCAGAGACGGCGCAAAGGCTGCGGGACTGGGGCATACTGTTCGTCTTGAGAAAGACGAGTCCGGAAAAGGGGGCGCTTGAACTTGCCGGACAGGCGTCCCTCGTGGTGGTAGACAGAGGATATCTCCGCATCCAAAAAACGTGGCGGAGATTTCTTGCCGAAAGGGCGCCGTGTCCGGTCATCCAGGTGGAAAGCGATGTGATCGTGCCGGTCGAGACCGCCTCTAAAAAGGAAGAATACGCCGCAGCCACCCTGCGTCCCAAGATCTCCCGGCTCCTGCCGTACTTTCTACGCCCGATCGAAGAGATACTCCCGAAACGCATTTCGCTCGGCATGGATCTGGAGACCATGGACGCCACGGACGCCGAGGGGGTCCTTGAAGGACTTGAAATCGATCGCAGCGTCCAGCGTGCAGATCGATTCTTCACAGGAGGGGAATCGGAGGCTCAACGGCGACTTGCCGATTTCATTGCCACGAGACTCAAAGACTACGCAGAGGCACGAAACGATCCGACCCGTTCCGTGTGCTCAGACCTCAGCCCGTATCTCCATTTCGGCCAGATATCCCCTCTCGAGGTCGCCCTTTCGGTCCTCAGGGCAGAGGTCCCGGAAAGACACTCCATCGACGTGTTCATCGAGGAGCTCATCGTCCGCCGGGAACTCGCCATGAACTTCGTCCACTTCTCACCTGACTACGACTCTTTCGCATGTCTTCCCATCTGGGCCAGGGACACACTTGACAAACACCGATCAGACGGCGCAGGTCCCCGGTACTTGCGGGAGACATTCGAGAAGGCCGCGACCCACGACCCTTACTGGAACGCGGCGCAGAAAGAGATGCTCGTCACGGGCAAGATGCACGGCTACATGCGGATGTACTGGGGCAAAAAGATCCTCGAGTGGTCCCGCACTCCGGATGAGGCATATGAAACGGCGCTCATCCTCAATAACAGGTACGAACTCGACGGACGGGATCCGAACGGATTCGCAGGTGTGGCCTGGTGTTTTGGCAAACACGACAGACCATGGCCTGAAAGGCCGGTTTTTGGAACGGTCCGCAGCATGGCGGCCTCAGGACTCAGAAAAAAATTTTCCATCGACACCTATGTCCGCCTCGTGGAAGACATGGCGACGGGGGAAAAACGTCCGTCCACCTGAGATCTCTTCTCCGGCCAAGGGGAAAAATCCTGATGACGCGGGTTACCCGGGCCTTTTCAAGGCATGTCGCGGCATGCCCGGGGTTCCCCTCAGTCCCACAGGCCAGGTTGAGGCGGCGTCTCCCCTTTATCTACCCCAGTCTCCTCATCCGCACCCTCTCCAGAAAGCCGAAGGCCCGGAAGGAAGAGATGCCGATCGAGAGTCCTCTGGAAATCCGTCCATGAGCGCCGGCCGGCGGGCAAGGTCTTCTTGAGTCCGTCGAGGAAGTTGAGCTTGGCGTCCAGATCGTCTATGAGGTGGAGCACCAAGGCCTCCTCAGTCATGGGGAGAACGGGGGAGCCGAATTCCCGCTGCCCGTGGTGGCTGAGGATGAGGTGCTTAAGGGCCGAGATCCTCTCGTCCGCCCCGGCAGTATCCTCCAGAAGCGGGCAGAATCCATCCACGATCGTCAGCCCGATGGCGATGTGGCCGAGAAGTCTCCCCTTGTCAGTATAATCTATGGGCGGTGCGTCGTATCGGAGTTCGTCGATCTTTCCAATGTCGTGGAGAATGGCCCCGGTCACGAGGAGATCCCGGTCTATCTGGGAATAGAGACGGCTTACCTGAACGGCGTTCCTGGCAACCGAAACGCTGTGCTCGAGAAGCCCTCCGATGTAGGCGTGGTGCATCCTCTTGGCCGCAGGGGCGGCGCGGAAGGCGGTGGCGATCCTCCGGTCTCGAAAGATGAACCCGAGAAGCCCGGAAAGAACGGGGTCCTTTACGCCCTTCGTAAACCGCTGGAGCTCGCTCCACAAGGCATCCGGATCCGCAGATGTCACTGGAAGAAAAAAACTGGGATCCGGGACCTCAACCTTCTTGAGGCCACTGAGTTTCACCTGAAGACTCTCGCGAAAAAGCTGCACCTCGCCCTTGACGAATACGGCATCCCCCACCTCAAAAAGATCTGCGAATCCTGCCGCGTTTTCCCAGACACGGCCCTCGATCCGGCCTGACCTGTCTGAGAGTGTGAGGGCCAGGTAGGGGAGCCCGTTTTTCGTGTCCAGCAACCTTTTCTGCTCCACAAAAAAGATCCCCTCAATGGTGATCCCGGGGGTAGTGATGTCCGAGACAAAGTGTCCCTTTTCCATGGATGAACGCACTGCAAAAACCTCAAAATCTGATCCCGCTCAAAAAGTCCGAGAGGCAAGGCGCGAAATTTTCCAGGAATGAGGCGTACTTAACATACGCCGCATGGACTGGAAAATTGAAGCACAAATCGGCAGGACAGCCGATTTGCACTGCCGAAGGCAACCCCGAAGGGGTGGCGTCCAAGGATGGACGCCATGCACGCCGCAGATCGGGTTTTTTCAGCGGGATCATGGATGCGACCTACCACCGGTAGGAATGGGCCAGGGGGTAGCGCCTGCCGTACCCAAAGGCCTTGGTGGTCACCTTGGGGCCGAGGGGGGCCTGAAGCCTCTTGTACTCGCTACGGGCGATCATTGATAGGATCCGGCCCACGAGCGCCGGGTCGTAGCCCCTGGAGATGATCTCCTCACGGGATGCGTTTCGTTCGATATGGAGCTCCAAAATAGTGTCGAGGAGGTCATAGGGCGGAAGATCATCCTGATCCTTCTGCTCCGGGCGGAGTTCCGCGGACGGTGGGCGGGTTAGGATCCTCTCAGGGATCCCTGCCCCGGTTGCGTTCAGGTGACGCGCTATTCGGTAGACCATGGTCTTCGGGACGTCCGAGATGAGGGCATATCCACCGCTGAGATCACCGTACAGCGTGCAGTACCCGACCGCGAGTTCGCTCTTGTTTCCGGTGCTCAGGACGAGATGGCCGAATTTATTTGAGATCGCCATAAGCAGGTTGCCTCTAATGCGGGCCTGAATGTTTTCCTCGGTGGTATCTGGCTTACGCCCGATAAAGATTGGGGAAAGGGTCTCCAGATACCCCTTAAATAGCCCTTCAATGGGGATCGTCAAAAGCTCGATGCCGAGATTTTCGGCAAGCCGGGTGGCGTCCTGGATGCTCTCCCTGGATGTATAAGGCGATGGCATGAGGACCCCGAGGACGTTTTCCCTTCCGATGGCCCGGGCGGCGATTGAGGCCGTCACGGCCGAATCCACGCCTCCGCTGAGTCCGAGGACCGCCTTTTTGAACCCGCATCGTCTCATGTAGTCGTAAAGGCTGAGGGAGAGGGCCTTGATGAGGACCTCCTCGTCGGATTCGGCATCAGACCCCGGATCACCGCCTCCTGTTTCTATATCTGAAGCTACAAGGGCCTCGGCAAAACCGGACGCACGGGCGATCACCCGCCCGTCGGGTGCCACGACCAGGGAATGTCCATCAAAAACGAGGCTGTCTTGGCCGCCGACGGTGTTCACGAACACGAAGGGAACTCCATATTTGCCCGCAAGATGGCTAAAGATCCTCTCCCGGAGACGGGGTTTTTCGAGTTCAAACGGAGAGGCGGCGATATTGATAAGGAGATCCGCCCCTTTCTTGACAAGCTCCCCTATCGGTTCCACACGATAACGTCCTTGCGGCACGAGTTCCGGGTCGTTCCAGGCGTCCTCGCAGACAGTGATTCCGATGGAACGACCCCGGAAGGTCACGGGCATGGACAGAGGACCGGGCTCGAAATAGCGGGTTTCATCAAAGACGTCGTACGTCGGCAAGAGCTGTTTGTGGATCTCGGCAAGGATCCGCCCATCCTCGAAAAGGACCGCTGTATTGTAAAGCGGCTTGCCGAAGGACCCCTCCCTTGGGGTGGGGACCCCACAAAGGACCCCGATCCCCCTCACCTTCGAGGCAAAGGAGTCAAGGGCCTTGATGCCTTCCTTCACGAACTGCCTATGCTCGAGGAAATCCTTGGGAGGGTAGCCTGAAAGGGCAAGCTCGGGAAAGACGACGAGATCGCACCCTTGCGCCAGGGCCTTTGCTGCGCAATCCACAAAATGGTCGACGTTCTCCTGAAAGCCCCCGATGGTCGGGTTCACCTGTGCGAGGGCGATCTTCATGGCGAGACTACATACCCAGGCGGGTCTCTTCCACGACCGACTGGAGCTCGCGATCCAGCTCCGGCGGAAGGCCCTCGATCCTGACGTTCAGAAAACCCCGCACGATGGTGGACGTGGCCTCTTCCTCACTGAGCCCTCGGGCCATGAGGTATTCGATCTCTTCCCGGGCGATCCGGCCGACAGCGGCCTCGTGGGACATGTCCACGTCGGCGACATGGGCCTCGAGTTCCGGGATGGCATGGATAACGCCCTGCTCCGCCAGGATGAGCCCCTGGCACTCGAGATGGGCCTTCACCTTTTGGGCGCGTCCGATGAGGTGACCGCGAGCCAGGACCTTTCCCCCGGACGAGATGGTCCTTGAGATGATCTCGGCACGGCTCCCAGGGGCATCGAGTACGACCCGGGCACCGGTGTCGAGCAAAGTACCCTCGGGGGCGACGAGCACGGAATGGAACCGGGCGAGGGCGTTTCTACCGGCAAGGATCGCGGTGGGATAGGTCTGAACGGACTTCACCCCCTTGAGCGAGATGTAGTTGGAGAGAAAAACCCCGTCCTCCTCCACACGGATACCGGTCCTGGGACGGACATGGACCTCCTCGCCCCAGTTGTGGATCATGGTGAAAACGAGCTTCGCACCCTTTTTCACATAAAACTCGGAGATCCCGATGTGAAGGCCAGTAGTGAGGTCGGGATGGGTGGCGCAGCCGGTGATGATATGGAGTTCGGAGCCTTCCTCGGCCACCACCACGTTGTGGACGCGCTGGGCCACGTTCTCGTTTCGCATGTAAAGACATGCCTGTACGGGATAGACGACCCTTTCGCCTGGAAGGGCGCGGATGAAATATCCGTTGTCGAGGTGGGCAGCCGTCTCCTCTGTAAAGACGTCCTCGTCTTTCTCGACGAGCCTCCAAAGATATCCATCCAGGCCGTCATACCTCTTTATCGCCTCGGTGATGGGGAGAAGCTCAACCCCGGAGGCCGTACACTCGCACCGGGCGACGTTGCAGTTCGACTGGATGAAGGTCCCGGCCCGCATGGATCCTGCAAGATCAATCCCCACGTGACGCAATCTCCCCAGCTCGTTCTCCCCGAAAGGTTCCCAGCCGGAACCGATATCAGAGGCAGGGACGAAGCGATCGAGCAGCTCCCGATCCTCCGAGACCACACGAGGATCTGGATCGCGCAGGTTTTTCACAGGGTCCGATGGATGTTTCTGCATCGCGCGCACTCCTCATATCCGTATTTCTGGATCGCCTCGAAGATCTCGACAGGGTTTCCGTGGCAATAGATCTGGCCGTTGAGCATCACGTGCCCCTTATCCGCAGCGAGATAGTTCAGGATGAACCCCGTATGGGTGATGATGAGACCCGATTTTCGCCTTCCCTTGTGCACATCCTTCTGAAGAAGCTTCTTGATCATCTCGCCAATCACATGGAGGTTCTCGATATCCACTCCGGACTCGGGTTCGTCGAGGAGCGTGAGATCGGGATTCTGGGCTATGAGCTGGAGAAGTTCCGATTTCTTTATCTCCCCGCCTGAAAAACCGAGATTTACCTCCCGGTCGAGGAAATGATCAAAGCCCCAGGTGCGGGCCAACCGGGCTGCCTCTTCCCGGGAGATGCGGGAGAATGCGAGCATGTCCGCGAGCTTCACCCCCCGAAGGGTAGGCGGCCTCTGGAAGGAAAGGCCCAGCCCCAGGATGGCCCGTTCGTTCGTGGGAAGATGGGTGATGTCCTCTCCCTTGAAGAGGATCCTGCCGTGCTTGACCGTGTAACCGGAAAAGCCCATCAGGGTCATAAGGAGTGTGGTCTTGCCTGACCCGTTCTTGCCGAAAAGGCAGTGTGTCTCGCCCTGCCCGATATGAAGGTTGATCCCTTTCAGGACCTCCCGGCCCTGGACATCCACCCAGAGATCCTCGACTTGGAGCATGCGCCTTTATCTCCTGTCCGCAAACATAAGATGCCATTTATACATCATCGTCCCCATCTTGACACGTTTTTGTGATCCGCCGGAAAATATCCCGAAATTATTCTATTGATACACCCCTTTTGTCGTGATACATTTTTTACCTTAAAATCATGAGAACAATGTCCATGGAAAATTTCTGCGAGAGGCTCGGGGAGAATGCGCTCTACCATATCAATTATGCCGGAAGACTCGGCATTTTTCTGTTTCTCTGCCTGACAAACATCCTCGCCCCCCCTTACAAGATCCGGCCTGTCATCCAGCAGATCCATTTTATCGGGGCCAAATCCCTCTTTGTCATCGTCTTTACCGGGGCCTTCACAGGCATGGTCCTCGGGCTCCAGGGGTATTACAGCCTGAGGCAATTCGGATCTGAAAGCGCCCTCGGATCTGCGGTCGCCCTCAGCCTCATTCGGGAACTCGGCCCTGTCCTCACGGCCCTCATGGTCACAGGACGGGCAGGCAGCGCGATCTGCGCTGAGATAGGGATCATGCGCAATTCCGAACAGATCGACGCCCTCGAGTGCATGGCCATTGACCCATACAGATTTCTCATGGCGCCCAAATTCCTGGCCGCCTTCTTTGCGCTCCCCCTCCTGACGAGTTTTTTCGACGTCGTCGGGATATTCGGGGGCTTCCTCATCGGTGTCAAGCTCTTAGGGGTCAATGAGGGCGCCTACTTTTCCGGCATGTACAAAAGCGTAGTGTGGGATGACATCTACATGGGGATCGTGAAATCCTTGTGCTTCGCCGTTCTCATCGTCTGGATCTGCGCAGGCAAGGGTTTCTATCTCCATCTCGAACGCTCGGGCGGATTCGGCGCCGAGGGGGTGAGCCGCGCAACAACCAACGCCGTGGTCCTTTCATCCGTTGCGATCCTCGTCTGGGACTATCTCATCACTGCCATACTCCTCTAAACAGCCATTCCGTTCACGCGCCCGATGCCAGAGCACGCCGTCGTCATAGAACTCAGGGGGGTCGACAAGTCGTTCGGCCGCCAAAAGGTCCTTGACCAGATTGACATCGTGATCCCCGAGGCAAAAACCACCGTTATCGTAGGGGCGAGCGGCCAGGGTAAATCCGTCCTGCTGAAACACATGCTTGGGCTCATCCGTGCTGACAGGGGGGAGGTTCTCGTCCTGGGGCGTGACATAGCCCGGATGAGTAACCGGGAACTCAGGGACACACGGACCCGTTTCGGGGTCCTTTTTCAAGGTGCTGCCCTCCTCGATTCCATAACTGTCTTTGACAATGTCGCACTCCCTCTGAGGGAGCGCACCCGCCTCACCGAATCTGAAATAAGGAAACGGGTCCGAGAAAAACTCGAACTCATGAATCTGGTGGATGTTGACGAAAAATATCCCGCTCAACTGAGCGGAGGGATGAAGAAAAGGGTGGGACTTGCGCGGGCACTCATCCTTGAGCCAAAAATCGTCTTTCTCGACGAGCCGACAACCGGCCTCGATGTCAAGATGAGCAAAGAGATCTACCGTCTTATCCACACAACGCAGGAAAGACTCGGATTCACGGCCGTCATCGTGAGCCACGATGTCCCAAAGATCTTCAAGCTCGCCGATTACATCGCCCTCATGGCCGCATCCCGAATCCAGGGCTGCCTTCCACCAGTCGAATTCCAGCTCTCGGACAACCCGTACATACGTGATTTCGTCCAAGAGACCATGGGTGAGATCTACACGTCAGGAGAACGAGTTACATGAAGAAATTGAGCGTGGAAACCGCTGTCGGGGCCTTCCTGATCGCCGGATTTGCAAGTTTTGCCTATCTTGCGGTGAGACTTGGCGATCTCCCATTTTTCCCCAGCGATACATATACGATCACCGCTGCCTTCACCAACGTCTCCGGCCTCAAGAAGGGAGCTGACGTGGTCCTTGCCGGCGTCACCGTGGGGAAGGTCACAGAAATCACCCTGGACCAAAAAAACTACGAAGCCGTTGTCTCCATGGCCATCCACAACGGGATAAGACTCCAGGACGATGCCATCGCAAGCATCAAGACCGCCGGCATCATAGGAGACAAATACGTCGGGCTGAAACCTGGAGCATCGGAAACAATCCTCACCGACGGGGGATATATCTTCGACACGGAGTCTTCTATTGATATAGAAGAACTGGTGAGCAAATATATTTTCGAAAAAAAATGATAGAGAGACAATGAGCATGAAAAAAAACAAAAGCCCGCGTCTGATCCTTTCCATCTTCCTCGCCGTCCTTTTCGCGTTGACAACCAACCAGGCAGCGGCGAGCGCTCCTCTTTCCATCGTCAAATCTTCCGTGGATGCGATCATCGCCATCCTAAAGGAAAACGGCCTTGACCGGGAACAAAAAAGGGAGAGGATACGTTCCATCGTGCTGGAACGATTCGATTTCATCGAGATGTCCAAACGGATCCTCGGGCCAAACTGGAACACCCTCTCCCACGGGGATCAAAACGCCTTTGTGAACCGTTTCAAAAGGCTTCTCGAGGCCTCATACGTCAACAAGATCGAGGCCTATACGGATGAGCAGGTCGTTTTTGAAAACGAGATCATCAAGGGACGTTACGCAAAAGTGGAGTCCAAGGCCATCACGAAAACAGCGGATATCCCGATCGATTACGTCATGATTCAAAAAGACGGTGAATGGTTCGTGTATGACGTCATCATCGAAAACGTGAGTCTCATCAGCAATTACCGCTCAACCTATAACGAAATCATCAAGAAAAACGGATTCGCTCACCTCATCGAGGAGATGGACTCCAAGATCCAGGAATTGAGCAACTCCCCGAACCCCAAGGGTTGACCATGGGAAAGGAAAAGACCGCGGACGGACGTTTGAGGCAACTCCTCGGGCCAGCCCTCGGCCTGGAAGAAAACGACCTCGACCTGCTGGCAGGCTTTTTGAATTACAAAAAGCTCAATCCAGGCGAGGCGTTATTCAAGGAGGGAGAAAGTGGGGATTTCGCCGCCTTCATTCTGGATGGGGTGATGCAGGTCAAAAAGGAGACGGAATTTCCTGGAAAACATTTCGTCCTTGCCATACTTTCCCGGGGCGCAGCAGTGGGCGAGTTCCCTCTTACGAATGGCTGCACCCCCCTCTACCGCAGGGCATCGGCTGAAGCACTCAAAATAACGGAGCTTGCCATCCTTGACAGAAAGGAGTTTGATTCTCTATGTATACGCCATCCACAGATTGCCCTCAGCCTTCTGCGTACATTTCTCAAGTGCGCCTGTCTCAGGCTTCAGGGCGCGAATCAAAGGATGGCGGCAGTGTTTTAGAAAATCAGGTGGCATGCCGATAATCTCGGCAAGGGCGTCCATGTCACGCTATAGAAGGAGATTACGCGATGAGCAAAAACACACCCATCCTCCTGATCCTCGTCGTCCTCATCATCACCACCCTGACGAATCAAGCTACTTTCGGCATGGACAATTCATCCCCCCGTTATGCACAGGTGCAACAAAATATCCGGGACGTTGACTCGATGGAAGAGGATCCGTTCGCCGTCGATTCTGCGACCATCAGTGACCCCATCGAGCCCATCAACCGATTCATGTTCGCCTTCAACGACCGATTTTATTTCTATGTCCTCAAACCTGTGGCCCAGACATACAAATTCATCCTCCCAGAACGGGCAAGGATATGCGTCTCCAATTTCTTTTCGAATCTCTTCACCCCGATCCGCCTGACAAACTGCCTCCTTCAGGGCAAGCTCAACGACGCATCCAACGAGTTTGAGCGTTTTTGTCTGAACTCGACATACGGAGTCCTCGGACTCTTCGATCCCGCCGATAAATACTGGGACATAAAGCTCAAGAAGGAGGATTTCGGACAGACGCTTGGTCGTTATGGGGCAGGAAACGGATTCTATATCGTCTGGCCTATTCTGGGGCCTTCCTCATTCCGGGATTCCATTGGGGATGTGGCGGATTTATTTGTCAACCCGATATACTATGTGACTGACAACTGGTATGAGTTTGCCGCGGTTGACGGGGCACGCATTGTCAATTACACATCCCTGCACATCGGAGAGTATGAGGACATCAAAAAGGACTCCATCGATCCTTATCTCACTATCCGGGATGCCTATACCCAATATCGCAAGGGTTTGATAGAAAAATAAAAAATATTCCTGTAGAAGCTCAAACTCGGCAGGAATCTCGAACGGCCGACCTGTATGACGTCGGCAGGTCGGCTGAGATACTTCCCTTCAGTGGAGACTAAAAGTCCTTTTTTTTCATCCCCACTTCAGAATCCATGCCGGCATCCAGCCGGCTGTGATGTCAACCTCACCCAAAACGACGCGGAAAACCTCCGGAACCGCAGGCGGATGGACCGACCGATGGACCTCCACCGGAGGATCCGCGGCCGCGTGAAGAGAAGGAAGACGGTTTTTTCACCCCTTCTCCTCCACACCGGGGACACTGGACACCTCCAGCTTCGTTGTGGGAAAAAAGAAAACGCTCGAAAAGCTGTTTGCATCTTGCGCACACGAATTCATAAATAGGCACCCTGTATAACCTCCTTTGTGGATATCCTTTCAAGTGCGTTTTAAATTCTGTTCCTGAGAATATAAAAGATAATTGCTCCCTGACCACTGTCAAGGAAAGGTATAGGCATGGATTCCCCTGACGAACTCGTAGAGATACTCGCCCCTGACATCATCGCAACCCGTGTCCAGGAACTCGGAAAACACATTTCAGATGACTACGAGGGCCGCCCTCTCGTCATCATCGGGATTCTCAAGGGCGCGTTCATTTTTCTTTCGGACCTCGTCCGATCCATCAAAAACGACGTCATCGTCGATTTCGTCCGGCTCAAGAGCTATGGGGCAAAAATGGAATCTCTCGGACAGGTTTCCATCACCAAGGACATAGAAACCGACATCGAGGGCAAAGATGTCCTCGTGGTGGAAGACATCGTGGACACCGGCTATACAATCAAGTTTCTTAAGGAGATCCTCCGCCTGCATAACCCTGCGTCTGTATCCATCTGCTGCCTCATTGACAAAAAGGAACGCCGCAAGGTGGACATCATCGCCAGCTATGTGGGTTTCGATGTCCCGCGCGGATTTCTTGTGGGCTATGGCCTTGATTACGATGAACGGTATCGGAACCTCCCTGGCATTTACCATCTCATTCCCGGCCACACCCCCCGGGGTTTCAATCCCTCGGACCGATAATCAGCATAAAATCGCACTGCAAAATCCTCAAAATCTGATCCCGCTCAAAAAGTC
>DIFG01000078.1 GCA_002419025.1 Deltaproteobacteria bacterium UBA5754 | reverse complement strand
AAGATAGACGCACGGCTTCATAATTCACGTTCTATACTGGATTCCGGCCTCCGCCGGAATGACGAGGCGGTATGCAACTGCGCACTGGAAACCGATCAAATTCCACACGAAATGACGAAGAGCCAAAAACATAGGCGTCCCTATTATCACCCATCGGCATGAGATCCTCCCCTCGGGCTGGCCTTTCGCACCTCGTGGATGACATAGAAACGCCGAAAGGCCTCGCGGATCTCCGGATCACGGATGTCAGACGTCTGCGCCTCGGCCTCCGCCTCTATGCGTCTTCTGACGGCGGGGTCCACGCCTGACTCTCCCTCTTCGCCCGTTCCTTTCCTCTTCCATCCGGCGCGCAGGGCATCCACATCCCCAAGAACGAACCGCAGATTCGAGACCATGGGGGTCTCTCCAGCACAGGCATTCAGCCGGGCGAGGATCTCGGCTTTCAGAAAGGAAAGCTCCTGCATCCATATAGAATCGGAGACAGCGACGACCAGCGTGTCCCTGCCCTGCGCCCTCTCGGGCCATGCGTGACAGGCGATCCTCTCCCCCACGGCCTCTTCCCAGACCTCCCAGATGCGTCCCAGGCGGAAGCGATCCTTCCATCCCCTCTCCGAGAGAAGCCGGTCGAAGACCTGGGCGAATGCCTCTGGCCCGCCGCCCCGGTTACGACGTCTCCCGGATGATGGCATCGAGCCTCCCCTCGACCACGTCCCTGATCTCCTGAAGCCGCGCAGGTGTCTCCGCCTCGAAACGAAGCACGAGGACCGGCTGGGTATTGGAGGCCCGGATGAGCCCCCATCCGTCCGGGAAAAGCACCCGGACCCCGTCCACGTCGATGATCTCGTATCGGCCCCTAAACCCTTCCCGTGCCTTCTCGACAATGGCGAACTTTATGTCGTCAGGGCAGTCGCGCCGTATCTCAGGTGTGGAAAATGTCTTGGGGACATGGGCAAGATGGGAGGAAAGGGGGGCGTCAGAGGCGGCAAGGAGTTCGACAAGGCGAAGGGCCGCATAGATACCGTCGTCGTAACCGAAATACCGGTCTGCGAAAAAGAGGTGTCCGCTCATCTCGCCGGCAAGTAGGGCCCCCTCGTCCCGCATCTTTTGTTTTATGAGGGAGTGGCCAGTCTTCCACATGATGGGTCGGCCTCCCCTTTTGGCGATGTCTTCGTACATGACATGCGAGCACTTCACCTCACCGATCACCGCAGCCCCCGGGTTCTCCCGCAGGACCTCACGGGCGAAGATCATGAGGAGCTGGTCCCCGTAAAGGATGTTCCCCTTCTCGTCCACGACCCCGAGACGGTCTGCGTCCCCGTCAAAGGCCATACCCACATCCGCTCCCTGGGAAAGGACCGTTTGCCGCAGGATCTCGAGGTTCTCAGGGATCGTGGGGTCTGGGTGATGGTTGGGAAACGTCCCATCCACATCGCAAAAGAGGGGAATGACCCGGCAGCCTTGGTCCTCAAAGACCTGTGGGGCCACAAGGCCTCCCACCCCGTTTCCGGCGTCTAGGACCACGGTGAGTCCGCGTTTGATATGGATATTTCTGCGCATGTAGGCGCGGTAGTCCTGGATGATCTCACGGGACTCGATCCGTCCGGCACCGGTCGCAAAACTTCCGGCCTCGATGATCTCCCGAAGGGCCTGGATATCAGCGCCGTGGATGGTAGATGGCCCGATGCACATCTTGAACCCGTTGAAGGCCGGGGGGTTGTGGCTCCCGGTGACCTGGACCCCTCCGTCCAATCCGAGATGAAAGATAGAAAAGTAGAGGAGAGGGGTCGGGCATTCCCCAATGTTCACCACGTCACAGCCTGTCTTACGGATCCCCTCCATGAGGGCCGCCTGGATCCTGAGGGAATGGGTCCTGCCGTCCCTGGCGCACGAGACCCGGGAAAGGCCACGGTTTCTCACGGCCGTCCCATAGGCCTGTCCGATGGCCCTGGCCCCATCCTCCGTGAGATCGCGGTCCACCTCTCCCCGTATGTCGTACTCGCGAAAGATCTCCCTGGAGATTTCCGTCACTGATCCACCTCCCTGTCGAATTACCTGAATCCGTGGGCCGGCCGTCGGTTTATTCTGTGGGATCGAAAGGTTCGAGTGCATATCTCACGGATTCATGGAATTAGATCATAAACTCTACCAAACGGACCCGGATCCCACCATGAGAGAAGGCAACGAGGGTCCTGACCGGCCGCCCAAGGGCATGATCTGGAATCCATGCGGGAAGAAGCACCGCGCACCTCCAGCCGGTAAATCGCCGGGAAAGGATCTCCCCGAAACGGCGGCAAAAACCATGCGTGTCAGAAGAGGCGATGCGGACCCCGTACGGAGGATTCGCAACGATGAGACCCGGGCGGGTTGCTGGAGATTTCAGATCTTCGAGCCCGCAGACGGCGAAATCGGTCAGGGCGCGGACACCCGCGCGTTCTGCGTTACCCCGGGCCGCATCTACGGCTTCAGGATCCTGATCCCGGCCGAACATCCCGCCTGTGGAATCCGGCCTTCCAAGGTCAGCCGCCTCTGCGCGGACCACATGCCACGCCTCAGGGTCGAAATTCCTCCATGTCTCGCATGCAAATGACCGGCTGAGCCCCGGCGCGATCCCGGAGGCCATGAGCGCGGCCTCGATGACAAAGGTTCCGGATCCGCACAGGGGGTCGAGAAAGGGCGCATCACCGGTCCAACCGAGGACAAGCAGGATGCCGGCAGCGAGATTTTCCCGGATGGGCGCGGAGGCAACCGCGATCCGATAGCCCCGGCGATGAAGTGGCGCTCCCGAGCTGTCCACGCTCACCTCGCAGGAGTCCCCGAGGATACGCACGAGGATGAGCGGACCGTCCTCGCCTGAGGCCGGATGGACCGGACGGCCGAGCCTGCGGGAGATCCCACCGAGGATGCGCTCCGCCACCGCTCCCGTGTGATAGAGACGGGATTTGTGGGAGGCGGCCCGGACGCGGACGGAATCGGACCCGATGAGATAGACCTCCCACGGGTAGCGGGCGACATGATCGACGATCTCCGTGAGATAGGAGGCCCGAAAAGACCCGATCCTCACGAGGATACGGGTCGGTGTCCGGAGGCGGAGATTTGCCCGGTAGAGGTCCTCGATCGCCCCGGAAAAGGAGATGCCGCCGGGTTCGGTGACGCATCCGCGGATCCCTGAGGCGAGGAATTCATTTCGGGCGACCTCCTCGAACCCGGGAGGGATGACGGCAAAGAACCGGTGGCAGGACGCGCTCCTAGGCAAGACCGGAAAACTGGATCAGGTAAGGAGACGGGGATTTAGAAAAAGACGGAGGAAACCGTCCGGCCGCACCTCAGCGAGGAGTTTCTTCGCACGCCGGGAGATGTCGAGCATGTGGCGGGTCCCCTCGGACTCTCCGTCCCAGAAACAGATCACGAAATCGGCGGAGCGGAGGAGGACCTCGTTTCTCATCATAGTGCCCTTGAGACCGTGTTTTTCCCATTCGGAGGGAACGATCTTGAGCTCCAGTCCGTTTTGCCGGGCGTATTCCTCGCCGAGACGGTCGGCCCCGGGGGCATTGCCAGAATGGATCACATCTCCCTCAGCTATGAGATGGTCGAGGACGTCCTTAACGATATCATAAGAAGAAAAGCTCATTGAACCGCAGACAGCCACTTTTGCCATGAAACCCCCTTTCAGTCCCGCTGAAAATGGACTATTTTCCCCGAACCATGACACTCGACGATCTCAAAACCGGTGAACGGGGGCGCGTCATCAGGATCATAGCCAAGGGACCATTCAAACAGAGACTACTCGATCTGGGTTTCACCGCAGGAACCCTTGTCGATGTCGTCAAATATGCCCCCCTACTCGATCCCATCGAATATGTGGTCAAGGGATACCACATAAGCCTGCGCCATGAAGAGGCGGCGCTGATCCTTGTGGAGCCCGTCTGAGTTCGCTTAAGGCGTTAAGCGAAAATAAGCTGTACAAAATTGCGCTCAGATTTGAGTCAGATTTGGGCGCAGCGATTGAGCAAAACCGCAGGCGTAGTAGGGCTACGGTGAGGATTTTGTGATTGAGCTGCGGCCAAAGATGGCTCGAAGATGAGATGCAAGATGTTCAAGTTATTTTTGCTTAACGCCTAATAATCGGAGGCGTTCTCTTTAATGATGTCCTTGACGTCCTCGAGGACCCAGAGGAGATCGTTTATAGAGGTCTGGGAATGTTCTCCGCAAAAGGTGTCTATGGTGGCAAGGATCCGATCGGTGAGTTCATCGAACTCCTCCACCGAAAGGCGCGAAGGGGGCTCCCGGGACAGAAGATCATCGAGGTCGATGTCGAAACTCCTGAGAAGTTCCTGTTTGATGGCCTCGAGACGGCGCACGCGTCCGCGGTTCGACCCCGTGAAATCCTTCATGCTCACGACCTTCTCCATGCTTTTCTCCCGACAATCGGTTTTTCTTCCAAATTTCCCCTATAATACAGGATCGGTGCTTGCTCGTGCAACATGAACGCTACATAGGGATCTTGACGGTTTCATGACATTTCCAGCCGGAGACCCGCAAACGGCGTGGCAAGATGTTTATGATGTCCTTTCGTTTGACAGAAAAATGGGCCATCCAGTACAGTTGCCGACATGCTGATCGATCGCATCACCATGGAAGAGTTCCTGATAGGGCTCGAAAAGACCCAATCGGTGATAGTGCCCTTCGGGTCCGTTGAGGAGCACGGAAGGCATCTCCCCCTCGGCACAGATACGCTCCATGTCCACGCACTTGCAAGGGAGACGAGCCTCATCCGCCCCGTTTTCGTTGCTCCGCCGGTCTGGTATGGGTTGTGCCGAAGCACGGCGCGACACCCTGGAACCATAACGATCTCGGGTCTGACCGTAAGAACCCTCGCCATCGAGATCGCCTCGTCATTGTACGGCCACGGGCTCAGAAATTTCATCCTCATCTCCGGGCATGCAGGCGGGACCCATATGGCAGCCCTCACAGATGCAGGGGAGGAGATCCTTGAACGCCTTTCCGAAAGCCGTGTGGCAGTCCTTTCCATACTCGAACTCGTGGCCGACCTTTCGACCGGGCTTGTCGAGACACCTGGGGACTCCCACGCCGGGGAAGTGGAGACATCCCTCATGCTCGAGATCGAACCGGACCTCATCCGAAGGACAAGCCCGGAAGAATACCCGTCCTTTCCCAGGCCGATCCTCGTCCGGAACAAAAGGCGTTACTGGCCCGGCGGCGTCTGGGGAAATCCGGCCGCTGCATCGCGGGACAAGGGCCGCCGCATCCTTGCGGAAGAGGCCCGTCTCCTTGCCAGACTCATAGACCGCATCGAATCACACCTCGAAGAATAGGATCCCTCTCCATGCAAAGAAACATCCTTAAATCAATCATCACACCCCTTTTCCTTGCAGCAGCCGTCGTGCTCACGGCCTGTTCATCCGGGGCCGAGGCCCCGAAGGCCCCGAACTTCACCCTGCTCAACCTGGAAGACAAACCGGTGAGGCTTTCGGATTTTTCCGGCCAGGTGGTCTTTATCAATTTCTTCGCCACCTACTGCCCGCCATGCAGATTAGAACTTCCTGACTTCGTGAGGCTCCAGGAACGCTATCGGGACAAAGGGTTCGTCGTGCTCGGCATATCGGTGGACCAGGACTGGGAAAAGGTCATGCCCTTCTTCATCAAGGCCCTCGAGATCAACTTCCCTGTCCTCCGTGCCACCCCGGAAGTCCTCAAGGACTACGGAGACATCTTCGCCCTTCCCACATCCTTCCTCATAGGGCGCGATGGACGGATCATCAAGGAATTCAAGGGGATGGTAACGGAAAGCGAGATCGAGCCGCTCATCATCGCAGCGCTTTCAAAAAAATAGGGCTCTTCGTCATTTCGTGTGGAATTTGATCGGTTTCCAGTGCGCAGTTGCATACCGCCTCGTCATTCCGGCGGATGCCGGAATCCAGTATAGAACGTGAATTATGAAGCCGTGCGTCTATCTTCCGGCCAGCCGCAGAAACAAAACCCTGTATGTGGGTGTCACATCCGATCTCGTAAAGCGCATATG
>DIFG01000100.1:3767-9691 GCA_002419025.1 Deltaproteobacteria bacterium UBA5754 | reverse complement strand
TAAAGCCTGGCACCACATTGTTCTTGTGTTCCCATATGCGCTTTACGAGATCGGATGTGACACCCACATACAGGGTTTCATTTCTGCGGCCGGCCGGAAGATAGACGCACGGCTTCATAATTCACGTTTTATACTGGATTCCGGCCTCCGCCGGAATGACGAGGCGGTATGCAACTGCGCACTGGAAACCGATCAAATTCCACACGAAATGACGAAGAGCCAAATTTATTCCGGTGTGTAGTGCATAATTCGGATTTATCCCCTCGGGTGGAACTTCCTGTGGACCTCTCGAAGACGTTCCATATCGACGTGTGTATAGATCTGGGTCGTAGTTATGTCCGAGTGTCCGAGAAGCATCTGGACGACTCGAAGATCAGCCCCTCCGGCAAGAAGGTGGGTGGCAAAGGAGTGCCTGAGGGTGTGGGGTGAGACAGGCCCGCGGACACCGGCTGCTGCTGCATGACCCTTTAATATCTGCCAGAAGCGCTGGCGCGTGAGGGGTCTCCCTTTCCTGCCCACGAAGACGAGATCGCTCTGTACCTTTCCGAGGAGACGCGGTCTGGCCTGGGACAGGTATCTTTCGAGCCATTCCATTGCGGTCTCCCCTATGGGCACGATCCGTTCCTTGTTCCCCTTGCCAGTGATCCTGAGGTAAAAAAGCCGTCTATCTATGTCGTGAAGCCTGAGGCCCACGGCCTCTGAGGCCCGAAGCCCGCTCGCATAGGTGAGTTCCAGGAGCGCCCGGTCCCTGAGCCCGACGGGTTTTGTGGCGTCCGGTCTCTGGAGGAGGGATTCCACCATGTCCGTTGTGAGGACTCCGGGCAGGGTGCGGCCGATCCTGGGGGTGTCGACTGTGGTCAGGGGATCGGTTTCAACGGCCTGGACCTGTGAGAGGAAACGGAAAAAGCCCCGAAGGGCGGAGAGGCGCCGGGCCATGGTTCGGGGAGAGATGCCGGATGTGCGTTCCTCCTCGAGCCAGGCAACTACATCTGAGGGACGGACCGCCTCAGGGCCACTTATTCGGGATCGATCCGAGAAGGAGATGAATCGAATGACATCCGCACTGTAGGCCTCGACGGTCTTGAGGGAAAGCCCACGGTCCAGGGTGAGATGTGAGAGATAGTCGTCGAGAAGGGCGGTCCAGTCCCTGACCTGCTTCACGGATTGAGGGAGTTATACGCGTCTTCCGCTGCATCCCGGAGTTCAGGGTCCTTGGCGGTGATGCGCATGATGTCGATCCTGCTGCGCAGTCCTTTTCTCTCCACCGGTCCTTTTTGGTCTGCCAGCCCCACGAGGGCGTCGATGGCCGAGATGACTGTGGGGATGTCTCCCTTGAGGTCAAGGAGGAGCATGAGGGTGGCCCAGTCATTAGGCATACCGTAGGTCTCTATGTAATGTTTCACGGCCGCACCGAAGCCGGATGTCCCGTAGGACTCGTGGATGGACCGTATGTCACGGGCATGTTCCGGTCTCCCCTTGGCCCCCAGAAAGAGGCGTTCGGCCTCTCTGAGATATCTTTTCTTGAGTCTCGGATCCTCGAGCGCGCTTTCGAGGGCGCCTTTTTTTTCGCTTTTCGCGCGTTTTCCTCGTGAGGATCCGTCGCGCATGCGGTCGATCTCCCGCCAGTTCCTTTTGGGTCGTTCTTCCATCTGCTGTCCCTATTTTTTCTCAACGGAGATGAATGTCAGATCGGGAAGGATGAGGGCTGTGAGCCGTCCTCCGTACACGGCCCCGGTATCGATCCCGATCTTGTTTGGTTGAACGAGGGGTGTTTCCACAGGCGTGTGGGCAAAGATGACCCGTTTGCCCCAATCGTAAGAAGACGAGATGAATTCATCACGGATCCAGAGAAGGTCGTCCGGTGTCTGATCGGCCAGGGGGACTCCAGGCCTGAGCCCAGCGTGAACAAAGATATAAGATTCGGTTTCAAGAAAGAAATCAAGAGAATCAAGAAACTTCTTGTGTCGATCCGGGATGGAGACGCCCTTTCCCTCTATGAAATAGTCAGCGATCGTCGTCTCTCCTCCGTTCAGGAGATAGAGATTGGAGTCCATGCCCTCCAGGTATCTGAGAAACATCCATTCGTGGTTGCCCATGAGGCATCGGACGTGTCCTGGGTGCAGATCCGCGAGACCGGAAAGGATCTCCAACACCCCTCTGGGTTCCGGACCCCTGTCGATGTAGTCACCGAGAAAGACGAGGAGGTCCCGGGAGGGATCAAAGGAGATCATGCCGAGGAGCCTTTCCAACTCAAGCCGACATCCGTGTATGTCGCCTACAGCGATGATCCTGTCCGTTTCCATGGATGATGTGATGCCAAGGGGAAGGCGGGAGGGAAGTGGACCCGGGCAGAAGATCGTGGAGCCTGGATTGGAAATCCTCACGGGGTATCTCTCTGGCCCCGAAGGAAAGGAGGTGATCCGAGCGGACCTGACAGTCGATCAGCCTGAATCCATGAGCGGACAGGCCCTGGACGAGGGTGACGAAAGCGACCTTCGATGCGTCTTGAATGCGTGTGAACATGGATTCGCCGAAAAAGACCTGTCCAAGGGCGATGCCATAGAGGCCTCCGGCAAGGGCGTTCTCGTGCCATGCCTCGACCGAGTGGGCGAGACCCAGGGCGTGAAGCCTTTTATACGCCAGGATCATCTCCGGGGTGAGCCAGGTTCCCGTACCGTTCGTTAGACGAAGGGCCGCGCAGGACGTGATCACCTCGTCGAAGGCCATGTCGAACGTGACAATGAATCTTCCTTGCCGGATCGTACGCATCAGGCGACGGGAGATGTGAAGACATTCGGGCTCGAGGACGCAGCGGGGGTCCGGTGACCACCAAAGTATGGGCTCGCCTGGGTTGTACCAAGGGAAGATCCCCTTTTTATAGGCACGGATGAGGCGTTCTGGACTAAGATCCCCCCCGACGGCGAGAAGGCCGCCCTGTCCAGCGAGCTCCGGAGGCGGAAAGGGGTCATGGGGATCCAGGATGAACACGGGGCCTGTAGACGATCGTTTTTTTTCGGTTCAGCGGGCCTTTTCCCTTTTGAGGAATGTGAGGAAGTCCGAATCGGTCGTGAGGACAAGCGTCGTCTTTTCTCCGATGGACTTTTCGTATGCATCGAGAGAGCGGTAAAAGGCGTAGAAATCCGGGTCTTTCCCATAGGCCGCCGCGTATATGTTCGCCGCCTCCGCATCCGCAGCACCGCGGATTTCCTTTGCCTTCCGATAGGCATCCGAGGTGATGAGCTTGTATTCCCTTTCTCGTTTCCCGGCGATTCGGGCTGCCTCGCCCGCACCCTCGGAACGGTACTGTTCGGCGATCCTCTGCCTTTCGGAGATCATGCGGGCGTAGACCTCTTTTCTGACCTCTTCCACGTAGGTGATACGTTTGAATCGGAAATCGAGAAGCTCGATGCCAAGGTCGGCGACCCGGGCCGACCCTGCCTCCAGGATCTGGCGGGAGAGACGCTCCCGGCCTTGGGTTATGGATGTCATGGCCTCTTGGGACTTGATCCCTTCCGGGTCTCCTGCAGCCTGGTCAATGGCGATGTCGGAAGACCTCACGATCTCGATCAAGGGATATTTGGCGATGATGTTTCTCGTCTCTCCGTCCAGGATGTCGTCAAGACGTGTGATGGCCCGGCGTTCATCCCGGAGGCGCTGAAAGAAGAGTAGGGGGTCGCTGATGCGCCAGCGTGCGTACGTATCCACCCAGATGAAGCGCTTGTCCTGGGTGGGGATCTGGTTCGGCTCTCCGTTCCAGGAAAGAAATCTCCTCTCGAAATAATTCGCCTTTTGGAGAAACGGCACCTTCACGTGGAGTCCCGCCGAGGTGATGGGGGAGCCGACGGGTTTTCCGAGCTGGGTGATCACGGCCTGTTTGGTCTCGTCCACGATGAAAAAGGCGCCTCCCACGACCGCGATTCCGATGACGGCGAGGGCGATGATGGCAATGATTGTGGATTTCATGGTTTCACCTCCACCATGTCCAGGTTCAGGAGGGGGAGCAGATTGCGGGCCGATTCATCCATGACCACTGTTCGGTTCACACGGGGAAAGACGGCCTCGATGGTTTCGATATAGAGTCTCTTGCGAGTGACCTCCGGGGCCTTCTGGTAGGCATCAAACAGTGCCTCGAAAAAGGCTGCGTCTCCCTTGGCGCGGTTGATACGCTCAGCTGCGTGTCCTTCCGCGTTCTGTATCAGTTGCAATGCCTCTCCGCGGGCACGGGGAATTGCCTTGTTGTATTCGGACCATGCCTCGTTTATGAGCCGCTCTTTTTCCTGTTGGGCCTGGTTGACCTCGTTGAAGGATGGCTTGACCGGTTCCGGCGGGGTGACGTTCTGGAGGACGACCTGATCCACTGTAATGCCTGTCTCATACTGGTCGCAGAGGCCCTGGAGGCGTCTTTTCACGTCGTCCGAGATCTCCTGCCTTCCCACGGTGAGAACGTTGTTCACTGTCCTGTCCCCCACCACGGCCTTCATCACTGCCTCGTTCAGGTCCCGAAAGGTGTTCCGTCCGTCCTTGATCCTGAAAAGGAACAAATATGGGTCCTTGATGCGGTACTGGGTGGACCACTCCACCCAGGCCACGTTCAGGTCACCGGTGAGCATGAGAGACTCCTGCTCGTAGACCTTCTGCGAGTCTGTCTGGCGGAATTCTTCCGCGCTGCGGAACCCGAATTCTTCCTTGAGTTGGCGCTGAACAGGGACCTTGATGACCGTTTCGACCGGATCGGGCAGCTTGAAATGGAGCCCAGGCGGGACTTCCCGTGAGAACTTGCCAAATCTGAGCACGATTCCCACCTCCTCGGGTTCCACCGTGAACCAGAGGTTCCAGATGGCAAGAAGGAGGGCGAGTCCACCGACAACTGCAAGAACGGAACGGATCCCCGGCGGCCTGGATATGACGCCGCCTGTCTTGGGAATGCCGAAATGTGGTCGTTCCATAGGACCTCTCATGTCATAAAAAGGGTTTCACAGCCGCTGAAGCGACTGCACGGAAGGAGATAATGGGATGAAAAGGCGGATGATGTTGACGGAGAATTACGTGTACAATATCCTTTCGAACGGCATGGGGCAACCGCACCTCTGTGGGCTCCATATCGAAATCGGTATATTCGGGGGGAAAGGTGAGAAACAGGCGTTTAAAAAGGCGCGAGGGAGAAGGATCGGTCAATATCGAGTCCATTCGAAAGGCATATCGGCGTTACGCCTCTTTTTACGATTTTTCTTTCGGATCAATCTTCGAACCCGGTCGGGAGGCAGTCATCAGGAGGATGAAGTTCGCGCCCGGTTGTTCCGTACTCGAGGTAGGTGTGGGCACGGGTCTTTCCCTTCCACTCTACCCCAGGAACATCTCTGTCACCGGTATCGACATCTCCGAGGAGATGCTCGAAAAGGCCCGTCAGAGACGACGCCGTGAAGGGCTCATGCATGTCAGCCTCCATTGTATGGATGCGGAGAACATGACCTATCCGGACGATTCCTTTGACGCGGTCGTCGCCATGTACGTCGTCTCGGTCGTCCCAAATCCCTGCAGACTCGTGGATGAGATGCGCCGGGTCTGTCGTCCGGGCGGCGAACTCTACTTCGTAAACCATTTTCAGCACGAGCATCCGTTCGTCTGCGGAATGGAAAGGATGATTTCGCCTCTCTCACGGCTTCTTGGTTTCCGTCCTGATTTTTCCCTCTGTCAGTTCGTGAGGGAGGCCCGTATCGACGTGGTGGACAGGTCCCCGGTGAATCTCTGCGGATACTGGACCATGCTGACAGCCCGGAACAACAAGGCGGAGATGTGCCTGTGCAAGACCCCGCCCCTTGCATCTTCTTCCCTCGCATCCGGGGCGGCGGCATCGGCGGGCTTGCAGGCATTGATCGAGTGAACCCTGTGGGTGAACATCAAATATGATGGTCTCGTAAAAAGTC
>DIFG01000100.1:361-3699 GCA_002419025.1 Deltaproteobacteria bacterium UBA5754 | reverse complement strand
TTCGACTTTTTACGAAACCATCAAATATGGGAGTCTGATGCGATGACCACCACAGAAGGGTCTTTGTCACGGATCAATGAAGAACTCGGCACCACAGGGATCGTTTGGGATCTCGGAGATCTGTATTCCGGCCCCGAAGACCGGCAATTGAGTGCCGACAAGGATGTCTGCAAGAAACGGGCTGCCATCTTTGCCGACCGCTACCGGGGCAGGGTCGGGACCCTCACCGCGCCGGAACTTCTCGATGCCGTGAAGGAACTGGAGGCCATCTCGGAGCTCATGGCCCGCATGGCGTCCCTCGCTCACCTCGATTTCTCGGTCAAGGTCACTGATTCCAGGGCAGGGGCCTTTCTCCAGTCCGTGAGGGAATTCGGAAGCATCATCTCCCGTGACCTCGTTTTTTTCGATATCGAGTGGGCAAACGTCCCGGAGGAGCGGGCGGATTTCCTCCTCGCCGAACCCGTGCTCGCTCCTTATCGCCATTATCTCAAGACCCTCAGACGCTACAGGCCCCATCTCCTTTCCGAGGTGGAGGAGCGTCTTCTTGTGGAAATCAGTCCAGTGAGGACATCGTCCTGGGTCGGACTCTTTGAAAAGGTCATGGCGGCAAGACGCTACGGCACGGAGGGCAAGACCCAGGAGGAGGTCCTCTCCTGTCTCTATTCGCCGGATCGCAATATACGAATGACGGCTGCGAAAGACCTCACAGCCGGACTTCGTGAGGACCTTCCTGTCCTCACCCATATCATCAATACAATCCTTGCGGACAAGATGATCGACGACAGGCTCAGGTCTTATGCCGGATGGCTGAGTTCCATGAACCTTGCAAACGAGCTGGATGACGAAACAGTCGCCTGTCTCATCGCGTCCGTTACCCGTGGTTACGGGATCGTCGAAAGGTACTACCGCCTGAAAAAGGACCTCCTCGGGGTCGAAAAACTTCAAGACTTTGACAGGTACGCACCCCTTCCCCATTTCCCATCCGAGACCGTCCATTGGGACGCATGCCGGAAGACCGTTCTTGAGGCGTTTGCCCGTTTTTCTCCGGAGATGGCCGGGATAGCACGCCGTTTCTTTGATGAAAACTGGATGCACGTCCCGGTCCTTCCGGGAAAGGCCCCGGGGGCCTTTGCGCACCCCTGTGTCCCTGCCGTGCATCCATACATCCTGGTGAACTATACGGGCAATTTTCGCGACGTGGAGACCGTAGCCCACGAGCTCGGCCATGGTGTCCATCAGTTTCTCGCATCGCGCATGGGTTTTTTCAACAGCCAGACCCCTCTGACCATCGCCGAGACCGCCTCGGTCTTCGCGGAGCTCCTCGTGTTCAAGGACCTCATGGCACGGCTCAGGACCCGTGAGGAGAGGCTCGCCTTTCTATGTTCCAAGATCGAATCCATCTTTGCCACCGTCTTTCGTCAGATCGCCATGAACCGTTTCGAGGACGCGATCCATACCCGAAGGCGGGAGTCTGGGGAGCTCTCCTCAGAGGATTTTTCCGCGCTCTGGCTCACGACACAACAAGAGATGTTCGGCGACAGTCTCGAACTCACGACAGATTACGGGGTCTGGTGGGCCTACATCGGGCACTTCGTCCATGCGCCGGGTTATGTTTACGCCTATGCCTTTGGGGAGCTTCTCGTCCTGTCCCTTTATCGGCTTTATGAAAAGGGATACCCCGATTTCACCCGTCTCTATCTCGAACTTCTCGCTTCCGGAGGGGGTTTGACCCCTTACGAGCTTCTTTCCCCCTTTGGGGTGGATCTCCGCTCATCCGACTTTTGGGATCGCGGTCTCGATGTCATCGACGGGATGGTTGCCGATGCGGAACGTCTCGCCACTCAATCTCCATAACAGGAGGGTTTCATGACATTACGCAGGGAATTGCAGGAAGTCGGCGCATGGAGCCCTTATGTGGCAGGCGCCCTTGCCGGTCTCCTCATGGTGGCCTCTGTGTGGCTCACCGGCAAGTATTTCGGCGCCTCGACCACGTTCGTGAGGTCGGCAGGAATGATCGAGTCGGTCTTCGGACCCGAACGGATCAAGGCCATGGACTATTTCATAAAAGAGGTTCCCAAAATCGACTGGCAGTGGATGTTTGTGGTGGGCATATTCATCGGTTCCCTCGTTTCGTCCGCCGCATCCAAGAGCTTCCGCATCCAGTCGGTCCCTGACATGTGGAAGGCCCGGTTCGGCCCAGGCGTCCCGTTGCGGGCCGTCGTCGCCTTTGTCGGAGGCTCCGTCTCCATGTACGGGGCCAGGCTCGCAGACGGGTGACCAAGCGGACACGGGCTGAGCGGTTCGCTCCAGCTTGCAGTCAGCGGGTTTATCTCACTCGTCTGCTTTTTTGTGGGAGGGCTCATCGTGGCCCGATTCCTTTATGGAGGTTCTCGATCATGAACCTTCTTGCTGCGGGCCTCGTCACCGGAATCGTTTTCGGGTTTCTTCTGCAAAAGGCCAGGGTCGTTCGTTATGACAAACAATTGGGGGCGCTTCGTCTTCATGACATGACCATCGTGAAATTCATGCTCTCGAGCGTAGTCGTGGGCATGATCGGGGTCTATCTCCTCCACGACCTCGGGCTCGTGAAGCTTTCCATCAAGGCCACCCATCTCGCTGCAAACATCCTTGGCGGCCTTATTTACGGATTCGGATGGGCGCTTCTCGGGTATTGCCCAGGTACATCGGCCGGCGCCCTGGGAGAAGGTAGATGGGACGCAGTGTGGGGGATCCTTGGAATGCTTTTTGGGGCGGGTATATATGCCGAGACCTTTCCGTTTATGAAGAAGACCGTTCTGACGTGGGGGGATTACGGCAAGATCACCCTCCCGCAGGTGCTCGGGGTGAACCATTGGATCTTGATCGCCCTTTTTGTGGTATTTGTCCTCTTTCTATTTCGTTTTTTCGAGAAAAGAGGGCTTTAACGCGGCGTTTTTCAACTCTGGGGAAGTGGATTACAGGGATGGCACGACAGCATCCTTGTCCCTGGAGCTGGCCAGGATTTCATACGCCCGAGCATTTTCGATGGGAATCCAGCGGCCTTTCACCAAGACTCTCCACCGGTTTTTATCGAATCGGGCCGCTTGTGCGCCGTGAAAGGCCATCATAGCGCGTATTTCCTCGACGCTATAGGGATTTTCGTATTCCCCATCAGCATGATATTCTGAACACGCGGAGAGAATCGATGCGAGTGTGACGGCGCCGAGGATTTTTCCCAGCCGAGGCATCGCGAAGCGGAAAAACATACAAATTTTTTAACACAGGATGCGATGTTCATCAACCACGGGCTTTTTGGGGGCTCTTTGTCTTTTTATGAGGAATTTGATCGGTTTCCAGTG
>DIFG01000100.1:0-328 GCA_002419025.1 Deltaproteobacteria bacterium UBA5754 | reverse complement strand
CTGGATGCCGGATCAAGTCCGGCATAACGAATCTTGAACTTTTTACGATACCATCAGCCTTGGGATGTTTGCCATTTTACAAAAGGCTCTATTAATGAACTTTTTTCGGCTCTTCGTCATTTCGTGTGGAATTTGATCGGTTTCCAGTGCGCAGTTGCATACCGCCTCGTCATTCCGGCGGAGGCCGGAATCCAGTATAAAACGTGAATTATGAAGCCGTGCGTCTATCTTCCGGCCGGCCGCAGAAATGAAACCCTGTATGTGGGTGTCACATCCGATCTCGTAAAGCGCATATGGGAACACAAGAACAATGTGGTGCCAGGCTTTA
>DIFG01000070.1:20145-34354 GCA_002419025.1 Deltaproteobacteria bacterium UBA5754 | reverse complement strand
CCCAAATTCCACACAAAATGACGAAAAACCCATTTTTAGAGGTTCCCGAAGGCAGGTCTCGCCTTGCAGTGTGTCAGAAAGGAGGTCGCACATGGAAAACGTAGCCGAGATCTACCGGGACGAGACCTTTCTCTCCGAGATCATCAACGCCGTTCCGTCCGGGATCTTTGTGACAGATCTCGAACACACCATCCTCATGATCAACCAGGCAGGGGCCGCCATGGTCGGACGGACCCCGGGGGACTGTTTCGACCGCAAGTGCTACGACGTTTTCGACACCCCCATGTGCAAGACCGAGAACTGCACATGCCGTCTCTCCATATCGGAAAACGCCGTGCACCAGGGGCAGACGGTCCTCAGGACCGGTGAACGCGAGATCCCCATCGAATATGCGAGCCGTCCACTCAAGAACTACAAGGGGGAGATCGTCGGCTGTGTCGAACATTTCATCGACATCTCAGGACGCATCGAGCAGGAGCGCAAACTCATCGAACAGCAGGATGAGATGCTCCGCAAACAGGAAGAGGCCATCAGACATCTTCAGGACGAGGTCCTCGAACTCTCTACCCCTGTCATCGACATCTGGGACGGCGTCGTCCTCCTGCCGCTCATCGGCACCCTGGACAGCTACAGGGCCCGCATCGCAACTGAGCGGCTCCTTGAGGCCATCGAACAGGCGCGGGCCCCCTTCGTCATCATCGACATCACCGGTGTGCCTGCGGTGGACGCGGATGTGGCTCGACACCTGATCCAGACCATTCATGCGGTCCGCTACATGGGAAGCGAGGCCATCATCTCCGGGATCTCGCCCCATATCGCGCGGACCATCACCCAGCTCGACGTGCGCATGGAAAACGTCACCTTCCGATCCCGAATGACCGACGCGCTGCACCTGGCCATTTTCCGAATGGAAGAGGCCTCGGAGAGGGGAAAACACGCAGTGGACATCGCCCGGAAAAAAGTCGGCAGACCATGACGCCCCATATCCTCATACCTCTTGGGGAGGTCATCGTCGTCGCTCCTCCGGAGGACATCGACGACGAAGGCGTTGAACGCCTCATCGGGAAGATCACCAGTGAGGCAAAGGCCCGCGAAACAAAAAGGATCGTCGTGGATCTTTCCTCTGTGGAGGTGCTGGACACATACCTGGCTCGACGCATAGAACGACTCGCCCGCACCCTTATTCCCCTCAACACCTCGGTCATCATCACCGGACTTTCCGTGCCAGTGGTCCTGACCCTTCTCGATTTCGACATCCATTTCGAAGAGGTCTCCTTTGCCCTTGATGCGGAACAAGCCGTTTTCCCCCTCTTTCAGCCGTCGCATTCACCCAGCCACACGGACTCCGATCTGTGAGGAGATACCTGTCTCGTCCGTTCTGGACGCGACTGTGGCGAAAAAGACCGCCAAAAGGGTGGCCCTCGACCTCGGTTTTTCCGCCAGACGGGCAGCGGAGGCAGAACTCGTGGCAAGCGAACTCGCCTTCAATCACGTCATGCACAAGACCAAGCAGGGCATCATACGGATCACGGGTCTGGATCTTGCCCATCTCCCTGTCCTCACCATCGCGAGCCTCGATGAAGGACCAGGAATCGCAAATCTCTCCATGGCCTGCTCGGGGAAAACCCCCTTCGGGAAAGGACTCGGCGCAGGACTAGCCGCGGTAGCCCGTCTCGCAGACGAGTTTTCCGCCTGTTCCTGCCTGGATACCTCCTCCCCCTGTCCTGCAGTCGCACCAGAACAAGGGCATGGAACAGTGATCTGCGCCACTCTTCGACCCGGAAGCGAGCGTCCGGGAACCCGATCCATCGGCTGGCCCAGACTGGCGGGCATCATAGCGCCCCGTCCGTCAGGCGGCCAATGCGGTGACAGGATCATCGTCCAGACAGATGGCCGGTACCTGCGCGTCACCGTCATCGATACGGAAGGGATAAGCATGTGGCCCGGAAAAGAAGGCCACCCCTTGGTTCAGAACCTGGAACGCCTCGCCCTCCTATGGCCGCCGGACAGGGTCCTCGACCAGTTAAAAAAGTCGTGCCTGCCTGGACAGCCTTCCGCCCGAATCCTCCTCGTCGATCTCCTTTCCGGGAGCGTCCAGAGCGCGGGGATGGGCAATGTCCGACTCGTGCTCCACGCCCTCCAGGAGACTGGCAGACACGTCACCGTCCTTCGTGGAATGCGGGGCGAGGGAGAGGATCCCGTGCTCATCGGATCGATCGCGGAGCTCTGGATCATGGCTGCGACCGACGGCCTGCCTCCTCCTCCCCCCCTGATCCAGAGACCCGGGTGGATCTTTCCCTTTCGCAATCCACCAATTATGCCGTGTATCTGGACACAAGTCCTTTTCCCACGTCACAACGAGATACGGGACGACGCAAGCCTAATGGTACTCACATGGCAACGGAGATCGGCCAGCGCATCCACATCATCAGCCTTGTCCTGAACCGAAAGCAGGACATCCCCAAGATCCGGTCCAAGGCGAAATCCCTTGCCCGTGAGGCAGGTTACGAACGGATCGCCGTGGTCCAGATCGCGACCGCAGCATCGGAAACGGCCAGGATCCTCGTCAATTCCTTTGGCGGAGGCACTGTTGAGATGTCTTTTGTCCAGCGCGCCCAAACCCCGCATGACACAGGAGTCGAGCTACTTTTCACCGGCAAAATGGTCACCGGCGCGTGTGACGCAGCCACACGGAATATCTGTGAGATACTTCCCTACAGCGGGCTTTCCCGAGTCCTTGATGAGGTGGCGACTGAGATGTCCGGTGCGAATGAGACCTTCAGGTTGCGTCTCATCAAATGGGGGCTCAAGACGCCGTGGGATGCCCTTGCAGAGGGATCTGACCTCATACGGCAAGACCTCTTCCTGGACGCCGAAGAGTCCTATCTGGAAAACCTGCGCGCCAAGCACGAGGAGGTCCTGAGACTCCTCAAGGAAAAGGCGGACAAGAACAACGAGCTGACCCGCGTGAACACCCAACTCCTCCGCCTGACAGAAGACCTGGAGGCCCTAGCGCAGGAGCGGACCGTCTTCGAGATGACCCTCAAGATCGCGGACAGGGTGAGAAACCCGGCCATGGTGATCGGAGGTCTCGTTCGCGCGATCCGCAAGGAAATACCGGAGTCTGCCAGGGTGCGGGAAAAGCTCGACGCAATCATGGAGCAGGCCGAACGCCTCAATGAGATCGTCGAAGAGTTCGAGACCCTTGCCGCTGCCCAGTCAGGGCTATTTGCCCACGTGGATCTCGGATCCATGGTACGTGAAATCATAGAGACCTGGATCCCGAGCCTGGGCAAAAAGGGCATCACCCACGAGATCCGGGTGGATGAAGAGCCCATACTCGTGAGATCGAATCCACGGACCTTCAAGGTGGCCCTTCTGCACGTCCTGAGAAACGCCGTCCATGCATCGCCGAGCAACGAAACGATTTCGGTCCAGGTCACGCGCTCCGACGGCAACCCAGTGGTCATCGTACGGGATCACGGACCCGGCATTCCGGACGAGGTCAGGGATCGTCTCTTCAAGGCGTCGGTCACGACCAAACCCACAGGAACCGGCCTCGGTCTCCTTCTGGTAAAGCAGATCATGAGAGAACACCAGGGGGATATCGAAATAGAGTCGAAACCTGGCCAGGGGACGACCGTGAGGCTCCGGTTCCCGGCCCGGTGGAGGGAGGCCGGGCAGACGCCCGGCCCCGTTTCATGAGCTCATCCTAATTCTTCCAGACCCATTCTCCCTTGAGTTCCAGCTTCCGATCCTCGGAGAAAAAGAGGACCTCATTCCCATCGAACTCACCGAACGGCACGTACCAAAGACGGATCTCGGCGGTGATCTCATCCGCCAGGAGATTCCGGTCCTTCTTCCCGTCCTTCAGGGTGACGTCCTTGAATGGGAAGGGGATCTCGAAGGTCTTGCGGATCCTTTTCCCGGGCGGGAGGCTCGTATCTGCCAACAGCCCGCACTTCTCATAAGGCCCACGCCCCATCTCCTCGCCTTTGCCCATCCGACCGGGATAGGGCATGAAGATGTCCTGCTTCTTGTAGATCTCCTTGCCGTCTTTTGTCTTTGCGGTCACGTCCAGGACCATGCGGTTGGGAGTGGGTCACCCGTCCGGGACGACATGACCCGTCTTGTTCAGGATGTTCACGTGAACGATCCCCTGGGGGATGACACCTTCTGCCTTGTTCTTCCGCCAAAAGAGGGCCTGGCTCTCTACGTCCACGTCAAGGGACATCTTGCGCATGACCTCGCTCCGGTAGGCCTCCATGTCGTGTCCGAGACCGGATTTATGCATATGGCATTCCTGGCAGGTCTCGCTCCCTCCCTCCGGGATGTAGGCATAGAGATAGCTTCCGTAGAGGGTGGCGCACTGGGACGGCTGATCCAGCTCGAAATTGGGACCGAGTCCATGGCACTGCCCACAGAAGATGGTCTCGGAAATGGCCGGGGCCTTGGCCATCTTCGGGAACTCGGGAGAGTCATGAGCGCCCGCCTGGGCCCCGTAAACCGTGTCCGGCTGGGGATAACCGTCGGACCACTTGTGAATGATGGCCTTCTTGTTATGGCAGACCATGCAGCCTATGTTCACGCTCTCGATCTTTTTCCGGAGCGCTTCGCTCTTTGCGTCATCCTCCTCCTTCATCCATGCCCGGATGGTCGCCACGATCTCCCGTGCCACGTCGTCCGTCGCCTCGTCGAGCTGGGGAAGATGGCATTTGGCACACATCATGAGGTGGCGGACCTCGAGGTCCTTGTCATCTGTGACGCCGGAACACTCGAAATTCTTGATGCCCTTGTCGATGGCGGTGATGATGGTCGGAGCCGTTCTGGGCGTACCAAGGATGGAACGGGCGTGGAGCGACTTCTCCCACTGGTTGTAGATCTCCTCATGGCAGTCCTTGCATGACGAAGAATCGTAACGGGCTGCAAGCTCCGCCATGGTCTTGGCCTTCTCCTTGGGCGGGGCCTCAGGCATGGCGCACCTTTCAGCGCACTCGCCCGCCCCCCCGAGCGAGGCGAAAAGCAAGGCAATGGCAATCGGTTTTACCTTTCCCATACGTGAACCTCCTACTTGTAGATTTTTTCCTTTTTATCACAGACCTTGCTCAATGGTAAAGGAGGAATGTAGAGCTCATCCTTGCGGCAGATGTATCGCCTCAGTATTTTTAACTGTTTTTATTCTCTCTATAGTTTCGTCTCCTCGCCCATTCCATTCAGGAGTCCCAGCGCGCGTCGTCATGACAGGTTTACTCACTGCACTCCGATGGTTTGTTCTCATCGGTGTCCTCTTCATGACGTCCGGAACGGCCAGCCCGGAAACGAAGGGACATATCTTTGGAGAAAAGGGGTTCGAGGCGCGGATTTCGGGTCTCTCGGCGGCAAACGCCGATCGCTTTCTCGTTGTTTATTTCGCTCTTGAAAATCCTTTCGACGACAAGATCCGGGCGGCCCTCAAACGAGGAGGCACGATCTGCTATTCCTTTGAGGTGGAGATCAAGACCGGCCGTTTCCTCCGAAACAAGACCGTGGCCCACCGCAGCGTTACAAAAACCTTAAAACACGACGTCCTTCGAGGAGAATACATCGTCATCTCCGGACCGGACCCACCCCGTGTGACAGGACTCGAATCCCTGGAGGAGGCAAAACGGTTCGCGTTCGATCACATCTCGATCACCATGGCCCCGATAGAAAGGTTGCACAAAGGGACCACCTATCGTGTCAGGGCGCGTGTCATCATCGAACAACTCGGCCCTGAGAAACCGTTCGAGTTCCTCCTCTCCATTTTTTCGTCCTCCAGCTATCGCAGCCCGTGGCATGAATCTGAATTCACGTACTGAAAGAGAACGAAAACGAAAAAGAGAACGGTTTGCCATCACCGTTTCCCTTTTTCTCATCCTCCTTTTCTCTGCTTTCGGATACTTCATCCTCGAAAGATACGTCCCAGCCAATCCGATCAATACCATGATCCTTTTCGGGATCCTGAGTATCGACATCCTCCTCGTTCTCTACCTCGTTTTTCTGATACTCAGATATCTCGTGAAGGCAATCTTCGAGGAGAGACAACACCTCCTTGGTGCCAAGCTGCGCACCAAACTCGTCATCGCCTTCGTCTCCCTTTCTCTCCTGCCGACCCTCCTCCTGTTCTGGGTCTCCTACCAGTTTTTGAAAACGAGTGTGGCCTACTGGTTCGATGTCAAGGTGGAACGCGCCCTCGAAAACGCCCTGACTATCGGGAAAACCTACTACGAGGATCAGATAGCGGGACTTCAGATCAAGGGAGAGGAGCTCGCACGCCTCATCTCCCGCCGCTGCATAACAAACGGCGATACCGTGGATCAGGTATGCGTCGAACAGATCGTCTCTCCTGCGTCCCTCCTGGTAGGCATCCCCGACATCCGTCACGGCACCCCCCTGCACTGCGTCGAAATCCTCGGACCGAAAGGGGCCGTTCTCTTCTCAAAGACATGGCTCCCCCTCCTCCCCCCCCTGCCCGAGCCATCCAAAGACATCATCAGATCGGTCCTTGCGGATGGAAAGATCTCCACCTTGAACGATGAACTCGAAGGCAGTGTGCTCCTGCGTGTCATGCTGCCCATGGCATCCGAAACAGGAGTCCGCCACATTCTTGTGGCCGGGACCCTCCTCCCCCAGGACATTGCACGGCTTCTCGACGAGATTCGAACCGGTTACGAGGACTACAATCTGCTTTTTCTCTCCCAGAACCCGATCAAGGGGGTCATCCTTCTCACCCTTTTCCTCATTACCCTTCTCATCATCTTCGTCTCCATCTGGTTCGGATACCGTATCGCCGACGGGATCACCAAACCCATTCAGGCATTGGCAGAGGCCACACGCCGCATCGCCCAGGGGGATCTGGATGTCAGACTCGACATTCCTGGAAAGGATGAATTGAGCAGCCTCCTGAGGGCCTTCAACACCATGACCCTCGATCTCAAGGAAGCGCGGCAGCGGGCGGAAAACGCCGCGTGCGAGCTCCAGAAAAGCAACGCGGAGATCGAATCGCGGAGACGCTATATGGAGATCATACTCGACAACGTGGCAGCCGGGGTCATTTCAGTGGACCGTTCGGGGGTCATCACCACCATGAACTCCTCTGCAGAATCCATCCTGGGCAAACCCGCTTCCTCCTTCATCGGGAGATCCTATGTGGATGTCATGAGCCCGGAACACTTAGAGGAATTCGAGGCCATCAGGCACGAGCTCCTTGTGTCCAAGACGGGCACGGTCCAGAAGCCGATCCGCATGCAATCGAACAACCGTATCCTCTCCCTGTTGTGCAATTTCTCCCAGCTCCGTGACCGGGAAGGGAGATCCATAGGAACGGTCATCGTCTTCGAGGACCTCACTGAACTCGAGCGGATCCAGAGGATCGCCGCATGGAGGGAGGTCGCCCGCCGCATCGCGCACGAGATAAAAAACCCCCTCACCCCCATCCAGCTCTCCGCCCAGAGGCTGAGGAAAAAATACCTCCACATGGTCGATCCGGAGGCCAGAGATGTCTTCGACAGGAGTACCGCGACCATCATCGAACAGGTTGAGGACCTCAAACGCCTCGCAAACGAATTCTCCAATTTCGCCCGCATGCCAGCGCCCCGCTTCGTCCCCACGGATCTAGAGAAGATCCTCGAGGACCTGACCTTTATATACAGGGAAGGCCATCCGGAGGTGGAATTCTCCCTCGACATCGTGGACACGCCCCCAGAGATTCTGGTGGATCCCGATCAGATCAAACGGGCCGTCATCAATCTCCTCGAAAACGCCCTCGCCGCCATGCCGGACGGCGGCTCGATCCGGATCCGCGTCTCCGGAAATACCGACGCGAAAGAGGTCTCGATCTCCATCGCGGACACCGGGACCGGCATCCCGCCCGAAGACCGCAAGAGGCTTTTCGAACCCTATTTCTCCCGGAAACGGGGAGGCACGGGCCTTGGACTTGCCATCGTTCACTGCATCGTGACGGACCACGGGGGCAGGATCGAGGTCGAGGACAATACGCCCAGGGGAACGCGATTCACCCTGTATCTCCCGAACCTGCCGGCATGAGAGATGTCTTGCGTCTTTCCCCCCTTCCCGGTAGCCTTTTTCTGAAACCCCTAAACTGATCCTCTCGCCTCTCACTGCTTTCTGCCATGCCATCCCAAAAAATCCTCATCGTTGACGACGAACATTCCATCATCGAGAGCCTCACAGGGATCCTGGAGGACGAGGGATACGCAATCACTGCGGCACACGATGCCGAGGAGGCCCTTTCAGCCCTTTCCCAACATCTTCCGGATCTGATCCTGCTTGACATCTGGATGCCCGGCATGGACGGGATCGATCTCCTCAAAAGGATCAAAGAGGAGTGGCCGTTCATCCCCGTGGTCGTCATGTCCGGGCACGGGACCATCGAAACGGCGGTTCGCGCGACCCGGCTCGGGGCCCATGATTTCCTGGAAAAACCTCTCTCCTACGAACAGGTCATCCTCGCCATTCGAAACGCCATCAAGTACCGGGACCTGGAGGAGGAAAACCTTCTTCTGCGGCAAAAAACCAAAGAAGGGCAGGAGATCATCGGCGAAAGCGATGTCATGAAACACCTCAAGGAACAGATCGCCATCGTGGCTCCGACAGACGCATGGGTGCTCATACAGGGGGAAAACGGGACCGGCAAGGAACTCGTGGCACGTATGGTCTACCGGCTCAGCAGACGAAAGGATAAACCCTTTGTAGAGATCAACTGTGCAGCCATCCCCGAAGAGCTCATTGAAAGCGAGCTCTTTGGACACGAAAAAGGGGCCTTTACCGGTGCGACTTCCATGAAAAGGGGAAAATTCGACCTCGCAAACGGCGGGACCCTCTTTCTCGACGAGATCGGGGACATGAGTCTCAAGACCCAGGCCAAGATCCTACGCATCCTCCAGGAACAGCGATTTGAACGGGTCGGCGGTGGAAAGACCATCACTGTGGACGTCCGCATCATCGCGGCGACGAACAAGGACCTGGAAAAAGAGATAGAAGAAGGTCGCTTTCGGGAAGACCTATACTACCGCCTGAATGTCATCCCCATCGAAGTGCCTCCGCTCAGGGAACGGAAGGATGACATCCCCCTCCTGTTCTCTGCCTTTGTCAGGGAGTTCACTGGCAATGCCCATCGCAGGCCGCCCCGAATCGACGAGGCGATCTACACGGACCTCATGAACTACGACTGGCCGGGAAACATTCGGGAGCTCAGAAACCTGGCCGAACGCCTCGTGATCCTTTCCCGCGGCAAGGAGATCACGGCCGTGGACCTGCCATCCTCCATCCGAAAGGCCCGCATGGACAGCGGATCCCCGAACGGACATGGCCCATCGGCGCCGGATACATCTCCCGACTGGCTTTCAGCAGAGGACTACCGGACCGCCAAGGCGGGATTCGAACGGGCCTATCTCAGCCGCAAACTCGCGGAAAACGACAGGAACATCAAAAAGACCGCCGAGGCCATCGGCATCGAGAGAAGGCACCTCTATCGGAAGCTTCACGCCCTCGGATTAGACGCCTGAACCCCTGAAGCCCAACTCTTCTCCTCGTAAAAGCCTCTGGATATTGCCCCTGTGCTTCCACCAGACGAGAAAGGCCACTGCCCATGTCATGACCTCGACAGGACCGCCGCCGCCCGTGCATAAAAAATGCAGGGCCACAGGAAGGACAAGGGAGGCGAGGAGGGAACCCACAGAGACGATCCTGGTAAGCCAAAAGGCGACAGCGAACACGACAGAGGCCGCGGCCAATGCCAACGGACAGATCCCGAGAAAGACTCCGGATGCCGTCGCTATCCCCTTCCCTCCCCGAAACCCGAGAAAGACCGGGAAACAATGCCCGAGAACAGCCCCGAACCCGGTGAGAGCGAGGATGGTCTGCGTCTCAAGGCCAGCCGGAAGGACTGAGCGACACACGAGCACCGGGACGAACCCCTTGGAAAGATCCGCGCAGAAAGTCAAGAGACCGAACCCCTTACCCAAGACACGGGTCACGTTCGTCGCCCCGATGTTTCCGCTTCCAACAGAGCGCACATCCACGCCCCGCATCTTCGCAAAGAGCAGGCCGAAGGGGACCGAGCCGAGAAGATAGGCTGATGCAGGGAAAAGTATCGTCAGAAGGAAGGAAACGAGATCCATAGAAATCATGGGCACGGACACACCCTACCCGATGGATCCACCCTGTTCAATCAGGCAGGATGCCCATCCTCGATCCCGCCCCGGAACTTCATTTAAGGCCCACCGCCTTCATGGCCTCCGAGACCGTGGTGTAGTCACCAGCTGGCACGAATCCCGTGATCCCTGCCGCCTTGGCAGCAGGGGCGTCTCCCGGCAGGGTGAGAAGGGCCTGGGCGACCCGCTGCTGCATGGCTTTGGAAAGACGCCGAGTCGCACAGACGGGCCAATCCGGGACGAGCTCGGTACTGCAGGCGTAAGGGAAATCCTTGTGGGTCAAGGCGTTGACAATGCGAAAATCCCCCATGAAGATCGCGCCACGTTTCGCCATTCCTTCGAGCTGGTCAGTGCGCACAAATCCCGCATCAACCGCCCCGTTCAGGACCGCAAAGACCACGTGGTCATGATTTTTCAGAAAGGTGGGGGTCGTCCGGGCGGTGACATCCACACCGGCACGCTTGAGAGTGTAGGCCTGCATGAGGAAACCGCCAAGGGAGTCGAGGGAGACCGCGGCAATCCGTTTCCCCGCCAACTGGCCTAAAGAGGTTATTGAACTGTCTTTACGGGTGAAAATCACGCCTCCCATAAGGGGAAGCCCCTTTTTCTCCATCGTCGCCAAGGGAACTACCCCGTAGAGGTCCTGGAATTCGATGAAATTTAGTGGATTGGCGATCACGAGATCGAGATCGTCATCGGCCACCGCCTGCCTTAGCTGGGAAAAATCGAGTGGGATCACTTCGACCGGGCGATCGATCCCGGAGGCAAGGTAATCGGCGAGGGGACGCCATTTCCGAAAGGCCTCGGCTGCGCCCTTGTTCGCGAGGACACCGAGCCTTAGGGCAGGATCTCCGGCCTCGCACACGGCCCCCCCTGCCACAGAGAAAAGACCAGCGACCATGACGCATAAGGACACAAACAATCTGAGAAAAAACGAACTGTGGGCCATCTTCATCGCATTTACCCTGCGGATTTCTTCCCTTCATATCCGTTCAAAAGGCGGCGACCTTGAATTTCGTGACCTCCTGGTCAACACGACGCGCCTTTGAAATGAGATCCTCGATGGTCGCGAGGGTTTCCTGTGCCCCCTGGGCGTTCAAAATGGCCATCTCGCCCATCTCATTCATGACCTTTTGGAGGGCCGCGCTCCTCTCGCGCTGTTTTGCAGTCCGGGCAGTGATCTCCGAGGAATTGGCCACGACCTTCCCAATGGTCTCAGAGGCTGACTTGGTGACAACGCCCGCAGAATTGGCGGAAGCCGCAATATCGTCACTCAAGGCGACGATCCTCTGGATGGCATCCTCGGTCATCTTTCGCCGTTCTGCCTGCTTGTCCGTCAATGTAACGATCCCCTGGGCGAGTTCCGTGAGTTCGCCGGTCGCACCGAGAAGTCCACCTGCGTCCTCCGCGTATTCAGCGGACATCAGGGCGATCCGTCCCGAGACATCACTGCTTTCTTCCACGCTTCGGACGATCTCGGAAATGGCCTGGGCGGTCTTTTGGGTGGATATCTTCCCTTCGGCGACCTTTTCAAGGCTGCCTCCCACGAGTCCAGCGATCTCCTTGGTGGAATCCGCCGTCCTCTCAGCGAGTTTCCGGATCTCCTCAGCGACCACAGAGAAACCGCGCCCGTGCTCGCCGGCCCGGGCGGCCTCGATGGCGGCGTTCAGGGCGAGAAGGTGGGTCTGCTCTGCGATGTCAGAGATGAGATCAACGATCTCTCTTACCTGGTCCGAACTCTCCGCTATGGCCTCCATACCACGGACAGTGCTCTCCATGGCCTGTCGGCCCTCAATGGCACTCTCCAGGGCGCTCTGGGACCGTTTTGCCGACTGCCTCGCGTCCTCCGCCATACCCTGGAGCCTTTCTGCAATGAGGCTGAGGGATCCGGCTGAGCGGATGGCCGCCTCGGATTGGGCCTGGGCCTTGGCCTGGACCTCCTTTGCCGTGTCGCCCATGGCCCCCACGATCCTGCCTGCTTCATCCGCCCCTTCCTTGTTCTGGGACGAGGCCTTGATGATCTTGGCGCTCGATTGCGCCATCTCCTGGATGACCCGTGCGGCCTCATGGGCGAGTTTCGCCGAGGTCTCGGCGTGTCCCGCGACCTCGCTCGCCGTCTGCCCCATGACCGAAATCCTCTGTACGACGTCCTTCGCCCTCTCCGCCTGGAGCGATGCATTCTCAACGATCCGTTTTGCCACCTCGAAGACCTGGCCGCTCGACTTCAGGAACACCGCTGACGTCTCCTTCATGTGCAGAAAGGTCTCCTGCATGGTCTTCATGAAGAGATTGACGGCCTCGGCCATACGTCCGATCTCGTCCCTGTTCCTCACACCGATCCTCACCGTAAGATCGAAATCCCTGGCCGCCCGTTCCAAGGCCTGGGCCGTATCCACGATGGGGCGGACCATGTCCCTGTTTACGAGGTATCCGATCAGTGCAAGGAACAAGACGACCAATGCACCGACCGCCATCTGCCTGATCAAAACGTCCTTCAGCCCCGAATAGATTCGTGAGGAAGGGACTTCGGTCACTGCAAGGAGGGATGGCATGGAGAAACCCTCAACCGGACGGATGGACCGGGTACATGCGGTGAGTGTTTCCGGGACGCCCTGACCCGACGGGATCTCTCCTATGCCGTTCAGACCTGCGACGACCCCGCGACCATCTTCCGCGAGGGCCCTGCCGATTCTGCCCTTGTCCGGGTGCGTGAACACGACCCCCCTTTTCGCTTCCACGAGATACGCCACGCCGCCCATGTCGCCGATGGCGCCCGTTACCGATTGAAGATGGGAGACAAGGGCGTCTTCCCTCACAAAGCCTACGACACACCCCATATGCCCCTGCCCCGGGAAAACGACAGGTGAGGCCACTACCACGCTCCACGTCCCTCCGGAGGCGCCGTCCGGTTTGCCGGAGGCTGGAAGCCTGACAGGCCCATGGACGATCCCTCCGTTCACGGCATCGGCAAACCAGGAGGCCTTGCCCAGGTCAAGTGAAACGAGACCTTTGTCGCTAGAAGCAAGAACCCTGCCTGCCGTATCGATAACCGCCACTGCCTCATAATAGCCGGACTCCTCGAGAAAATCGGCCAGGAACTTGTCTGTACCTCCCTGTCCGCCGCCGATCTCCACTGCAAGACGCACGATATCGAGCCTGCCGAGCATACGCATATCTCCTGCACGGTCCTTGAGGAATCCCGAGATCCGATCGGCCAAGACACCCGTCTCGGCCTCGAGTAGACGTCGCCCCCTGTCGCGTGCGTCCTTATAGTCTCCCCAAAAGGAAAAAACGAGAACCAGGACGGCGACCCCGATGAAGAGGCCTACAGCCAGGAGACCTTTCGTCGCGATACCCATGTTCTTGATCCGGGACAACTGCAGATTCGCCATAATTCACATCTCCTCGTTTTTTTTGGCTTTCCACGACTGGGCGACCATGTTTTGAAGTTTTTTCACATCGATCAAGGGACAAGTATCCCCTTCCGCACTGAACTGGAGATCCGGGGCATGTCCACATCCACGGCCCTGCAGGGTGGCCGGCGCATGTCCCTTCCCGCCTTTGCCAAGGGAATCGAATGCACGGATCTCCGAAACCGCATCTATCAGAAGCCCGATGATCTCGTCCCCCCGGACCAGGACCAGAACGGTCCTGCCGCCGCCCTCTTCGGCCCCGGCAAGGACCTTCCTTCCGTCGAGAACCGGGACCACGTCCCCACGGACGTTCATGACGCCTGCAAGCGGCGGGATCCCGTTGGGAAGCGGGGTCATGCCACGCACCGGGACGATCTCCCGAACCCATCTGATATCCACCCCCCAACGGCTGTTTCCCACGACGAACTCCATGATCCTGCTCATCTCGGGGCGCACGCCGTCCTCCTTATACGAAATGGTGCCTGAACTGCTTATCGACAGATCGCATCCATACATAAAGAGCGGAAGGCCACATGGGACACGTCCCCCGAAAACGGCAGATCAACGGCTGGGGAAAACTGGCTCCTCGACGTTTTGTGTGGA
>DIFG01000070.1:0-20138 GCA_002419025.1 Deltaproteobacteria bacterium UBA5754 | reverse complement strand
GAATGACGAGGCGGTATGCAACTGCGCACTGGAAACCGATCAAATTCCACACGAAATGACGAAGAGCCAAAAAACTTAAATCCGTGAGATGCGTACACTCATCCTTTCAATTTCACAGAACAAGCCGACGGTCCACGGATTCAGGGAAAACCCTGACGGACAAGGCCCTCAAGATCTTTCCCGGCCCCGCCGATAGATAACTAAGATAGCTAAGAGACCAAAATCACTATGGGGAACCCCGAAAAGGGTTTCACAAATGATAGCCGGAGATAACACCCCGAAAGGGAGAAAACGCACATGAAGGCACTCGTCGTGGACGACTCCCAGTCCATGAGAAACATCGTCAAGGGAGGCCTCCGGGGCATGGGCATATTCGACGAGATATCCGAGGCAGAAAACGGAAAAATCGCCCTTGAAAAACTCGAGACGGATGGCCCCTTTGATATCGTACTCCTGGACTGGTACATGCCGGTCATGGAGGGCTACGACTGCCTCGTCAATATCAGGGGCAACGAACGATGGGGCAAGACCAAGGTCATGATGGTGACCACGGAGAACCAGCAGGAAAACATCATCCGGGCGGTCATGGCGGGGGCTAACGAATACCTCATGAAGCCCTTCAACTCCGAGATGCTCGTGGAAAAGGTGAGGATGGTGCTCGGCTTATGACCTCACCGACCAGGGTTCTCATCGTGGACGACTCGTTCGTCTTTCGCAGACTCCTCAAGGAGACATTGGGACGGCACAAAGGCATCATTGTAGTAGGGACGGCCGCCAACGGACGCGAGGCCGTGACACAGATCCCCACCCTTCGTCCGGATCTCCTCGTCCTCGATGTGGAGATGCCCGAGATGGACGGGCTCGCCACCCTCGAGGAGATCCGCGCCCGAAGGCTTGACGTCGGGGCCATCATGTTTTCGACCCTCACGTCAAAAGGCGCGGATACCACCCTCGACGCCCTTGCCAAGGGGGCGTTCGACTTTGTTCCCAAACCGGCCAACACCGGGGCCTTTACCGAAAGCGTCGCCCGGATCGAAAGGGAACTCATCCCCAAGATCGAGGCATACGGAGCCGTGAGAAACAGCGGCCTCCGGCCGTCCGTCCTTCGGGTCCCAACCGGGCCGCGCATTGCCGCCCCCTTGAAACCCTCGCCCCGACACTATCCGAGGCCCACCCCTCCGCCGGGGGCACGGCCCTTATTCCGCCCCGCGTTTCCACCTGAGGCCGTTGGGATCGGGGTCTCGACCGGTGGGCCGAACGCCCTCAACTCCGTCATTCCCCGATTCCCCGCAGGGTTTCCCCTACCTGTATTCCTCGTCCAGCACATGCCGCCTGTCTTCACGTCCCAGCTCGCGCGTCGGCTCGACGAAAAATCCGCCCTTCATGTCGTGGAGGCCTCAGACGGCATGCCAGTCGAAGGCGGTACGGTTTATGTGGCCCCGGGAGATTATCATATGGTGGCCGCGCTCGACGGAACACGTCGCGTCGTCCGCCTCACCCAGTCGCCGCCGGTGAACAGTTGCCGGCCGGCAGTGGATGTCCTTTATGAATCCCTTGCCCAAGTCTATGGAGGCCGCGTTGTCGCGGCCATCCTCACTGGCATGGGACAGGACGGACTTGCGGGCTGCAGGGCCCTCAAATCCAAGGGGGCGTCCGTCATTGCCCAGGACCGGGAGACGTGCGTGGTCTGGGGGATGCCCAGATTCGTCACCGAGGCCGGGATCGCAGACCGGATCGTCCCCCTCGAATGCGTCACAGACTCGATTCTTGACGCGGTCCGGGCCGGGGGGAGGTGGCGGTGATCACCGCGGAACAGTTTCGATTCTTCGCCGATCTCGTCAAGTCTGCAAGCGGAATCGCCCTTGCCCCTGGCAAGGAATATCTCGTCGAGAGCAGGCTGAATGAACTGGCCCGGGGCCTCGGCATGAAGGACATGGATGAATTCTACCGGAAGGCCTGCACATCGCTAACGCCTGCCATCCGGGAAAAGATCGTCGATGCCATGACCACCAACGAGACGTATTTCTTCCGGGACCAGCACCCCTTCGAGGCGATGAAGAAACTCGTCTTCCCGGAACTTGCGAAAAGAAACGGTAACGGACGTATTCGCATCTGGAGCGCCGCCTGCTCCACGGGTCAGGAACCCTACAGTCTTGCCATGATCATCCAGGAACACTTCGCCTCACTTGCCCAGAGCGGGGTCGAGATCGTGGCGACCGACATCTCGAGGCGGGCGGTGGAAAAGGGCGCGGCCGGAAGATTCACCCAGGTCGAGGTGAACCGGGGCCTTCCCGTAACGCTCCTCATCAGGCACTTCACGCAGAACGGGGCCTTCTGGCACGCCAAAGACAGCCTGAAAAACATGGTCGCCTTTCGCATCTTCAACCTCCTCCAGCCCTTTACCGGCCTTGGGACCTTTGATGTGATCTTCTGCCGCTATGTCCTCATATATTTCGATCCGGAGACAAAGGATCAGATCCTCAGGAGGATCGTGAGCGCGCTGAACCCGGGCGGATGGCTCTTTCTCGGCGCCACCGAGACCCCGTCAAACCTTCCCCCTTTTATGAAAAGGATCCCGCTCGAGAAGGGGGTCTGTTGGAAACGCGCAGGATGACCGATAAGAGAAAAGATCAGCAAGAACCACCTGTACGGAGGAGGAGAAACATGTTCAACCTTTTCAGAAAGGCCGGAATCGATCGTCACATCTCGGCAAAACTCATGGTCCTGATCGCGGCCCTGGGGTGTGCCACCGTCCTCGCCCTCTTCATCGGCTTCCGGTTCGCAAAAGAACGGCTCGCGATGGAAAAGATCGCGGAGAGAAAGGCGCTACTGACCGCTTTCGCAGAAGGGAATCTTCAGGAAAAGATAAACGAGGCCGCAAATTTGGCCATCTCGCTTGCGGGAAACGGGACCATCTCCCGGGCCATTCTCGAAGAGGACCGGGATCTCGCGATCGCGCGCCTTGAGATGATCATCTCAGACTTCAAAAACCTCTCGGACTGGAAGAACCCGAAATTCCATGTCCACACCGCGGATCTCACTTCCTTCGTGCGGAGCTGGAAACCGGAAAGGTACGGAGACGACATCTCGTTCAGGGAGACCCTGAGGACGGTCAAGAGTGAGAGGAAGATCGTCTCGGGGTTCGAGGTGGGACGGGACGGTCTCGCTCTCAGGGCCATCGCCCCCATCATCAGGGAGGACGAATATGTGGGCTCCATTGAGATCCTCTTAGGAACGGGCTCCATCTCACGGGAGGCCGCAAGGTCCGGGCGAACCTATATCACGCTCATGGATGCCGACCTCGCGAAGGTCGCCACGATTCAGGAGGACTTCACCCAGGCAGGACCTTTCGTGGTGGCGAACAACAAATGGTTCGACTCCGAGACGGTCGCCTTCGCCAAGGGAATCGACTATGAAAGACTCCTCAAAGACGGATACCTCATCACAGACCGGAACTTCGTGACATACAGGCCCATCGCCGATTACAAGGGCCAGAAGGTCGGGATCGACCTCGTGGCCGAGGACGTCTCCATCCTCATGGGCGAATTCGAAAAGGTCAATTCCCTTGCCTATGCCGGGATCGGACTCGTAATCCTCCTCGGCCTCGCCATCATAGCTGGGGTCTTCTGGTTCACGATACGCGGGATCGTCTCTCCCCTTTCTAAAACCGCGGCCTACGCGGAGGCCCTCTCCCAAGGGGACTTCACCGCACGGCTCGACGTTGAAAAGGAAGACGAGGTCGGGAGGCTTGCAGCCGCCCTCAGGGAGACGGCACGCAGTCTCGCCGGAACCATCCGAGGAGTGTACGAGGCCGCTAAGAAGATCCACTCCGAAAGGGACACCCTCGGGAACGAGACAGAGGCCCTCTCGCACACTGCGGCCGAGACCGAGGAACGGACCGCCGGGATCCGCGAGGCCGCCGAGCGGGCGAGTGCCGGTGTGGCGAACCTCGCCGCTGCCATGGAAGAGATGACGGCCACTGTCACCGAGATCTCCCAGAACACTGCCCGCTCCCGAGAGGTGGCGAGCCAGGCCGGAAACGAGGCCAGGGGCTCCCAGGAGATCATCCACAGGCTCTCCATCGCCTCCTCGAAGATCGGGGAAATCAGCAGGGTCATCGGTTCCATCGCGGAACAGACGAATCTGCTTGCGCTCAACGCCACCATCGAGGCCGCCAGGGCAGGAGAGGCCGGTAAGGGTTTTGCAGTAGTTGCGAATGAGGTGAAGGAGCTCGCAAAACAGACGGCATCGTCTGTGGTGGAGATCGACGGAATCGTGCGTGAGATCCTGACGAGCTCCACTGATAGCGTCAAGGCGGTGGAAGAGGTCGTGGCCGCCATCCGTCATGTGGAGGAATTCACTGACAGCGTCGCCGCGGCCGTGGAGGAACAGACGGCTACTGTTACCGAGGTAAGCCAGAGGGCCCAGGAAGTGAACGTGGAGGTCCACGGCATCGCGGAGATGATCGGCGACGTCGCGGCCGCCGGCGAGCGGACTGCGGAAAGCTCCGCCTCAGTTAAGGCGGTTTCGGCGCGGCTCAAGGAGCTCTCAAACGAGCTTCAGGAACGGCTTTCCTATTTCAGGCTCCAGTGAGACCAAAGGAAAATACATCATGCCATCATAAACAGGCGCCCAGTATGTTGATTTTTCCGGCCCCCGTTTATGCAGGAGCGACAAGAATGCAATTTCCGGGGCGGCCTTCGGATAGGCCCCTTGGGCAACTTTTTGAAAAAGAGGAAAAGACATGGGCATGGAAGACGACATCCTCAAGGACTTTCTCGCTGAATCGAAGGAAAATCTCGAGCGTCTCGACCAGGAATTCGTTGAGCTCGAGGAGAATCCTCAAAACGAGGACCTCATCAAGAGCATCTTCCGGACCATCCACACCATAAAAGGGACCGCGGGGTTTTTCGGTTTTACGACCCTCGAGGGGATCGCCCACTTCGCCGAGGACATCCTGTCCAAGCTCAGGGACAAGGTGATCGGGGTGAACGAGGAGATCACGACCATGCTCCTCAAGGCCGTGGATCACATCAAGGCCATCCTCGCCTCCCTGGAGTCCACGGGCAAGGAACCCGACGACATCGCCTATCTCGACTTCATCGTGGATCTTCGAAACTTCGCGGAGCGTGTCGTGAAGGGCAGGGCCCTGAAAACGCCCCAGTCACCGCCTGCTCCGGCGGCCGAGGAAAAGACGGAAACCGTGACAGGACCGGCAAGTGAAGAAACGTCTCAGACCTCCGATGGATCCGATCAGCCATCCCGGGTGGACGAGGGCCGACAGGGATCCGCCATGGAAACACCTCCGGCCTCTGCCCCGGTCTCCACTGCGGGGCCTGGGCCCCGTCAGGTGAATCCGCCTGCTGCAGAACCTCCTGCCTCGGCCCATCAGCTCACCGAGACCCACGTGAGGGTGGACGTCCAGCTCCTCGACAGACTCATGAACCTGGCCGGCGAGCTCGTCCTTTCCAGGAACCGCCTGGCCCAGATCGCAGGGACCCTCAACAATCCGGACCTCATGGCCGCAAACCAGCGGACAAGCCTCATCGTCACGGAGCTCCAGGAACAGATCATGAAGACCAGGATGCAGCCCGTCGGAAACGTCTTCAACAAGTTTCCGCGGATCGTCAGGGATCTCGCCAAGGCAGCTGGCAAACAGATCCAGCTCAGGATCGAAGGGGCTGAGACTGAACTCGACCGCTCCATCATCGAGGTCATCAAGGATCCCCTCACCCATATGGTCAGAAACTCCGTCGACCACGGGATCGAGGCACCTGACATCAGGATTCAGAAGGAAAAGCCTCCGTCCGGGACCCTTGTCATGCGGGCCTACCACGAAGGCGGCCAGGTCATCATCGAGATCCAGGACGACGGGGCGGGGATCGACCCGGCGAGGATCCGGACAAAGGCAGTGGAAAAAGGGATCATCACAGAGGCCCAGGCGCGGACGCTCCCGGACCGGGACGCGGTCCAGCTCGTCTTCCACCCTGGGTTCTCCACGGCCGAGGAGGTCACGAACATCTCGGGCCGCGGAGTGGGCATGGACGTGGTAAAAACCAACATCGAACGCCTCGGGGGAACGGTGGAACTCCTCTCGGAAAAGGGCCACGGGACCACCGTCAAGATCAAGATCCCCCTCACCCTCGCCATCATTCCGGCACTCATCGTGCGCTCCGGGGGGCAGCGTTACGCCATCCCCCAGGTGAACCTGGTGGAGCTTGTCCATCTCGGCCGAGAGGCCCTGGAGTGGGACGTCCAGACCATCGGCGGGTCGGAATTCTACCGCCTTCGTGGCGAAATCCTCCCCCTCGTACGGCTTGAGGATGTCCTCGGAAGCCCGGGTGGACGGGACCGGAGGGACGACCTGAGCATAGTGGTCCTTTCCACCGGAGACCGCCAGTTCGGCCTCGTGGTGGACGGAATCAGCGACTCCGAAGAGATCGTGGTAAAACCCCTCGGAAAACACATCAAGCACATCCCTTGCTATGCCGGGACCACGCTCATGGGAGACGGACGCGTGGCGCTCATACTCGATGTCATGGGGATCGCGGCGAGCGTCAATCTCAAGGGGGAAGAGAGACTCCGTGAGGCAGAGGAAAAAGACACGGCCGTCGGCGAAGAGCGCCAGTTCATCCTCCTTTTCAGCCTGGACCCGGCAGAGGTCTTTGCAATTCCGCTTGCGCTCGTGAACCGGCTCGACAAGATTTCCGCCTCCCAGATCGAGAACATCGGCGGGCAGGAGGTCATCCAGTACCGGGGCACGTCCATGCCCGTCATTCGGCTCGAACACCACCTCCCCATACGCCCGATCCCGGAGATGGAGGAATACCACATCGTCGTCTTCCACATGAACAAACGGGACATCGCCTTCCTCGTGGGAAGGATAGAGGACAGCCTGAATCTGGCAGTGGACGTGGACGACCGGGTGTACAAGGGGGGCGGGATCCTGGGATCCGCCATAGTGAAGGACCGGACCACCCTATTTCTCGACGTGTACCAGATCATCTCCCGTCACGACCCAGGTTTCTTCGCAATGCCGGCCATTACAGAGGCTGGACGAGGCAGGATCCTGCTCGCCGAGGATTCCACCTTCTACCGCAACCTCCTCTCCTCCTATGTCGAGGCTGCGGGCTACGAGGTGGTCACCGCAGAAGACGGCCTCGAGGCCTGGGAGATCATTTCGGAGGACACAAAAGGGCCTTTCGACCTCCTCGTGACCGACATCGATATGCCCCGGATGAACGGCTTAGAGCTCGCAGCCAAGGTCAGGGGATCGGAGAGATACCGGGATCTGCCCATTGTTGCGGTGACGTCGCTTTCGAGCGACGATGACAAGAGACGGGGGATCCAGGCCGGCATCAACGATTATCAGGTCAAGCTCGACAGGGATCATATACTCGGTGCCATCCGCGATCTTCTTTCGGGACTTTCCTACAAGGAAGCGGCGTGATCCCTGCGCCGACCAGACAAGCGAAGCACATTGCATTCGGACATCAGGAGGCATGAACATGCACGGTATGGAGACACATCTTCCCGCATCTATAGAACCTGACCTGAAACCTTCGTCCGGCGGAGGCCGGCAATTCGTAACGTTCTCCGTGGGCAGGCATTCCTTCGGTCTTCCCATCGAAGACGTGATCGAGATCAACCGATCCCTCGACATCACACCTGTTCCCATGGCCCCTCCACACGTGGCCGGGGTCATCAACCTGCGGGGTCACATCCTGACCTCCATTCATCTCGCCCAAAGGCTCGGCATCCCTGACACCGGAGAACAGAAAGAAGGAATCCTCCACAACGTGGTGGTCGGAAGCCGGGAAGAGCCGGTAAGCCTCATCGTCGAGACCATCGGAGACGTCTGTACGGTTCCATGGGAACAGATCGCGCCTGCGCCCGAACGCATCGAGGGGATCCATCGCCGTTTTGTGAAAAACGTCTGCAAACTCCCAGGCCGGCTCCTGGTTATTCTCGATACGAAAGACTTCGAGGAGCCGGACGGAGAAGACATGCGGAGGGATCTGGGTGCCCCATGATCGTTTCGACCGCTCCAGAAACCAGGATGACCCGAGGCGGATCCTCGGGGTCCCGGAAGAAGCGGGCATGGACGAGATCACCCAGGCGTTCCGCAGAAAGGTCCTTCTCACCCATCCCGACGCCGCTGGACCGGAAAGCCGGGATGCGGAAAAGTTCCGGCGCATCGTGCTCGCGTACAAAACGCTCCGGGATGAACTCCGCAGGCATGTTTCATCAGCATCCGGCGGCAACACGGCTCAAACGGGCGAAGAATGCACAGGCGCACCCTCAGACGGGGCCTACGTCTTCCTGGAAATTCCTCCCTCCGAGGCCCTGAAAGGCGGGTCTGTGACCATACGCCTCTCGGAAAAAGAAGAATTCTGCCCGCGCTGTGACGGCTCCGGACAGATCCCGGATGAGATATCAGCCCCTTGTGGAGTATGCGGAGGGCACGGCACACGTGACGTGCCCTGGGGAGACCGACACCTTCGCATCGTGTGCGAACACTGCTCCGGAACAGGAATGGAAAACCACATTCCATGTCCCGACTGTCGCGGTCAGGGCCGGATCATCAGCTCAAGGCTGATCCATGTCAGCATCCCGCCGGGGATACGGGACGGTGACGTGCTCACCCTCCCAGGCCAAGGCCCCCGGCGAGGGGCGCGGGGGGAGCGGGATCCCCTCCATGCCGTGGCGCGGGTGGACCTGCCGCCCGGATGGCGTATCCAAGGGGCTGATGTCCACGCCCCCCTCGAAATGGACGTCTGGACCGCCCTCGTGGGCGGCTGCGTAGGCATCCAGACCATGGACGGGACGGTCCCGGCCCAGATCCCGCCGGGAACCGTTGCCGGCGACACCCACAGGCTCCATGGAAGGGGCTGGGTGGACAAAAACGGCGCACGCGGGGATCACGTGGCAGAGATCTCGATCAAGATGCCTCAGCAACCGCCCGGAGGACTTGCCTCGTCCCTCGTCCACATCCTCAAGGTCGTCTGGCCGGCGGAAGCTGCAAAAACAGCTCTTCCTGGTCCGGAAAGCGGAAAGAGAAAATGACCTCTTCCTATGTCTTCATCGGCCGTCAGCCCATCCTCGACGAAAACGGGACGACCGTGGCCTACGAACTCCTGTACCGGGACGGGAAAACCACCGGATTCCCCGGCATAGACGGCTCCGAGGCCACGTCCCGCATCCTCTACAATCTCTTGATGACCTCGGGCATCGAGGAAATCGTGGGTGACAGGCCCGCCTTCATCAATTTTACAAAGAAGATACTCCTCTCCGGCCTTCCCGCCATGGACCCTAAGCGGATCGTGATCGAGATCCTCGAAGACACCGTGGTGGACGCGGCCCTTATAGAGACGATCACTGACCTCGCACAAAAGGGTTTTCGCATCGCCCTCGACGATTTCTCCTTTGACGCGAGTTTTACCCCCCTTCTCGGGCTTGCATCCGTCATCAAGGTGGATTGGCGCGCCCAGGCCCAGGCGGAGATCCCAAGGCTCCTCTCGGGCCTCCATGGTTTCAGAGGGCGATTCCTCGCGGAGAAGATCGAGACCCGCGAGGAATATCATGCGGCGCGCGACCAGGGCTTCAGCCTTTTTCAGGGCTATTTCTTCACCCGACCTGAGACCGTCCGCGGCCGCGACATCCCCACATCCTCCTGGAGTCTGCTTTCGATCCTCTCAGCCATTCAGCGCCCGGAGATGGACGTTGATGAGCTCACGGAGCTGATCGGCCGGGATCCCGCCCTTTGTCACAAGCTCCTTCTCATGGTCAACGCAGCGGGAAACGGTCTGAAACATGCGGTTTCCTCCATTCGGCAGGCCATCGTCCTTCTGGGGGAACAGGAGATCAGACGCTGGTTCTCCTTTCTCCTCCTTTACCACGTAAGGGAAGAAAAGACCCCCGAACTCCTCCTCACGGCCTCCGTCAGGGCACGTTTCCTCGAAGCGCTCGCCGTATCCTGCGGCAAAGCCGAGATCGGCCCTGCGCTTCACCTCACAGGCCTCCTCTCCATCCTGGACGCCCTTCTCGGAAAACCCATGGAGGAATGCCTTGGAAGACTTCCCCTGGATCCGGCCATTCCCGAGGCGATCCTTCGACAACGCGGCCCCCTTCGTCCCTGGCTCGACCTCGTCCTGGCCCATGAACGGGCGGACGTGGAGGCCGTGGAGGCCGCGGCCGTGGTTCTTGGAATCACAAGCGTGGACGTGATAGAAGCCTATTTGACAGCCATTTCATGGTCCATGGACTGCGTACCTTTCGCATCCATGGGGAATAACGCCCTTATCCTTTGACAGGGGGGTTGAAATAACCAAAGGCCAGATTCGGGAATCTCTTCTTGAGACGTGCAACCATCCCCCGAATCCCCAGGGTCCTTCCCCTGGACCTGTGGCCGATCCTGTCCAGATACCAGTCCGGGTCGATGGTGTGGTTCCTGAGCTGGATGAGGTCGAGACCATGGGATTCGATGCACCCGGAGAGCATCTCCACTTCATCTTCCTCGTCCGTAACTCCGGGGGTCACAAAGAGATTTAGGGATACGAACAGACCCGCCGCCTTGAGTATCCGCCAGGATTCGAGGACGTCACCGTAACCGTACCCTTTTGGACGGTAGTAGGCCGTATAGTACGGCTCACGCACGCTGTTCATACTGATCCGGACGCTCTCGAGGCCCGCTTCGGCAAGTCGTTCAGCTATGCGCGGCAGGCTCGCGTTCGTGTTGAGGTTGATGGTGCCCCGATCGGTCGCGGCCCGCATCAGCCGTATGGCCCTTCCGATCGTCTCCCCCTGGAGAAGGGGCTCCCCCTCACAACCTTGGCCGAAAGAGACGATTGCCCGCTTCGCTTGGGCAAGATGGGGGACCGCCACACCGGCGATCTCCTCGGGCGTTGGGACGAACCCTATCCGATCCTGGGACGCGGGTGGGCCGCCTTCGCCTTGGAACGAGATACACCCGAGGCAGTGGGCATTGCAGACGGGGGACGTGGGAAGCGGGGCCTCGAAACGGCCGAGAAAGTAGTTGCGCGCAGCCGGGCACCCATAGGTGAGAGAACATTTCCCGAGGTGCTGGATGAGGCGGTTTCCCCGTCCCTTCCTCAAGGCTGCAAGGGTCCTGGCCCGGACCTCTTCCGGATTAAAATTACAGAAATCCTGCCTGGGGTCCGGGTCGCTTCGAAAGGCCGCGGCCCAGAACCTCCCTCGCCACCACCCCACGGCCGTGTAAGCAAAGAGGGGAAGGGGCGGAAGTCCCTCTTGCGCCAGGGCCCAGGCCGCAAGAGCGGTCTGGGTGTGGGCCGGCGAGATGAAAGCGGCCACGGCCTGGACCTTTCCGCCCCCTTGAAACGGTTTTTTGTCGAGGATCACAGGCCGGCCCTTCTTCCCGTCCCACCCCACGGGGAGCCGCCCTGGCAGGACAAAGAGCTCACTTCCTTCGGGAAGTGGGATCAGATCTTTACCGGAAAGGGGGAAAACGGTCCCACCGCTCCGCCCGGCAAGCCCGAGAAACGGGTGGTCGTAGATGGCCCCCGTCTCGTCTGCATAGACAAGACGGGGATATGAATCAGGATAAGCCATGGAAATCAGATGGGGGGGGAATGGTGGAGATGAGGGGATTCGAACCCCTGACTTCCACGTTGCGAACGTGGCGCTCTCCCAGCTGAGCTACATCCCCACCGGAGATATGGATGGTCATTATAGGATGGGGGCCATGCTCCGGCAAGGATTGAAATATAATTTGTAGCAAGCAAATAGACTCTCCGGGGTTGTAGTACATGATTTGTCCGGTTTCATGACACAGAGGACCTGCATCAGGGCGATCGGCCGGCGGAGCGGGCCGTTATTCCGGCTGGCGGATAGCCGCTTTGGCGAGTGCACAGCCGCGCCTTTAATCCGACCCGCGATCTTTCCAGGCCAAGAGCCGAATCCCCTGGATTCCTTGATCCGCCCGCCTCCACAACGGCCTGCTCCGCCGGCCCACAATGCGCCACACGCAAGATCCCCTATCCATGATGCCACTGAAAAAACCTATCTGCCGCTGCTTCAATTTTCCAGTCACCTTCACGCCTTGCATCTCGGTCTTTTAGATATCCAAATGCATAGCAACAAGTGGACAACAGACTTGAAATCACCCCCAATAAAAACGGGTGATCTTCTCGCAGACCTCTTCCGCGGTCTCGGCGTACTCGAAAAGACCGAGATCCTCACGGGAGATCGTACCCTCGCGGGCAAGAAACGCGAAATCCACGGCCCTCTCCCAGAATTCCCTGCCGAAGAGGATAACGGGGATCCGGGTTATCTTACCTGTCTGTATGAGGGTGAGGGTCTCGAAGACCTCGTCGAAGGTCCCGAATCCTCCCGGGAAGGCCACAAGCGCCACGGCCCGCATGAGAAAATGCATCTTGCGGATGGCGAAGTAGTGGAACTGGAAACAGAGCTCCGGGGTGATATAAGGGTTCGGGGCCTGCTCACGGGGGATCATTATGTTGAGGCCGATACTCTCGGCCCCTGCCTCATGCGCCCCCCGGTTTGCCGCCTCCATGATCCCCGGACCTCCTCCGGTCATCACGTAAAACCGACCGGCCGACGACGAGTGACGCCCATTTCTGGATGCGATCTTTGCAAACCTCCGGGCCTCGTCGTAGTACCGGGACTGGTCGAGACGCCTTCGGGCCGTCTCCACGTCGAGACCGGCCGTCCCGTCTCCTGGCACTTCGCCCGATCCCTTTTCCGCCTCCTCGAAGGCCTTACGCGCGGCCTCCGGGGCAAGGATGCGGGCGCTTCCGAAGACCACGATAGTCGCCTCGATCCCCTTCTCCTTAAAGGCAAGCTCCGGCTTCAAGAGTTCGAGCTGGAGCCTGACAGGTCTCAGCTCGTCTCTCAGGAGAAAGGCAGGGTCGGAGAATGCGAGTCGGTAGCTGGGTGAAAGGGTCTGGGGCGAGGGCCGGGCCGCTCCAGCCGCCTCTGCTTCCTCCCGGGCGGAGGAAAACAATTTTTTCTGATCACTCATAAAGGTACTGGGAATGGGGCCGCCCTGCGGGCGGCCCCCGCCTCTACCAAGGGGTCCTATATACCGGTCGGAAACTTTGGAAGATCCGCCAATGCCTCATGGATCTTTTCATCGGGATACTCGTAGTCCACGAGCCTTCCTCCCAAGTAGTCGTCGTACGCGGCAAGATCGAAATGCCCGTGGCCGCTGAAACAGCAGACGATGCATTTTTCCTCTCCGGTTTCTTTGCACTTCAACGCCTCGTCCATGACGGCCCGGAGGGCATGGGAGGTCTCAGGGGCAGGGATGATACCCTCGGTGCGGGCGAACAGGACTGAGGCCTCGAAGACCGGGTTCTGGGTATAGGCCCTGGCTTTGACCACCCCGTTGTGGACGAGATTGCTGAGGACCGGGGCGTCTCCATGATACCGGAGGCCGCCTGCGTGAATACCCGGCGGCTCGAAAGAGTGGCCGAGGGTATGCATGAGAAGTAGGGGGGTAAGTCCGACCGTGTCCCCGTAATCGTACTGATAAGCCCCTTTCGTGAGGGTGGGACAGGACTTGGGTTCAATGCCGATGATCTCACAATCGGTCTTTCCCTGGATCTTGTCCCTGGCGAAGGGGACGCAGAATCCACCGAAATTGGACCCTCCTCCCACGCACCCGATGAGGATGTCTGCCTTTTCCTCGGCCAGCGCCAGTTGCTTCTGGGTCTCGATGCCGATTACGGTCTGGTGAAGGACAACATGGTTGAGGACGCTTCCGAGGGCATAGTTCGTATCCTCGTGGGTGGCCGCGTCCTCCACTGCCTCGGAGATGGCGATTCCAAGGCTGCCCTTGGTATCGGGATTTTTCGCCAGGATGGCACGGCCTGAGTTGGTCCTTTCCGTGGGAGACGGAAAGACCTCTCCGCCCCAGACATTCATGAGGATGCGGCGATAGGGCTTCTGCTCATAGCTCACCTTCACCATGTAGACCGTGCACTGCAGGCCGAAGAGCTGACAGGCAAAGGAAAGGGCGCTTCCCCACTGGCCGGCGCCCGTCTCGGTGGCGAGCCTTTTGATGCCCGCCTCCTTGTTGTAGTAGGCCTGGGCGACCGCTGTGTTCGGCTTGTGACTGCCCGGAGGGCTCACACCCTCGTTTTTGTAATAGATCCGGGCAGGGGTTTCGAGGGCCTTTTCGAAGTTGCGCGCCCGGTGGAGGGGACTCGGCCTCCAGAGCTTGAGGACGTCACGGACCGGACCGGGGATCTCGATCCATCGCTCCCCGCTCACCTCCTGGGCGATGATGGCATCTGGAAAGATGGGCCTCAGATCCTCGGGGGTGACGGGTTGCCCGGTCTTGGGATGGAGCGGGGGGGCAAGGGGTGTGGGCAGATCCGGAAGGATGTTGTACCAGGCATCCGGCAACTCCTTTTCCGAAAGAAAGATCTTGTAGCTGTCGTTCATGGTCGTCTCCTTAAAAAAGGTAATAGAACTTGAGCCAGGCATTGGTGCCTTCGGTCTTGTTCCGGGCCTCGAACTCGAACTGGGTCCGAAACTCCGCCATCATATTCCCGCGCTGATACCAGACCCCGGGCCCGAGGGCCCAGGCCCTGGACTGTGCGCCTTCCATACCTTCGAGGGCGGTACGAAGCGGTTCGGGAAAGGCGTCGAGACCGTGATAGTCGTCGTCCTCCACCTGACGGTAGTAATAACCGCTCACCCCGAGACGCAGATTGGGCTGAACGGCATAAGACGCGGCGAAATCCACGTGGAACTCATCACCTGGAGTGCGGTCGAGGGTAACCGGGGGGCCGGGAAGAAAATCTTCCTGACGGGTGTTGAAATCGTACATGAACTTGGCCGAGAACTCGATGGCCGGGACCGGGAGCCACGTGACCGCGAAGACCGGCTCGATGGTCCAGAAATTTCGCCCGAAGGAAGAGGGATCGTTCTTGCCCTCGTTTGAAAAGGGGATGTAAAGATCCGCCACGTCGAGGATCATGTGGAGCCTTCCCTCGAGCAGATGCCATGTCAGGAGGCAGGGCGACCAGATGACATAGGGGATGTCCGTGCTGTGATAATGCCTGTCTCCCTTAGGACCAAATGGGACCGTGAAATCAAGGTCTGTGTCAGTAGCGAGGAAAAAGATGTGCTGGCCGTAGTTCGCCCCAAGGAACTGGGCCTTTGAGATCCAGATGAAGCGTGCGACCTCTGCCCAGACCGATATCTCGTCAAATGCCGGATTTCCATTTCCATCATCGTCCATCATCTCGTTGGAATGATAGTAATAGAGGTAATTGATGAACGTGATTCCGGGTGGAGGCGCAGCCCCCACGAGAAACCCTTCGGCTCCGTTGGGATAGGCGCCTCCTCCTCCGGCATGTGCACCCCTGGCGTGCCATGTCTCCCTGCATGCGCACGCAAAAAGGACCATGAGGCACAGAAGGATACCCATTCCTCCCCTTGTTCCCCCGCTTTCCATGAAGGTCCCTCCCCATTACAGCGAGATACAAACCTGAATCCGTGGATTGTGCACCCAATTGCGTTTTAACCGGATGAGGCCGGCGGCAGGGTCATGTGTTCCGTGCGACAGACTGGACACTTCACTTCACAAACATGCCCGGCCGCAGTCTCACGGCGTTCAGGCTGAACGCATCCACTTAATCGAAAATGAACACTTGTTCAATATTGTATGGTTTCGAAAATCTGAATCCGTGAGATATGCATTCAACCTACTGATTTTTCATAATAGGCCGACTTTCGGGATGTTTGTGGAGTAAGGCGCCCATGGACGGGCGCCGTCGGCAAATCCGCCCCCATGGACGGGGGCTGTCTGCCGCACGGAACAAACAGCCCGAACGTCGGCTCACGGATTCAGGGAAAACTCAAAAATTCCAATCTGGCGCCATTCCGGCAGATGCCGGAATAATTTTGTGTTTTCAATATATTCTGGATACCGGATCAAGTCCGGCATGACGAGTCCGGCGCTTTCTACAAGGCCATCCATATTCGACGCTCCTTTTGCATTGACATCCCGGCAGGTGGACATTACCTTCTTTAGCACTCACTTGTTTAGAGTGCTAAAAGACCATGCAGCCTCAAATAAAGATGGACAAAAGGGATTGTCTTTCCGATCGGAGCCGCGAGATCCTCAGGGCGATCATCCAGCTTTACATCGAAACCGCCGAGCCCGTCGGGTCCCGGACGCTCTCCAAGATGATGCCCTTCAACCTCAGCGCCGCCACTATCAGAAACGCCATGTCCGATTTAGAGGAATTGGGTTACCTCACCCAGCCCCATACCTCCGCTGGGAGGCTCCCCACCGAGGCCGGGTTGAGATACTTTGTCGAGCATCTCATCGAGACCCGCGAACTCTCCCTCGAAGATCAAGAGGCCATCGAAAAGGCCCTGCTCCTGCGCTGTGAGGACTTGGCCTCTACCCTCAAGAAGAGCGTTGAGATCCTCGCTACATTCACTGGCCACGCCGCAGTCGCGAGTTCCCCCAAAGGGGGCCGGACCTCTCCGAAACACGTGGAATTCATTCGAATCCGCCCATCCCTGGTCCTCGTCGTCACCGTCTCTGAGACAGGCTTCGTGGAAAACAGGACGGTCCGGCTTCCCTGGGACATTTCCGAGGACCGTCTCGAACGCCTCTCTCATCAACTAAATGCGGCACTCTCTCAAATGGATCTGGAAGAGGTCCGGGAAAGCCTTTCCCGTGATCTGGAAAACGACAAACGGGTGATCTCGTCCCTCCTCGACATCGCCCACCCGCACAACCTTTCAGCCCTCGATACCCAGGACGTCTTCGTGAGCGGCCGCCCAAACCTCCTCGACCAGCCTGAGTTCTTCAGAAACCAGGGCTTACGGGGCCTGCTCCAGGCCCTCGAGGAGAAACAGAACCTCATCATCCTCCTCGACCGTTACCTCGAAAAAGAGGACGTCCAGATCATCATAGGCCCCGAGGAATTGGGACATGACGTCCCCCGCTGCTCCATGGTCCTTGCCCCCTACGACAAAAAGGATACACGCCTCGGGGGCATCGGAGTGATCGGCCCTGTCCGCATGGATTACCCCCGGGTCATCGCTTTCGTGGAATACACCCGAAACGTCCTCAGAAAAAAGCTCCAGGAGTTTTGCCCATGACAACAGAAGAGAAAAAAAATGTACAGGAAGTCCAGGAAGAGCAGACCGCGTCTGCTGAAGAACTCGCTCTCCGTCTCGCCGAGACGGAAGAAGAACTCCGGATCTGCCGCGAACAGGTCATGCGGCTCGCCGCTGAACTTGACAATTTCAAGAAAAGGATCGAACGGGAAAAGGCCGAACACATAAAATACGCCCTCGCAGCCTTCGCAAACGACCTCCTGCCGTTTCTCGACAACCTGGAACGGGCTGTCTCCTCGGCCAAGGAGTCAAGGGACATCGAGAAACTGATAGATGGCCTCGAAATCACCCTTACAGGATATCTGAAGACCCTTGAACGCTACGGCCTCAAGACCTTCACGGCCGTGGGTCAGAGGTTCGATCCCGCTGTCCACGAGGCCCTCTCCATTGTGGAAAACTCCGATCATGAAGAAAACACTGTTGTCCAGGAGCTCCTTCGCGGATACACCCTCCACGAACGGGTCCTGAGGCCCGCCCTGGTGACGGTTTCCAAAAAAACATCTTCCTCACCCGAAGGCAGTGGACAATCGGGCGGAGATGCTTAGTTTTTATTTTGTTGGCACGAAAAGCACCTTTCACAACACAGAATTGATGGACCCGTAAAGACTCAAAAAGCGGAATGGCCAAGTAAAAACTCCGGATGCAGGGCGTGCAAATCCTGAGGAATGAGGCTTACTAAGCGTAAGTCGCAGTGACGTAAGGATGCGGCGCAACGCAGCAGATGGAGACTTTTTACAACGCCACCAAAATTTCAGGAGGAAATGATATGTCAAAGGTCATCGGAATCGATCTGGGAACCACCAATTCCTGCGTGGCCATCATGGAGGGCGGGGAGCCAAAGGTCCTATCGAATGCAGAAGGCGGAAGGACCACACCTTCGGTCGTGGCGTTCACTGACAAAGGGGAACGCCTCGTTGGTATGCTCGCCCGCAGACAGGCGGTGACAAACCCGGAAAACACCATCTATGGGATCAAAAGACTCATTGGACGCAAATTCAACGATCCAGAGGTCCAAAAAACCAGGAAAGTCGTCCCATTCTCCATCGTCGAAGGCCCCCAGGGGGATGCATACGTCAAGGTCAAGGACAAGGAGTACAGCCCCGCCGAGATCTCCGCCATGATACTTGCCAAGATGAAACAGACAGCGGAGGATTATCTCGGTGAAAAGGTCACGGATGCCGTGATCACTGTTCCTGCATACTTCAACGACAGTCAGAGACAGGCGACCAAGGACGCGGGTCGCATCGCGGGTCTCAATGTCCTTCGGATCATCAACGAGCCCACTGCCGCATCCCTCGCTTACGGCCTTGACAAAAAGAAGGAGGAAAAGATCGCCATCTTTGACCTCGGCGGCGGCACTTTCGACATCTCCATCCTCGAGATCGGAGAAGGGGTCTTTGAGGTCAAGGCCACGAACGGCGACACATTCCTCGGCGGCGAGGACTTCGATCAGCGCATCCTGAACTGGCTTGCAGACGAATTCAAAAAGGAGAACGGGATCGATCTCCGCCAGGATCGCATGGCCCTCCAGCGACTGAAAGAGGCCGCGGAAAAGGCCAAATGCGAGCTATCCACCACCACGGAGACAGAGATCAATCTCCCCTTCATCACCGCGGACGCGAGTGGGCCCAAGCACCTCGTCGTCAAGCTGACCCGTGCCAAACTCGAATCCCTTGTCTCCGACCTTATCGACCGCCTTGCGCCACCGTGCATGACAGCCCTCAAGGACGCAGGCCTCACCATGGCCGACATCGACGAAGTAATCCTCGTGGGCGGGATGACCCGCATGCCCCGTGTCCAGGAGAAGGTCAAGGAGATCTTCGGGAAAGAACCCAACAAGGGCGTCAACCCGGACGAGGTCGTTGCCATCGGGGCCGCCATTCAAGGCGCGGTCCTGAAGGGCGAGGTTAAGGACGTCCTGCTCCTGGATGTAACACCCCTCTCCCTCGGGATCGAGACCCTTGGCGGCGTCATGACCCGACTCATCGAAAAGAACACCACGATCCCCACCAAAAAGAGCCAGATCTTCACCACCGCCGCAGACAACCAGAATGCAGTCACCATCCATGTTCTTCAGGGAGAGCGGGAGATGGCGGCGGACAACAAGTCCATCGGACGGTTCGAACTCATGGGCATCCCTCCTGCTCCCCGGGGCGTGCCGCAAATAGAAGTCACCTTCGACATAGACGCGAACGGGATCCTGAATGTCTCGGCCAAGGACCTTGCCACCGGCAAGGAGCAGTCCATCAGGATCCAGGCCTCAAGCGGGCTCTCCGAGGAGGAGATCAAACGCATGGTCAAGGAGGCCGAGGCCCACGCCGAAGAGGACAGGAAGAAGAAGGAGCTCGTCGAGGCACGAAACCAGGCCGACACCCTCATCTACAGCACGGAAAAGAGCATCCAGGAACTGGGCGACAAGGTGGACGATGCCACAAAGAAAGCGATCCAGGACAGGATCGCCGACCTCAGAAAGGCGATGGAGACATCAGATGTCGGGGCCATCCGCAAGTCCCAGGACGAGCTCATGAAGGCATCCCACACCCTTGCCGAGATGATGTACAAAAAGGCCGCATCGGAGGGCGCCGGTGAGGAGACAAAAGGAGAAGGACCCGGAAAAGGCCAGGACGACGTCATCGACGCCGAGTTCAAGGATGTGAAATAAGACTCTCTGATCGCACTGCAAAAACCTCAAAATATGATCCCGCCGAAAAAATCCGGGATGCCCTGCCTGCCCAGTCTGCCGACAGGCAGGCGGCAGGCAGGGAGGCGCGAAATTTCCCAGGAATGGAGGACGAATCGCCATTTGCCCCTACAGTGTACGCTGCATGGGCTGGAAAATCGAAGCATCGCCGCGAGAATCGGTTTTTTTTGAGCGGGATCAGAGGGCTTTAAACGACCATCCTTGACAAAATCCTGATCGTCAAGGTAACTTCACGCGACACGGTCCCATCGTCTAGTGGCCTAGGACGCTGGCCTCTCACGCCGGAAAC
>DIFG01000081.1 GCA_002419025.1 Deltaproteobacteria bacterium UBA5754 | reverse complement strand
ATCGGGTTTTTTGAGCGGGATCAGACATATCTTGATGCGAGGGTTCCTTTTCCATCAGGGTGATGTGTCTGCGCGCAGTAAGCGCTCAGAGTCTCTTAGGACCTTGCCCTACATGGGGGGCCGGTGGTTTAGTTACCTTGGTCTTCTGGGATAGGATCACGTTAATAGGAAGAAACCTCGAAGAATAGGGGATTTCGTTCGAGGGCAAGGCGAGGAGGTCTTCTCGTCGAGGTGCATGCGGCCCCTGATCAGGCTGTCTCGGACGGTCCCCAGTCGCTCCTGCCCGAGGAGTTTGGCCTCCTATGCGTACGCCTGAGGAGAATGGGATTCGTGAGTCCGACCCCTTGACTGAGCCTCATTGTTTCAGGAGATTTGCCTTGTCAAAGCCCACCCTGTGTGGTATGGATCGGCAGTTTTTCAGGCGGCGTAGCCAAGTGGCCAAGGCGACGGTCTGCAAAACCGTTATTCCCCGGTTCGAATCCGGGCGCCGCCTCCAGCCTGTAGAAGGGCCGATCCCGGGCTCCTTCCATATCCGCGGCCTTTCTCGGGATACCGGCTCGGACTCACCATGCGGATCTTCATAGTCGGCGCTGGAGAGGTGGGGAAACACCTCTGCGAACAGCTTTCCATCGAGAAGCACGAGGTCGTGCTCGTGGACCGGGATGCGGAGCGTCTCCGGAAGGTGGAGCGGGAACTCAACATCATGACGGTGCAGGGAAACGGGGCCTCCGCCCGTGTCCTTGAACAGGCCGGTGTTGACAAGGCCGATCTTTTTATCGCGGTCACTGATTTCGACGAGGTAAATCTCATCTCCTGCATCCTCGCCCAGCAGTACGGGGTGAGAAGGCGCGTGGCCCGGGTCAAGAACGAGGATTACCGTGCCATAGTGTCTCCCTTAAGCGAACATCAGCTCGGCATCGATCTCATCATCAATCCGGATCAGGCCATGGCCGAGGAGATCCTGAAGATCAGCGCCCTTTCCGAGGCGTTCGAAATGGTGGATTTCGCGCATGGGGAGGTCGTGGTTCTCGGTTATCACATCCGGGAAGGGAATCCTCTCTGCGGCGTGAGTCTCGCCCAGCTCAGGGATCTTCGTGGGCTGTACGATTTTCTCGTAGTTGCAATCGTCAGGGATGGAAACACCCTCATTCCTAGAGGAAATGACGAGATCCGCTCGGGTGACAGGATCTACGTGGCGCTCAATCGCCAGGACATGGCCGCGGTGGAAGATCTCCTCGGCTTCAAAAGTGCGGCCCCGAAGAAGGTCTTTATCATCGGCGGAGGAGAGGTGGGGTTCCGGGTGGCCAAGGCCCTTGAAGACCAGGATATCGATGTCTCCATCGTGGAGTCCGACCACCTCAAGTGTGAACGGCTTGCCGAGGGGCTTGCCAACACCGTTGTCCTTAATTTCGATGGCCTGGACGCCCATGAGCTCGTCTCAGAGGGGATCGAGGACGCGGATCTGGTCATTGCCGTAACGAACGGGGATACGACCAATATCCTGGCAAGCCTCCTTGCCAAGCACCACGGTGCGAAGAAGTGCATCACGCGGATAAGTCGTCCGGATTTCATCCCCCTTTTGGGCAAGCTCGGCATAGATGTCGCCCTGAGCCCCCGGCTCGTGGCCGCCAAGATGATCCTGCAATTCGTTCGGCGAGGAGCGATCCTGTCGGTCGCGACCTTGCTCGGCACTGACGCAGAGGTCATGGAATTCGTGATCTCCGAGCGGTGGGCATTCACCAACCGTACCCTCAAGGACGCACGCTTTCCTGTTGGAGTGAACGTGGGGGCCATTGTCCGTCACGGAAAGGTCCTGATTCCGTCGGGCGAGACGGTCATGAAGGCAGGGGATCGTCTTGTGATCTTTTCCATGAGAAAGGATCTGCCCGCAGTGGAAAAGTTTCTGACCGCATGAGACTCGGCACCGTAGGGGCCCTCATCGGCTGGCTTATCATCTTTCTCTCTCTTGCCCTTCTCACGCCGATCCCTTTTTGCCTCTACTATGGGGACCGGTCATGGGCGGCCTTTCTCGTATCGAGCGCCCTGGGCCTTGTGGCTGGAGGGGGGCTTGTCTGGGCCTTTGTGCCCGAGAAGGAGATCGGCCATCGGGAGGGATTCGCTATCGTGACCTTCAGCTGGGCAGCGGCTGCCGTCATCGGGGCGTTCCCGTATTATTTTTCCGGGGCGATTCCGGGTTTCGCCGATGCCCTCTTCGAGTCCATGTCCGGGTTTACCACGACGGGATCCACAATCCTTCGGGAGGTGGAGGTCTTAGGACACGGACTCCTTTTCTGGAGATCGCTCACCCACTGGCTCGGAGGCATGGGGATCATCGTCCTTTCCCTTGCCATACTTCCCATCCTTGGAATCGGCGGCATGCAGCTCTTTCAGGCCGAGATGCCAGGCCCAACAAAGGACCGGCTTGCCCCGAGGATACAGGACACGGCCCGAATTCTTTGGGGGGTCTATCTCGTCATGACTGTTGCAGAGGTGGTTCTACTCATGCTGGCGGGTATGGATTTCTTTGATGCTGTTTGCCATTCCTTTGCAACACTTGCAACCGGAGGTTTTTCCACCCATACGGCAAGTGTCGCCTATTTTCAGAATTCCTGGATCGAGTGGATAATCATTTTTTTCATGATCCTTGCCGGGATCAATTTCACCCTCCACTACCGGCTATTCACCGGGGATTTCCGTTCCTGGTGGCGAAGCGAGGAACTCCGTTTCTATCTGGCCGGGGGTGTGCTCGCGACTGTGGTCATCTGCTGTGCGAACATGTGGGGCGGCATCCATGACTCCTGGGGGGAGGGTTTTCGAATCGCGTCCTTTCAGGTCTGGGCCATCGTGACCACCACGGGTTTCGGCACCGCAGACTTCGACCTCTGGGCCCCCTTGTGCAAGGTGATCCTCATCTCTCTCATGTTCCTCGGGGGCATGGCCGGGTCAACCGCAGGGGGAATCAAGCAGGTCCGCATACTCCTTTTCGGGAAGTTCACCCGGTTTCAGATCAAAAAGCTCATTCATCCGCGTTCAGTCGATGCAGTAAAACTTGATGGGCGCAGGGTGCATCCCGATATCGTCCAGGCAATCCTCGGCTATCTTTCCCTGTATCTTTCCGTGTTTGTCGCAGCCACACTCCTTGTGACCGGGCTTGGGCTGGACATGGTTTCCGGCGCTACCGCAGTCATTGCGACCCTCAACAATGTCGGTCCCGGCCTCGGGACCGTTGGACCAGCCCGGAATTTCGCAGACCTTTCGGATCCCACGAAGCTCGTCCTGACTTTTTGCATGTTGGCCGGCCGCCTCGAACTCTATACCGTGGCGGTGCTCTTCGTGCCGTCTTACTGGAAGGGCGTGCATGGGCCAGCCTGGCGATGGTCGAAAGGCAAAAGATGATGGTCTCGTAAAAGTCCCAGGCTCGTCATGCCGGACTTGATCCGGCATCCAGAACATATTGAAAACACTGGATTCCGGCCTCCGCCGGAATGATGCCAAATTGGAATTTTCGACTTTTTACGAAACCATCAAAAGATGATCGCACTGCAAAAACCTCAAAATCTGATCCCGCTCAAAAAGCCCGAGATGCAAGGCTCGAAATTTTCCAGGAATGAGGCGTAGTTAGCGTACGCTGCATGGACTGGAAAATTGAAGCAACGCCGCGAGAATCGGGTTTTTTGAGCGGGATCAAAAGATAGGAAGGAGGTCTTTTCTCATGGCTATCATGGACATCAGCATCGTCCCGCTCGGGACAGGCACTACGGGTGTGGGGCGTTATATCGTCGAGATCCACCGGATCCTCAAGGACATGGGTGTCCCTCACGCCCTTCATGACATGGGAACGACCATTGAAGGGGAGGTGGAAGGCCTTCTCGAGATCGCGCGTGCACTCCATGAGGTGCCTTTCGGCATGGGTGTCCAGCGCGTGTACACGGTCATCAAGCTGGACGACCGCCGTGACGAGCGCGTTCACCTCGGAGAGAAGGCACGGCGGGTGACAGAGGCACCTTGAGGGTCCCGGATACTGCGGTATCATAACCTGATCCCCGGTCACTGGAGGTCTCGTCATGAGGAAAAGGCCCCTTTCATGGGCATTGCTTGTCGTGTCTTCTCTCCTTGCCGCATTCGGCGTCTGGGCGGGTGAGGCATCCGCCCTCTGGCAGAAGGCCGTGAGCGTCTGCCTGAGCTGCATCGGGATCGGGTGATGGAAAGAGGACGACGCCGTATCCAGATCTTTTCCCTCCTTCTCGCCAATTCGTACTGGCTTTTTCCCTGGAAGGACCGGATCTTTCAGGGCTGGACCAAAAGGATCTGCTTCCCTGGCCTCAACTGCTATTCCTGTCCTGCCGCCGCCTTTTCCTGCCCTCTCGGAGGTTTGCAAAACGCCATTGCCGGCATTCGGCCCGCCTTTGCGGTCCATCAGCTTCACTTTGGTGCCTATGTCCTGGGCACCATCGGCATCTTCGGTTCCCTGATGGGCAGGATCCCGTGCGGATGGTTCTGTCCGTTCGGGTATCTTCAGGAATGGTTGTACCGGATTCCGGTCAGGAAGTTTTCCCTCCCCCGGATCTTCCGCTGGGGTCCTTATCTTTTTTTGCTGTTTTTTGTGGTCCTTTTGCCCCTTTTTGTAGTGGATGTAGTGGGCTTTGGAAGCGCATGGTTCTGCAAGTTCGTCTGCCCGGCAGGTACCCTGGAAGCGGGTCTTCCTCTCCTTGCCATGGAGCCGGGCCTGCGGCGGTTGGCGGGTATGCTTTTTTTCTCCAAGCTCGCCGTGCTTTTTGCGATTCTTGCAGGTTGTGTCGTCACGAATCGATTTTTCTGCCGCACGATCTGTCCCCTCGGGGCCTTATTCGGGCTTTTCAACCGGGTAAGCCTCTTGAGGCTTCGGTTTGACAGCGATCGTTGTGTCCAGTGTTCCGCTTGCAGGAGGATATGTCCTGTTGACATCTCGTTTTTCGACGGGACGGATTCCATCAACTCCGGGGCGTGCATCCGCTGCATGCGGTGTTACACTATCTGCCCCGCAGGGGCGGTCTCGATAGATCTGTACGACGTGCGGGACCACACCGTCCAGGAGGAGAAGGGGGGATCATGAGACGTGTCCTGGTCATTTCCACACGAAACGCGGGCAAGGTGGGCGAGATCCGCCGCCTCCTCCACGGACTGGACCTGGACGTGCGATCCCTGGCAGATTTTTCCGGGGTGCCGGAGGTGGTGGAGGACGGGGAGACCTTCCTGGACAATGCCCTCAAAAAGGCCCTGACTGTCTCGGCCGCGACCGGCTGTCCGGCCCTTGCCGACGATTCGGGACTCGAGGTGGACGCCCTCGGAGGCGCGCCTGGGGTCAGATCCGCCCGTTTCGCAAAAGAGGGGGCAAGTGACGCCGAAAACAACGCCAAGCTCCTCGAACTCCTTGCCGGACTGCCGGAAGAAAGGCGCACTGCGCGGTTTCGATGTGTTCTCGTCCTTGCGGATCCTTCCGGTCGGCGGGTCTTTGCCCAGGGGGCGTGCGAGGGTCGTATCACCGTGAAACCGGCGGGCACGGGAGGTTTCGGATATGACCCAGTCTTTTTCGTCCCTGCCCTCGGCCGGACCATGGCGGAACTCGAACCTGCCGAAAAGAACCGGATCAGCCACCGGGGAGAGGCCCTTCGAAGACTCATGGAGGTCCTCCCGGAATTCGTGAAAGGGAAAAGTGATGGAACTTCAGGTTTATGATAGGGAGGAGTGTTTGCGTCAGGCCGTGGAGATCGCCAAGGCCTATGCCCAATCCGGCGAGAACAAGCACGGCCCTCTCGCCGAATTTATCGAGATCGTTTATAAAAAGCTCCTCTATCTTCGCCAGGACGTTATCTGCGGCGAAAAAGAAGGGTAGCCAATTTCCCATTGCCATGAGGAGGATTCGTTCGTGACGGATTTGTCGCAATACACCCTGTACAGCGGAGGGCTCAAGGGGGCCGAGGCCGAGTTCGGCCGGAACGCGGAGATTTGGGGCATCAAGGAGGTGAATTTTTCCTTCAAGGGCCATCGAATGGATCGCGTCAAGGACGTGAGGGTCCTCACGGACGAGGAACTCAAGCAGGGCGATATCAGCATGATCATCGTCTCGAAACACATGGGACGGACCTATGCCGAGGCGGAGAAGATCCGCAGGGTCATCCAGTCCATTTTTCACGTGGTCAACAACGGCCATCAGGTCTTTGCGGTCGGCTGGATCCAGCCGGACAAGACCGTAAAGGGAGGAACGGGCTGGGCCGTGGAACTCGCCAAGTTCTTCAATAGGCCCTTGAGCGTCTTTGATCAGGAGTCGAACCGGTGGTATTCCTGGAACGGAGCGGATTGGGTCGAGGACGAGCCTGTCATCACCCACAGAAACTTCGCCGGCACCGGGACCCGCTACCTTACTGAAGACGGCAAGAAGGCCATTCGGGGGTTGTACGAAAGATCCTTCGGGCCGCATCCTGCTTAACGGTGCTTTACGGCCATGGTGGCGATATCTACGGTCTTGCCAGGCGTCTCGGCAAAAGGCCGGAAGAAATAATCGATTTCAGCAGCAATATCAGCCCGCTTCCACCTCCTTCCGGTCTTAGGGAGGTCTTGATCCGTCAGATCGACGAGATCCGCCGACTTCCCGAGGTGGATAGCCTGTGCCTTCGGGAGGCCATCGGGCGCAGGTACGGGCTTGCGCCGGATCGGATCTTCGTGGTGCCGGGGACTACGGACTGGATCCATGCAATCCCCGCTCTTCTTCGCCCGGAGCGGGTCGTTATACCCATTCCGACCTACGCGGATTATGAAGACGCGGCCAGGAAGGCGGGCTGCGAGGTGGTCTCCGTCCCTTTGGGACCGGAAGGCTTAAGCGCCGGGGAATGTCTCGATGCCATTTTCCATGCGGCAACGGAAAGGGATCTCGTCTTTCTGTGCAACCCGAACAACCCGACCGGACGCTACATCCCGCCTCGTGACATTGCGGATGCCGCATCCAAAAGACCGCGGACCTTCTGGGTCGTGGACGAATCCTATGCCCCTTTTGTGGCCGAGGACGCGCTGTCTTCCCTTTTGGGGCGTTCTCTGGAAAACGTCCTGATACTCAGGTCGTTTTCCAAGATTTATGGTGTTCCGGGTCTTCGGCTCGGGTATGCCGTGGGTTCCACGGCCCTGAAGGAGACCTTGGAGAGCGCCGTGAAACCCTGGGCGGTCAGCCGACTTTCCCAGATCGCCGGAGAATATCTGTTAAAAGAGACGGCCTACGAAGAAGAGGTGCGTAAGTATTGCGCCCGAGAAAAAAGGCGCTTTCTTGCCTTGCTGGAAGGGGTCTCCTTTCTGAAGCCCTTGCCCGGAGAGACCCATTTCATCCTCTATCAGGTGCGTCCTCCGTGGTCAGCAGGCGAAGTGACGAAGTTCCTTGAGGCGGAAGGGATCCTCATCCGGGATTGTTCCAACTTTTCGGGTCTTGACGGGAGATACATCCGCATGGCGGTCAAGTCCGGAAAAGAGAACGACATGCTTGCACATGTCCTGCGCCGCATGGACGGCGATAAGGACTTTTGATCCGCAACTCTTCAAAAATCACGTAGTTTGCATGCCGTCCGGAATAAATTTCAAATCCTTTCCATTCGGCAGACACCCTCAGAGGTGATCCGGGCGTTTTTCAGGCGCTGCTGACAAATTTTCGGCTCCTCGACGTTTTGTGT
>DIFG01000092.1:37563-41376 GCA_002419025.1 Deltaproteobacteria bacterium UBA5754 | reverse complement strand
GAGAAAACAGAGAATCAGGGGCCAAACAGAGAAAGAAAGGCTGGAGGATGGGGAGAATCGATGGTGCGTAGAGGTGCTTTGGAAAGATGTGAAACGGGCGCAAAGCCTTTAGAAACAAGGGGAAAAAGAAAACCCGTCACCCCGGAGAATGACCCCAGAGAGACGGGTTTGTCTTTTCTAAATGGTGGAGGCGGCGGGAATCGAACCCGCGTCCGGAAGCATTCCACCCAAGCGTCTACATGCTTATCCCGGATTTTGACGTTTCGCCCAACTTTCTCGATCCGGGCGCGATCGATTGGGCTATCCTGAGTGGAGTCTTGCCTTTCCGGTCCTCAGGCTTCCCGGAACGGCCAGCCTACTGTAATGACATCCACGTCCGGCCTGTAGGCCTGCCAGGGTGAATGCTGGCCGTCTTAAGCGGCCAGTGCGTACTCGTAGTTAGAGTCGGCGTTTGTGTTTTTTTTCTGCATTTTTACGAGGTTGCAGAGCCTCGGCATGCAACTTGAATTTCCATGCCCCCGTCGAAACCGGTTCGCCCCCATAGCGAACTCTCTAACTGATTATAACAGCACAATAAGAAGGCTTGGTGTATTCGTCAAGGACTATACGCAGATTTTATGCAAATTTCATGCTGGAAGCTGGACTTCCTGTCATAAGTCGGGATTGCTGAAGCGTGCCCAGTGCGAGAGGACCTTGCGGATGTAGGAGATTGTCTCGGGGTAGGGCGGGACTCCACCGTTTCTCTCCACCGCGCCTGGGCCGGCGTTGTAGGCGGCAAGTGCAAGGATGATGTCTCCGTTGAAGCGATCCAGCATGGCCCTCAGGTAGCTCGTGCCTCCCCAGATATTGGAGACAGGATCGAAGGGATTCCAGACAGCGAGTTCCGCCGCTGTTCCAGGCATGAGCTGCATGAGGCCCATGGCGCCCTTTGGCGATATGGCCTGGGCCTGGCCGCCTGACTCCGCCTGAATGACAGCCTTGACAAGTGCGGGGTCGAGGCCGTGATTCCTTGCGGTTTTCTGAATGATGGGGTCAAGGTTGCCCGAAGGAGTGAACCTCGCCGTTTTCTTGGCCGGCGGGACATGCGCCCGCTTGGCAACGGGGAGCTTGACGGGCCGATAACGGTTGTCAGTCGGGGCGTTTGTGTAGTGGATGACGCCCCGTTTGTCCGTGTACATGTAGATGCCCGTTCCTCCGGCATGTCCGGCAACGGAAACGAGGAAGAAGGCTATCGCGCAGAAAATGGCGATAAAAGCCGCTGAATTTTGGGAAAAGAGAGAAGGCATCCTGCCCCTTATTTCGGCACCTTTTCCCAATCCCTTAAAAATTTCTCGAGCCCGATGTCCGTGAGCGGGTGATGGGCCAGTTGGCCGATGACCTTGTAGGGGATGGTCGCAATGTCCGCCCCCATCTTGGCTGCGTCCAGCACATGAACCGGATGTCTTACGCTGGCGACGATGATCTCGGTGTCAAAGGCGTAGTTGGTGTAGATCTCGATGACATCGCGGACGAGATCCATGCCCACGTGAGAGATGTCATCGAGCCTCCCGATAAAGGGGCTGACGTAAGTCGCTCCCGCCTTTGCTGCAAGAAGGGCCTGGATGGGCGAAAAGACGAGGGTGATGTTGGTTCTGATCCCCAATCCTGTGAGTTCGTGCGTAGCCCGAAGTCCTTCCGTGGTCATGGGGATTTTGACGACCACGTTTTGGGCAATATTTGAGAGCCGTTTCGCCTCGGCGACCATCCCTGCGGCATCCGTGCTCACCACCTCAGCGCTCACCGGTCCGTCGATCAGCTCACAGATCTCTCGGATCCTCTGTTCAAAGGAACAACCTTCCCGTGCGATGAGGGAAGGGTTGGTCGTGACCCCGTCCACGAGTCCAAGGGCGTCGGCCCTGCGGATCTCGTCTAGATTTGCCGTGTCGATGAAAAACTTCATGGATGGATCTCCTTTTACGTATGATCGACGGTTGAAGCGGAGCAGGGCAACCCTTTCAGAGCAGTACGGATTCGCCGGCAGGGTTTGCCCAAAAAGATCCGCATCGCATGGAAAAAGCGGTTTTTTCGGACGCTTTCAGTTTACTGACAGAACAGTGCAGTATAGGAAAACGAAAAAAATCCGATATGAATGAATATACGATATGACATTTCCTTCTGTCACCCCCGCATTTTTCCCTCTCGGACCTTCCCTAGGCCGAAGAACCGCTTTGCCATGAACCGGTCTGATCTCTTGAAGGGTGTCTCCGTCTTCGACGGAAAGGCGAGACTCAGTGTGTCCAAGGACCTTTTGGAGGCAGCGCTTTTTCCTCTGGACGGACATCTGGAATTGGACTGGGTACCGCAACTCCCAGGAGTCCTCGCAGGGCACGGAATCGTCTCGGGACTTCTTCCTGCACCCAGGGAAGACGGGAAGAAATGGGTCCTTGCCAAAGGCAAGGAACCCGTTTCCGGGGAGGATGCCCGCATCATCTACGAAATACCCCTTAGAAAAGACAGGCCAGGGGAAGAAAGTCCCGAGCCCCTGATGATCGATCTTCGGGATCGAGGCGTTATCGTCAACGTGAAAAAAGGCGAGGTTATCGCGCGAAAGACCCGGCCCGGACCCGGGATCCCCGGAATTAACGTTTTCGGGGAAGAAATTGCCCCAAAGCCTGGGGCATGGATCCCCTTTCCCTCTGGGCCTGGGACAGAGATCTCAAAAGACGATGAACTACTCTTGGCCATCCATCCCGGCGCATTGGTGAAAAGAGGCGGCGTCATCTCCGTCCTTGAGGAGTTTGAGATCCCCGGACCTGTGGACATCTCTGTAGGCAACATCTCTTTTGTTGGGAAAAGGCTCATTGTAAAAGGTTTCATCGGAACTGGGTCTGAGGTGGAGACGGCCGGGGACCTGGTCGTTAAGGGAGACGTGGAGGACGAGGTTCGAATCAAGGCCGGGGGTGATATGGATGTCACCGGCATCATCCGTTCGGAGAACACGCGGGTCATCGTCTCGGGAAATCTTTCCTGTTCTGCGGTGGAATATGCCAATATCGAGGTCCATGGCGATTTGCAGGTCCGGGACTACATCCTTAATGCGGTCTGCACGGTCTCCGGATCCGTTCATGTCGCCGGCGGACGGGGGCTCATTGCCGGAGGTTCGGTCTCGGCCGGAGGCTCCATTATCGCAAATGTAATCGGGACTCAGGCAAACGTCCCGACAGAGGTTTCGGCGGGAAACGATAAACGGGCCATGGAACAGATCATCTACCTTACGAAGAAGAGGGAAGGGCTTGCAAAAAAAATCGAGGATATCCGCGGTGGACTCATGAAGCTCAAGGAGATCGAGGCCCAAGGCCCCCTCGACACCCGTGCTATCATCATCAAGGAAAGACTCGAGGAGGCGGCCGTAGCCATCGCCGGTGAGATATACCAACATAACGAGGCCATCGAAACGCTCTCGTCTCGCATGCTGGATCGGGAAAGGGCGGTCGTCCGAGCCATGGACATGATCCATCCCAATGTCTCAGTCTCAGTGTGCGAGGCCTTTATCCGACTCCAAGATTCCCTGGGCGGCACGGAATTTTCCTACCAGCGGGGGGCCATAGGCGTCAAACCGCTTTCCTCCCCCTGAAAAGGACGTCAATTCCCTTGTCGTACATTCCCCCCCTAATAATGCGACATCCTGAATGGAAGCAGGATGATTTACGTATCAGCGCAGTAATCGGCCCTGCCGAAATGCGTCCGGAATGTGATCGCGAAACTTGATGGCCTCGTAAAAAGTGCCGGACTCGTCATGCCGGACTTGATCCGGCATCCAGAACATATTGAAAA
>DIFG01000092.1:7090-37551 GCA_002419025.1 Deltaproteobacteria bacterium UBA5754 | reverse complement strand
TTCGACTTTTTACGAAACCATCAAACTTCATAGGAGATTTTTTCTGTGTCCTCTGGTGCTTTCTGTGGTGAAATTGATTGCGTGTATCACCTTGAGAGAAAAGGATGAACGTCATCGCCACTGTACAGGTGAAATATTTTCGGGGTTTTCTGTCACAAAAAAGCTTCTTGGCAAACGGTAAGAGGTGTGCTACATGTTGTTCGTTTCTGAATATCAGTTCATTTTAGGAAAAAATATTAAGGGAACCTTGAAAAATGAGAAATTTCGTTCGAATGCAATGCGCGAAGAGGTCGTAGGAGCGGACCTCTGTATCCGCCCTCTTCCTGAGCATTTTTGACCGACGAGCAGCACAACCATCAGGCGAAAGAACTATTTTTCAAGGTTTTCTTAAGAAAAACCAGTAGGAGGTTGCAGACTATGGCAATTTTGATCCTTGGCCACAAAAGCCCCGACACGGATTCCGTCACTGCCGCGATTGCGCTTGCCGAGCTTCAGCGCGAACTCGGTGTGGACGCGGTTCCCTGTCGGCAGGGAGAACTGAATCCGGAGACCGCGCTCGTACTCGAGAAGTTCGGTTTCCCGGTCCCCCAGCTCACCACCGACGTCACCGACAAGCAGTACATGCTCGTTGACCACAGCGACATCAAGCAGGCCCCGGACAACTGGGACAAGGGAGAACTCCTCGCAGTCGTCGACCACCACAAGATCGGAGACATCACCACTTCCAAGCCCATCGTTTTCTTTGCCCTTCCTGTCGGCTGCACGGGGACGGTCCTCTACAAGATGTACATTGATCTCTACAAGAAGCCCATCGCCCCCAAGGTCGCCGGCCTCATGCTTTCCGCCATCTTGAGCGACACCGTTCTCTTCAAGTCCGCCACCTGTACTCCGGATGACAAGGCCGTCGCCGAGGCCCTTGCCAAGATCGCGGGTGTTGACGACATGATGGCCTGGGGAATGGAGATGGCCAAGGCCAAGAGCTCGGTCGAGGGCGTGGCCCCGAAGGATCTCATCCATCGGGACTACAAGGACTTCAATATGAGCGGGAAGACCGTGGGCATAGGCCAGCTCGAACTCATCTCTCTCGATCTCATCACGAAGGACATGAAGTGCGCCCTTCTCGACGAGATGAAGAAGATGAAGGTGGACGGCAACCGCCACAGCGTCTTCCTGATGCTCACGGACATCATGAAAGAGGGGACGGAACTCCTTGCGGTCACCGACGATCCGGCCGTCGTGGAAAAGGCCTTCAGCGAGAAGCTCGATGGAAATACCGTGTGGCTCCCCGGTGTCATGAGCCGCAAGAAGCAGATGGTGCCGCCGCTTGAAAGGGCGTTCGCCGGCTGATCCGTTTCGCCAGGCTGCTCGGAAAACGGCCGGGTTCGTCCCGGCCTTTTCTTTTCAGAGCTATCAGTTATCAGCAAAAACTGACTTGCGCCACCAGGTGAAGGAAAACAGAGGCATTGACGGCAAATGCCTGCCGTCAACGTCTTCCCCGGGACTTGACTGTCGACGGGGACGTTCTTATGAAAGATCCCAACCGAAATGGAATCACAAAAGGACCGGAGGTCTTCTCTCATGGAAAAGCAACAGGATGATCTCTTCGTCGATGCCCAGTTCAAGCTCATGGATGGGGACTACGACGGAGGCATAGCCATTCTCGACCTCGTCATCGAACAAGATCCAACGGCTGCGAAGGCCTATCAGGCCCGGGCCGTTGCCAAGTGCAAGAAGGGCAACCTGGACCAGGCCCTAACGGATATCGAGACCGCGATACGGTGCGAGGAGGGCAACGCCCGCTATCACTACCACAAGTCAGGGATCCTTATGCAGATGGATGCCCTGGAGGCCGCTCTCGATGCGGTTGACCATGCCATAGAGCTGGATCAAAGCTATCCGGCCGCCTATCTCATGCGGAGCAAGATCTACGAAAAGATGGGGGATCTTGATCAGTCCAACATAGATCTGAATCGGGCCATGGAACTTAAGAAGAAGGAAGTGAAGTGCGTGGACTGGTAACCGTTCCTTCCTGCTGGGCCTGGGCATGAAGCCGTCCCTGCCCGATGGCCCAGAGGAGCTGCCTGCAGAAACCCCTCACAAGTCTCACCTCTCGGCTTCTCAGTTCAAGGCGGGAAAGAAAACGCCTTACGTTTGACATCCAGTAATCGGGCGCCCGCGGGTGGATGAAACCAATGGCCCGAAGGGCCTCGTCCAGGTGACGGTACATACCCTCCGTTTCCTGGATGGTAGCAATCCTGGGCTGGAAAAGTTCCACCCTGGCCTCTGCCATGAAGAGTTCGTAGCAGATGATCATGACGCTCTGGGCCAGATTGATAGAGGAAAAAGAGGCCGTGGGGATGGTGACGAGAAAATGGCAGAGCTGAAGGTCCTCGTTGGAAAGTCCCCAGTTTTCCGAACCAAAGACGATGGCGATCCGGTTTTTCCGGCTCAGGGGGGCAAGACGAAAGGGAAGGGTGCGTGGGGTGTCGGTCGGTCTACGCTGGCGACCGGTCCTTGCGGTCGTTCCTACTGCATAGTTGTAGCGGGCGAGGGCATCTTCCAAACTATCGTGAACAACGAGTTTTTTGATGAGGTCCTCGGCCTCGGATGTGGCCATGCGGAGCATCCGTTCTTGGTCGAGGTTCTCTGGTCTCACGACCATGAGTTCCGGAATGCCCATGTTTCGGCAGCAGCGGGCTGCCGCCCCGATGTTTTCAGGAAAACGGGGTCCGTTCAGGATGACGCTGATGTTGTCCAGGTTGACCTTCATGGCGGGACGGGCGAGAATTATTAAACTGGCCGGATATGGATGGTAAACGAATAATCCCATAATTTGGGATAATTTTATTGCCACTATAGCCAAGGATGCGAAAGGAGAACAAGACCGAATGCCCACGGATACGCACAGAGATCCCCTTTATATAAAGGTTCCGTGCTTTCTCACCGGACGCCTCGTCCTCGACACGGACCGGGAAAGGATCAGGCAAAAACTCGCCAAACACCTCGTACATGAACTCGGCTACCGTATCGAGGACTTCGTCCTCGACCGGAAAATCCCCGTGGAGTTCAAGGGGAAGAGACAGGTATCCATCATAGACATCCTCGTCGTGATCGACGGGCGATCCCTGATGGTCCTGCGATTCGGGCCAGGATCAGTCATCACAAGGGAGGCTGGGACCATCTCCGCGGCCCGTCTCGTCGAACCCGACTATATCGTCCCGTGGGCGGTCCAGGCCAACCTCTTCGATGCATCCTTCATCGACGTGGTGAAAAAAAAGGCGGTGGGATACGGATGGGAGTCCATCCCGTCCCGATCCGATCTCATGGAACTTTGTTCGACATGGCCTCCACCTGCCCTGCCTCCGGAAAGGATCCCCTTCGAGGAGCGGATCCTCTTCTCCTACGACAAGCCCGCCTGAGGCCCGATTTCGGGGGCGTCGGGTGACGCCTCGAGTTGCTGAAAGCCGATAGATGACGGCATTTTTCCCCATTCTCTCCGGTCTCCTCATCGCCGGGGCCTTTCCTCCCTTTTCCTTCTCCCCCCTCATCTCCTTTTGCCTCGTCCCTCTCCTTTTCGCAGTCGCGGGCAAGGGCGTGCGTCAAGGGATGTCTTGCGGCCTTGTCACCGGGTTTGTTTCCTTTTTCGGGATCCTTTGGTGGCTGGCCCCTACCATATCCCGGTATGGAAACCTCCCACCGTGGTTTTCCTGGCCGGTCATCTGTCTACTCGTCGCCTATCTTGCCATCTATCCTGCCGTATGGGCAGGGAGTGCGGCATGGGTGAGTCGAAAAAGCCCGATTCTTGGCCCCCTTGTACTTCTTCCTGCCTCGTGGACCCTTCTCGAATGGCTCCGGGAGCACCTCTTTTCCGGTTTTCCCTGGGCGAGTCTCGCCTACGCCCTCTCAAAAAGTCCTTCCCTCATTCAGACAGCGGACGTGTGGGGTCACTTCGGGATCTCGTACCTAATCGTCCTTGCCAATGTCCTTCTCTGGATCGCGGTGTCCGCCCCGAAACCATCCTGGAGGCCATATCCAGTCCTTGCCGTCGCCCTCGGACTCCTCTTCCTCCATCTCCACGGCAACCAACGGATCCGGTCCGTCATGGAGGAGGACACCTCAGTGCCGGCCCTTGCCGTCTTTGCCGTTCAAGGGAACGTGCCCCAGGACATCAAGTGGGATCCGGCCTTTCAGGCCGAGACCATCGACATCTACCGGGAACTTTCCCGAGAGGCCGTCAGGGAATCGGACGACTGGGGGAAACCCGGCCGCCGTCTCCTCGTGTGGCCCGAGACCTCCGCCCCCTTCTACTTCCAGGAAGACGGCCCCCTCAGGACCGAAATCCTCGGCATCGCACGGGATCTGGACGCCATGATCCTCCTTGGGAGCCCTGCCTACGACGCCGGGTCTGACGGGGTGGCATTTTTCAACAGCGCCTTTCTCATCGGGCCGGACGGATCGATCGCCGGTCGATACGACAAGGTCCATCTCGTCCCCTTTGGTGAGTACCTCCCCCTCGGCCCACTGAGTGCCTGGGCCAAGGACCTCCTTCCATTTGCCGGAGAGTTCCGGGAAGGCATGTCCTCGCGTCCGCTCGCATGGGGAATGGACGTGAAGGTGGGGTGCCTCATCTGTTTCGAAAGCATCTTTCCCGACCGTGCGCGCGAAATCGTGCGGGAAGGTGCTGATGTGATAGCCGTCATCACGAATGATGCATGGTTCGGTCGGACCGGGGCCCCTTACCAGCACGAGGACATGGCCGTATTCCGTGCCGTTGAGACGAGACGGTGGCTCATCCGCTCGGCCAACACCGGGGTGAGTTCAATTATCTCTCCCTGGGGGGAAAGGACCGCCCAGACAAAGATCTTCGAGCGGACCGCCGTCTCCGGAGAGGTCAGGCTACGAAACGGACAAGGCCTTTATGTCCGCACCGGTCCGACATTTTTTTTGACTTTGTGTCTTGCTCTCGTTATTTTTGCTCTCTTTCACGCCTCGAGAAAACTCCAGAGGGAGGAACGGATATGAAACAGAACGCAGAAAGGTCAACGGTCGACATCCAGGAGATCGCGGCGAGTGTCGCCGAGCTCGGAAGCAAGCTCGAACACCTCAGAGGTTATCTTTGATGAGGATCACATGGACAAACGGCTTTCCGAGATCGAAAAGGAGCTCTTGAAGCCCGATTTTTGGGAAGGCCCGACCGCCAAGGATATACTCAAGGAAAGATCAGATCTGACGGAACAGCGCGAACTTATCGCGTCCCTTGCCGCACGCTACGAGGAACTTGTCTTTTTTCTTGATATGGTCCGCACGGAAGGGGATGAAGATGCCCTGCAGGAGGTGATAAAGGGGGCTGAGCGGCTTCGGGCGGATCTGGATCAGGCCGAGACCGTCCGGCTGCTTTCTGGAAAATACGACAGGAACAACGCCATCCTCACCATCCACGCCGGGGCCGGAGGAACAGAGGCCCAGGACTGGGCCGACATGCTTCTTCGAATGTATCTTCGGTGGGCGGAGCGACACGGTTTTTCCGTAAAGATGCTGGATCTCGCTCCGGGAGACGAGGCCGGGATCAAGGGCGCCACGGTGCTCGTGGAAGGGACGTATGCCTATGGATATCTCCAGGGCGAGGCAGGAGTCCACAGGCTCGTCCGCATCTCCCCGTTCGATGCCTCTGGACGGCGGCATACGTCCTTTGCCTCGGTATTCGTGGCGCCTGAGCTGGATGAATCCATTGAGGTGGAAATCAACGAAAAGGATCTTCGAATCGACACGTACCGCGCAAGCGGGGCAGGCGGCCAGCACGTCAACAAGACGAGTTCGGCGGTACGGATCACCCATAATCCTACCGGCATAGTGGTCCAGTGCCAGAACGAGCGTTCCCAGCACAAAAACAAGGCCTATGCCATGAAGATCCTCATGGCCCGGATCTACGAGCTCGAGATGGCCAAAAAAGAGGCGGAAAGACAGAAGATCCACAGCGAAAAGAAAGAGATCGCGTGGGGAAGCCAGATCCGCTCCTACGTCCTCCAGCCCTATCAGCTCTGCAAGGATAACCGGACCAACATGGAGGTGGGAAACGTCATGGGGGTCCTGGACGGGGATCTGGACCCATTCATCCGGGCGTACCTGGAACTCAAGGGGGCCTCAAAATGAGCAATGATCCCGCTCGAAAAACCCGATTCTCGCGGCGTTACTTCAATTTTCCAGTCCATGCGGCGTACGCTGTAGGGGCGAATCGTGATTCGCCCTCCTCATTCCTGGAAAATTTCGCGCCTTGCATCTCGGGCTTTTTGAGCGGGATCAGATTTTGAGGTTTTTGCAGTGCTGTCAGCAATAGCGGATCTCTCCTGAGCTGACCGTAAATCTCTCGCCGTACTTTGTCTCGAGAACGAGGCCTCCATCCCGGGTAAGGGCGACGGCCCGCGCGATGATCTCCGGGGATCGTTCCACGTCCACTCCGTAGGCCACATCACGGCCGATGGAATCGGTGACCTTTTTCCAAGCCGCGATGACCGGGTTTTCGATTCCCGGATCCTCTTTATCGAGCACATGTCCTTCCCACTCGTGGAGGAGTCCGAAGATCCAGCCGATCCGGGCGAAGATGTCTGAGGCAAGGGCAGGGATAGGCCATTCGATGCCGCTTTCCTGGAAAAGGGAGACCGCCTCGGGAAGGTAAGGCGGGAAGGCTTTCACGTTCACGTTGATCCCCATGCCGAAAAGGAGATAGGAATACCCATCCAGGCGGAGGGTCTCGGTGAGGACGCCCGCCGCCTTTTTCCCTGAGACGAGGACGTCGTTAATCCAACGGATGGTCGCGGGGACCCCCCATTCCCTGAGCACTTGGGCGATGGCCACACCGACTCCGAGGGAATATAACGACCAGTGTCCCTCAAGGAGGACAGGAGAGATGGCAAGGCATGCATATATGCCCCCGGGAGGGGCCCACCAGATCCTCTCCATGCGCCCCTTGGCGCCTTCGATTCGATCCGTCATCCATACAGTGCCGGACGGTATGGAACGCATCCCGGCTTCGGCCCTGAGGATCTCCTCCCGGGCACGTGGCATGAGCCTTTCCGTCCCTTCACACCGATAGATCCTGCAACCGATGTCGGCGCCCCGCCGATAGACTCGTTCTGCGCATCCAGGCGATAGGCCATGAACAAGGGAAAGGTCTCGATGGCGCGAAAGACGGACAAGTCCTTCGAGCTCTGAAAAAGGCTTGATTGACATTGTTCGGGAAAAGAATGATTTTTTATGTATACAATATACATCATTCATCTGCACTCCATCCGCTTTTCCATCCTTCATGTAATTTTCCAGAAATGATTTCCAATTTTAGAAAATAACGTAGAAACAAAAAATCTGGATGCCGCGGGCATGAAACAGGTAAATCCATCCAGGGACAAGGAGAAGAATAAAGGCCTCGACATGTGTCGAATCCATAACGAAAGGAGGACCAGCAGCCATGATCATCAGGCGGGCGGCCGTTGCCGGACAGTTTTACGATGGTGATCCGAAACTTCTGAATTTTCGTCTCTCCCAGTACATCGGAACGGCGGCAAAGGCACAGCCTGCCATTGCCCTGATCGCCCCCCATGCCGGATACATGTACTCGGGTGCAGTGGCGGGCGCGGCTTACGCAGAGGTGGAGGTCCCGGAGACGGTCGTCATCCTCGGCGTGAACCATACCGGGCTCGGGGCGAGGGCGGCGGTCATGGCCACAGGCGCATGGGCCATGCCCATGGGAACCGTCCCGATCGCAAGCGACCTTGCGTCCATTCTCCTCGCCATGACATCGTCCCTTGAGGACGACGTGACCGCCCATCTCTACGAACACTCCATCGAGGTCCAGGTACCCTTTCTCCAGTTTCGGCAACCAGCCCTGAGGATCGTCCCCATCTGTCTCGGAGGCCTTGCCTACGACACGTGTGAGGAGATCGGAGGGGCCATAGCCCTTGGTGTCGGGCAATACGGAAAACCGGTCCTCCTTGTCGCGAGCACGGACATGACCCATTACGAGACCCAGGAACGGGCAAACGCCCAGGACAGGCTCGCCATCGACCGGATCCTCGCCCTCGATCCCAGGGGTCTCTACGAAACGGTCCGTGGCCACGGGATCTCCATGTGCGGCGTGATCCCCACGACCATCACCCTAGTTGCCGCCAAGGCCTTGGGGGCGAAGAGGGCGCGTCTTGTCCGCTATGCTACATCAGGGGATGTCACTGGTGATTATCGCCAGGTTGTAGGATACGCGAGTTTCGTCGTGGACTGAGTGACCTTCCGGGGTCTCCCTTGAAGATCCACCAGCTCGCAGTCGAACAGGCGCTTGCGAGCCTCAGAAGCAGCCGGGAGGGGCTCACGCAGGAAGAGGCGGCTTCGAGGCTCCGTGAATATGGAGAGAACCGGATCGAGAGACTGGATCGCCCGCCCCTTTACGAACGCCTCCTCAAGGAATTCACCCACCTTTTCGCGCTCATCCTCTGGCTCGCGGCAGCCCTTGCTTTCATCTCCGAATGGCGTGAGCCTGGCCACGGGATGGCCACTCTCGGGTTTGCCATCTTCTGCGTCATCCTGATCAACGGTCTTTTTTCTTTTTGGCAGGAGCATAAGATTGAAGCGGTTCTCTCCTCCCTGGAGGCCATGCTCCCCCAGGAAGTGACCGTGCTCCGAAACGGTCTTAGGAAGCGCATTCCTGCGACCCATGTGGTGCCTGGAGACGTCCTACAGGTGCAGGAAGGCGACATCGTACCTGCAGACTGCCGGGTGATTGACGCCCGCGGGGTCCGGGTGAACCTCGCCGCTGTCACCGGGGAATCCCTGCCCAAAGGACGAAACAGCGAGCCTTCCGATGCGGATGAGCCCCTCGAGGCGAAAAACGTGCTCATTGCCGGGACATCTGTCCTCGCCGGGGAGGCCACGGCCGTGGTTTTCGCGACCGGACGGCACACGGAATTCGGCAGGATCGCCAGGCTCTCCCAGGGTACAGACGAGGCGCGCTCTCCGCTCCACCGGGAAGTCGCACGGCTTTCACGTCTGGTCGGCATCCTCGCCTCCTTCCTCGGAGTGGCGTTTTTTCTTGCGGGCCATGCCATTGGACAACCTTTCTGGGCGAACTTCATCTTCGCTATCGGCATCATAGTGGCCAATGTCCCGGAAGGGCTGCTTCCCACCGTGACACTGGCCCTCGCTATGGCGGCACGTCGTATGGCACGCCTGAATGCCCTTGTGAGGCACCTCCCGGCCGTCGAGACCCTGGGCGGGACGACCGTCATCCTCACTGACAAGACGGGCACGCTTACCCAAAACCGCATGGAGGTAAAACGGATCTTTCTGGCCGGAGAAGACCTCTCGATCGAAGAATTTTCCCATCATCCGCGAGAAGACAAAAAGGTCTTTTTGGAGATATCCTTCCACTGCCACGGCCTCGAATGGATAGAAACCGAGCACCGATTTCGGGGCGACCCCCTGGAGCTGGCCCTTCGGGGCCTGGCCGAAGGCCACGGACCGGGGATGAGTCGCTTTCGAAAGCTCGATGAACTTCCCTTCGATGCCGAACGCAGGCGCATGTCCACCCTCCATGAGGGGACCGACGGCGATCTTCGTCTCTACACCAAGGGCGCGCTCGAATCCGTGCTTCCGCTATGCACAAAGACGCAGTATGGGGAAAGGACCCTGCCTCTCGACGAATCGATCAGGTTGGATTTTCTTTCCGCCGAAACGCGCCTTGCGGAAAGGGGTCTCAGGGTGCTTGCCCTTGGATGGCGTACCGTTGACGCAGGAGAGACAAAGGAAGACTGGGAGAAGAATCTCACCCTGGTGGGTCTTGCGGGGCTGATGGACCCGCCGCGCCCAGGGGTGCCCGAGGCAGTGGGTACCTGTAAAGAGGCAGGTATACGGGTGATCATGGTCACGGGCGATCATCCCCGCACGGCCTTCGCCCTTGCCAAGGATATCGGGCTGGTGGAGGAAGAGCATCCTCTGGTCATGACCGGTGAAGAGTTGAGGCGGCTTTCTCCCGCGCAGCTCCAGCTTGCCCTGGACGCCTCCGAGGCGGTATTTGCAAGGGTCTCGGCCCGCCAGAAGCTCGCCCTTGTAAAGGCCCTCAAGGCCAAGGGGCAGATCGTCGCGGTTACTGGTGACGGAGTGAATGATGCCCCGGCCTTGAAGGCGGCTGACATCGGTGTCGCCATGGGGAAAAGCGGCACGGATGTCGCCAGGGAAGCGGCCGACATGGTGCTTCTTGATGACAACTTCGCAACCATTGTCACGGCCGTGGCGGAGGGAAGGGCGGTCTTCCGGAATATCCGAAAGTTTCTCACCTACATCCTTACCTCCAACATCCCAGAGATCATACCCTACATCGCCTTTGTCCTCTTTCGGATCCCGCTTCCGCTTTCCATTCTCCAGATCCTGGCAGTGGATCTGGGAACAGACATGCTGCCGGCCCTCGCCCTGGGGGCTGAACCTCCACACCCAGGCCTCATGCGGGAGCAGCCGCGAAGACGGGGAGAGCATCTTCTTACTACAGGTCTGATCATGCGGGCCTATCTCTTCCTCGGGGTCATGGAGGCTGTAGCTGCCATGTGCGCCTTTTTTTTCGTCCTCCATAAGGGAGGCTGGAGGTACGGACAACCTCTCGCCTGGGATGATCCCCTCTATCTCCAGGCGACCACAGCAACCCTTGTTGCCATTATCGTCATGCAGGTGGTCAATGTCTTTCTCTGCCGTGACGATGTGCAATCCGCCATTGTCCCGGGTTTTTTCTCCAACAGGCTCATTTTCCTGGGAGTTTTGACAGAGATTGCCCTCATTCTCGCCATCGTCTACACTCCCTGGGGAAACCGCATCTTAGGCTGTTCTCCCATCGGGTTGGACGTATGGCTCTTCATCCTTCCCTTCGCGTTCGCGATGCTGGTCCTTGAAGAGGGCCGAAAGTGCTGGGTGCGAAGAAAGATGGCAAGGATGTGACAACACCCTTCCTCTTCCCAGGCGCCAATTCCCTTGACTTTTAGGCACCCCATCCGTATAAAATACTGTCCCGTCCGCTGGGGGATCGTCTAACGGCAGGACGGCAGACTCTGGATCTGTCTATCTAGGTTCGAATCCTAGTCCCCCAGCCATCAATCAACCCACACGGCATTCAAGCGGAGCGGACGATCGGTCTGTACCCCGCTATTTATGAAGGTTCTCGTCACCGGCGGCACCGGTTTCATAGGTCATCATCTCCTGAAGGTCCTCCTTTCAAAGGGCGTGGACGTGCGTGTCCTCTCCAGACGCGCCGATTCATCCGGACTCCGCTGGCCTTCGCGCATCCCTGTCGTGACCGGCGACCTGACGAGTTCAAGGTCGCTAACGGGCATTGCGGATGGCGTCGAAACCGTCTATCACCTCGCAAGCCTCAACCATGCCTACGATGTTAATGATGCGACCCTGGAGGAAATACACCGGCGTGTGACCGTCGAGGGGACGCGCCATCTCCTGAATGAGGCGATACAGGCTGGAGTTCGTCGTTTCGTGTTCGCAAGCAGTGTCAAGGCCATGGGAGAGGGCATGGAAGGCTGTCTCGACGAGACCTCACCTGCGGCTCCGATAACGGCCTATGGCATCGCCAAGCGCGAGGCCGAGGAGCTCGTTCTCGAAAAGGGTCGTGAATGCGGCATGCATGTCTGTGTGTTGCGCCTTCCGCTTGTGTACGGGCCCGGCAACAAAGGGAACATCCCTCGCATGATCGAGGCGATCGACCGGGGGATTTTTCCGCCCATACCGAAGGTCGGCAACAGCCGTTCCATGGTCCACGTGGAAGATGTGGTACAGGCACTGCTTCTTGCATCGGAGTGTCCGGCTGCGAATGGGAAGATCTATCTCGTGACCGACGGTCGTGTATACTCGACGCGAGAGATCTACAAGGCGATCCTCAAGGCACTTGGCCGCGATGTCCCGTGGTGGACAGTTCCTATCTGGGCCTTGAGATGGGGCGCGCGGATCGCGGACGCGGTTTTGCAAATGGCGGGACGTTCCAGGCCATCCTGCGCGGCTGAGGTGGAAAAACTTCTCTGTTCAGCCTGGTATGATCCTTCCAGGATATGCAATGAGCTTGGCTTCGAGCCTCGCCATACGCTCTTTGACGCCTTGGCCGAGATGGTTGCAGATTACAGGGCCGATCGCACTGCAAAAACCTCAAAATCTGATCCCGCTCAAAAAGCCCGGGATGCAAAGCGCGAAATTTTTTGGGAATGATGGGTAGTTAGCGTACGCTATCGCAGTCGCAAGGAGATCTTCCGTATCTGTTCGATGCCGTGGTTGTCGATGCTGTAGAACGCGGCATCTGACGCATTTTCCCTGATGATTTCCACGGTATCTGGGTGACAGGTAAAGAGGAAGACCTGACGATTGGCCGCAAAATCATTAAGCACCCGGGCCGCGGCCGCTGCCCGCCTGGGGTCGAAGTTCACCAGGATATCGTCCATGAAGACAGGCACGGGATCGAGATCGGGCCGGTAGTTGGCGATGTATCCGAGCCGAAGGGAGAGATAGAGTTGCTCCAGGGTCCCCCGGCTCAACTCCCCCACGGTCTTTCGTCTCCCTTTGGCCGTCTCCACCTCTATGGCCTCTCCCTCCATGGGGGCGATGACCCTCGTGTACGCGCCCTCGGTGATGAGCGAAAAGTACCTTTCGGCCTCCCTGAGGACGGCAGGCTGTCTCTCCTTCTCGAATCTTTTTCTCGTCTCTTCCATGAGGAACCTGGCAATGGCATAGACCGACCACTCTCTGGCCTTTTCGCGCATCTCCTCTCGAAGGCAGTCCTCGCGCGATCTCAAGATGAAAAGGTCCTCGGAGGTGGCAAGGGCCTTCTGCTCGGCCAAAAGCCCGGTCATCCGGTCTGCAAGCTCACGGAGACGCGAGTCCGCCTCGGTCTTCTCGCGCTCAAGGGCCTGAAGGGAGGCGTCCAGATCTTCAGGTCTGCTGGACGCGAAATCCATGGCGAGTTCCGAAAGATCACGGCCTCCTGAACCGTGCCTGAGCAGGGATTCGAGGCGGGCTATCTCAGCGGAGAGTTCCTTTCGCCTGAGGGCGATGCGGGCGAGGACGATGTAATCCTCTTCGTCCCGCGCCCCTCCTGAGGCGAGGAGCCTGTCTATCCCCCCGGCGAGTTCCTTCTCCTCTTCGGCGAGGATCGCGAGCCTCGCATCGATCCTTCGGGCGCGATCCTCCATCTCCCGCCCCCTTGCCATGTCGGAGATGGCCTTGGTCCTCATGTCTTCCAGTTTCTCGACCCGATGATGGATTCCGTCCGCAGGCGGCGGGGAAAGCCCGATCTCAAGCGAGACCTCGCGCACCCGTCTCTCGTATCCTTCTCTGAAGGAGACGAACCCGGAAAGCCTTTTTTTCAGATCTTCCTCCCGGGCGAGAAGCCCAGCGGCCTCGTCAAGTCTCCGGATCACGTCGAGGGCAACGGACGGATGTATCCCCGAAGGAAGATCCTTTTCCCGGGTCCACGTCTTCCATCTTTCATCGATCTCCTCACGACGCCTTGAGATTCGGTCGAGATCGGCCTTTCTTTCGGCCACTTGTTCCTCTCGGTCCTTTCTGTTGTCAGATGCCTTTTGAAAGGCCTCCTCGGCCGCATAGAGCCTTTTTGCACGTTCGTGGCGTTCCCGTTCCTCCCTCACAAACCCATCGATGCGCCGGAAAAACGCATCCCCCAGGGAAAGGTCCCCGAGTCCAGTGATCCCTGCAACCATGTTTCGGTAATGGTCAAGGCCTTCACGCAAGGATCTCTCTTCCTCTTGGAGGCCGCGAAGACGGGCTGCCAGATGCATGGCCGTTTCCAGACGAGGGATGAGGACATCGGAGCGGGGAAGGGGGGGGTGAGGAGATAAGCCTGCGCCATCTAAAAGGTCCTTTAGTGATCCTTCCGCCTTGGTGCAGGAGGCCATGTGGCGCTTCCTCTCGGCTTCGATTGACTCAATCTCCTTCTTCAGACCTTCCTGTTCCCGCTCGAGCCTCTGGATCTCTGCGTACACCGATCTGGAGATCTCCGCCCTTGCGATCCTCTTCTCGATGCCGGACTCCAGCCGGTCCAACTCTGATCGGATGGCAGAGAGGTCTTCTCCCATCATGGGAACGAGCCTCTTGATCTTCTGCTCCGCCTGTTCCATGGCCTCCCTTTTCTCCCCGATAAGGGATTGGATCCTTTTCTCCTCATCCAGGAACCGATCAGACCGAATCCGCAGGGCCGCCATCTTGCGCTGGGCGGAGAGTGCGAGGAGGAGCAGCAGGGCGACCATAAAGGCCGCGCCTGTCCACAACCCTTCCGTGAGGTCCAAAAAGCGGGCGAAAAGGCCCCAGGCAGTGATACCACCAATGGTGAGGACGCTGGCAAGGACGAGATGGGTGGTCCTGTCGTGACGCCGGAGGGCCTCGGTCTCAAGGAGATCGAGCCTGATCGCTTCGGCCTTTTCCTCGAGGTGGGAGACCTCCTGCTCCGCGTCCTCCTGTTTTGCAAGAAGGGCCTTTGCGGACAGAATGACCTCCTTCTCTTTTTCGATCTCACGGCCCTCGGCCACGCCTCCGAGAAGATCCAGCTCGTCCCGTTTGGCCTGGATCGCCTTGGTCACGGATTCCAGCTCGATGGCCTTTTTCTCGCGATAGAGGGCTGCCTCTGCCGCCTTTTGCCCGGCATGCTCCCGGTCCCTGTCCGCGGATCGGTATGCATTCAGAAAATCGTCCGAAAGGGAAGGGGCGAGAAAGGTGGTGGCATCCTCGCCAAGGCCCACGGAGGCGATGATGGCGGAAAGCTCCCCTTCCGTCCTTTGGATGTCATGGGAGAGGGCCGCCATTCGGGCGTGAAAGGCCTCCATTCGGGCCTTTTCGTCCTCGATCAGATGGAGGGTCTCCTCGTCAGTCACAGGGAGGGGGCCTTCCAGGTCTCGAAGGGTCTTTCGGGCCTTTTTCTCCTGGTCCACGGCCTCCCTAAGGGCGTCCTCCGAGACGGCAAGCAGGGTGACCGCCATGTCTTCCTCGGAGCGAATGGAGGCGAGCTTCTGCTGAAAGTCCGCGATCTTCTCCCGGCTGAAGAGGTCGAGGCCCCGGGAAAGGGCCTTTTCCCCAAATCCGGTCCCGAGTTCGGCAAGGATCCCCTGGATCTTTTGCCTGACGGATTCCATCTCCCTCTCAGTGTTCCGGATATCCGCCAGGACCCTGATGTAGAGCTCCCTTTCGCCGGCAAGCTCCCTGATCGCCTTTTCCTGCCGGATGATGGGAGTGTGGGAGGATAGGGAGCGAAGCGCGGCCTCGAGGTCTTCGCCTTCAAGCACAAGGGTTTTGCGCATCTCGGCGAGATTTTTCCGTTTTTCCCGAAACGAATCGAGTTTTGCAAGGGCATCTCCTGGAAAGTCGCCTTGAATCTCCGGAAGGGAGGCGAGCTCGTCTTCACAGGTCTTTAAGGCCGCCCATGTCTCCCAGAGTCTCTTCAGGGCCTCCACGCGGGCGATTGTCCGTTCGATGCGCCGAAGGTCTGCCTCAAGATCGTCCCGTTGTTCGGCTGCCTCGTCCATCTCCCTGGCGAGCCCTTCATAGCGTTCACATGCGCGGGAGGCCAGGTCCAGTTCCTTGTGGATGTTTTCAAGCCGGAGAAGGCAGGCGTTGATCCCCGCCTTTCGTCCGCGCGGCGCGTAGATCTCCGCAAGTCTTCTTTCGATCTCGCCCCGCGCAGAGAGAAACCTGCCCGCTGCCCCGCTCTGTGTCCCGACGCCGTGGATCGCTGCGGTAATGGCGTCGTCCCGAAGGATTCCTGCATCCCCGAGCTCGTTGAGGGTGAAGGCGAAGATCTGCGTGAAGACCTCGGGGGTCATGCCTGGAAGGAGAATATCCACGCCTGAGTCGATTCGTTCTCCGCTTTGTCTCGTGATGACGAGGTCCCTGCCTTTCTTTCGGCGTTCGAGCCCGAGGACTCCGAGCCTCTGCGTGCTCAAGGTGACCCGCCCGTAAGGGGCATCCCCGCAGGGGGCGTGATACGTCCAGTCCTCGGATCTTCTCCTCGGCCTTCCCATGAGGATCCACTTCAAAAAGGCATGGATGCTCGACTTTCCCGCCTCGTTTTCCCCGAAAAATACGACGAGTCCATGTGGAATCGAGTCGAGGGAGAGTCCACGGATGGCGCCGAAACACTCGATGTAAAAGGATGTGATCCTCACGTCATGACCCGTCGCCCTCGAGTAGGTCCATGCACAGGGACTCGGCGGCAACGAGGGCGTCCTCTATGGCGTCATCGTGGTCAATGCCGGAAAGTAGACGGTTAATCCGCCTGTTCTCGAAAAGAGGCGACAGGGCCTGCTCCCGGAGATGTGCGTATCCTTCGCTTCCTTTTTCGCGAAAGGCGTCCGCAGTCACGAGTACCTCTGCAAGGAAATCCCCGGCCAGCCTGCGGGTGTCCCTGTCCGTATCCTGCCGACAGGATACGGACAGATCCCGGACGTGGACAAGGGGATCGGAGTCTGCGAAGGCATCCCGCAGGCGATCGAGAAGGGTTTCGATGGCCCCGGGCCGGCGGAGTTCCACGGAAAGCCCGCCGCGGCCGGTGATGTCGAGGCGGCAGACGATTCCACGGCCTCCCGATCCTTTGGCCATGTCCTCTATTGCCATCATGAGGGCGTTTTCGAGCGCCTCCAGGGTCTCCATGTCGTCGATGGGCACGTTCCGCGAGAACCACCTTACGTCGTCGAGAGGGACGAATTCGAGATGGATCGACCTCCTGGCGTCCACCGAAACGACAAAGCAGCCCCGTTCCCCCTGCTCCCGGAAACTCCGCCCCTGGCTGTTGCCGGGATAAACGATGAAGGGATCGGTGCAAAGTATGTCCTTTTCGTGCACATGGCCGAGCGCCCAATAATCCATGCCGGAATCGATGAGGTCCTGCCGGTCACAGGGCGCATAGGTCTCATGGGCCGGATTTGTCCCTACGGAACAGTGCAGGAGGCCGATGGAAAAGAGGTCCTGATCGGCCTTGGGAAACATGCGGGCAAGGTTTCTTGACTCCTTCGCAGTCCCGAAACTCATGCCCGTGACAGAGCAGAGTGGGTATCCGTCCCTGACCACGAGCAGGGTCTCGGGGGCTGAAGCACCGAAGACGCGCACCCTGTCCGGCCAATGGATCGGAGAGGCCCTGCCTGCCAGGGGATCATGGTTTCCGTAAACCATGAAGGTCTCTTTCCCCATATCGGAAATGCGCTTCAGACAGTCTCTTAGGGCGAGCTGGGCCTTGATGCTCCGGTCGGACCAGTCAAAGACATCCCCTGCTAGGAGGAGAAATTCGGCCCCTGTGTCCTCGGCCAGATCTGCAAGACGGTTGAGGACGCCATAGTTCGCCTTTCTTAAGGCAGCAGCCACACGAGGGGCGTCATCGCCTATCCCCTTGAAAGGGCTGTCAAGGTGGAGATCGGCGGCATGGATGAAGGTGAACGGGTGCATGTCTGATGAGGTTTTTGCAGTGCGATTGCCTTGATTATATGCTATAAGCCGTTTTACGCATCCATGAATCCATGTGCCGGTGGCCGGGTGTTTGTTCTGTGCGGCGATAGTCTTCCGTCCACCTGTGAAAACGCAACGTTGGATTCAATATTGCGGATTCGCGGCATCCAAAACAGGAGGAATCTCCATGGCATCTTTTTCAAAAATCTTGTCCTTGGCTGTTTTTGCGGGCATCTCGCTCTTTCTCCTTCCGGCGTGCTCCCATGAACCCCAGAAGGAGCAAAAGGCATCCAGTGCCGGCACCGCGGAAAAGAAAACATGCGAGTTCGCCAAGACCAAGGAAGGGAACCCCGGTGTTAGCAAAACCCCTGTGCCCGAAGGAATGAGCACGGGATCACCCCGGCTGCCCTTCAAGGCAGGCATTTCCGTCGAGAAGGCCCAGGGCGCGAACGCCCATACCGTTTCAGAGATCCACGGACAGCGTTTCGACCTTGACGGCCATGAAGTCGTTGTCAGGGGCGAGGTGGTCAAGGTGTCCACCGGAATCATGGGCAAGAACTGGCTCCATATCCAGGATGGATCAGGCAAGGAAGACGCGGGTGATTACGACCTCACGGTGACCACACTTGATGAGGCATCCCATGGCGATATCGTGTTGGTCACAGGCAAAGTGACGGCTGAAAAGGATTTCGGGCATGGATACCGATACGATGTCATTATCGAGGACGCCAAGATCGTTCGGGAAAAAGGGAAGGAAGAAAACAAAAAAACATCTTGACCTCGGTGTTGCGATCATATATAACGTTGTCAACGTTCTAGATCCGGCCTCGAGATGGACGTAATGAACAGCCCTGATGGAATCCTTTCCGTACCGGCGTTTCACAACATCTTTTGAGTAATAAACGGGTCGGAACGAGAAAACTTCCATTAGGGGGAAACACAATGGCAAGAGGCAAGGTAAAGTGGTTTAACGATCAGAAGGGATACGGTTTCATTTCCCAGGAAAACGGCCCGGACATTTTTGTCCATTTCAGTGCCATTCAGGGAGCAGGATTCAGGTCCCTGTCCGAGGGGCAGGACGTGGAGTTTGACACAGTGGACGGACCTAAGGGTCCCCAGGCATCCAACGTCAAACCAGTGAAGTAACCTTTTCGGATCTCGGCGCCGAGCCATAGCAGGCAAAGCCGATTCTGAAAAAGCCCGTAAAGGAGATCCTTTGACACGAAGGATCTCCTTTTTTTCTATCGAGATACCCCAGACGAAACGAAGGAGTACGTTTCCTTCCCTCAGACGTCTTCCCCGGACGTTTTCCGGATGCGTTGCGCCAGGCCCGTCTCTTCAATGTAACGCCAGACCGCCTTGGGAACCAGGTGCTCCCATGGATCGCCTCGGGCTATCCGATGCCTCACCTCGGTACCCGTGATTCCTTTCTCGTCGATGCCGCGTCTCCAGAGGACCTCGGTTGAAAGGCCCTGGGAGCAAAACATCTCGAGTTTCTTCTCCCCCCAACGATCATAGATCGTGAGATAGAAGGTCGCGTCGAGGGGGACATAGTAGCGGTAGAGGTGGGGGAAATTGACGGGGAATGGCACGATGGTGAAGTCCAGGAAATCCATCCCGATTTCCCCCAATGCAAGCCGCACCATGCAGAGCCGCTCGTAATACGTTAGCGGATTGTGTCGACTGCTTCCGCGCGCAGGATCGACGGGGTCGTCAATCGTCAGGGTCGGATCAGGATTCGTGATCCCGACGACAAGATGCCTGCAGCGCTCCCTGCCAGCGAGGATGTAATTCATATGGTCGTTGTGGAGGACCTGGAATCGTCCGTGAACGACGCCGATCAGTGATTTTTTCATATCAGTCCGTTCCCTCCACAGCCCCGATCATAAGGGGAGAACGCCAGCCGGGCCAGAAGGCCTGATCATGGGGCGTGTCCATAAGTCCGCTGAGTTTTGAAAAATCGATGGCATCAAGGACAAGGGGCATCACATCAGCCCCACGGAGACATCCAAGGGCACCGCATGCCGCGTCAACCTCGCTGAACCGGACGACCCTGTCCATTCGGCAGTTCTTCCCCGCCATGGCGAAGGGCACTGGTTCTCCGGAGTGGATCAGGGGGCCGGAACTCGGCGTGGAGTGGTCCGACGTGAGGATGACGAGGAGATCGGGGACGGCGAGGATCTCGTCGAGGATAGTCCCGAGACCCCGGTCGAGACACTCTATGACCTCCTTTTTGTAAGCCGGTTTCTTGGTATGGCCAGCCGCATCAGGGGCCTTCGAGTGCACGTGGATGAAACGATATCTGTCGAGAAGGCCGAGCGCCGTTCGAATCCGCTCTGCCAGGTCCGCGCCCGGATCAACTGTTTCACGGGATCGAAAGACGTCCATTCCGAGAAACGAAGCGATTCCCCAGTAAATCATACCCGAGGAGATGGATACCGCCGGAAGGCCCCAGCGTTGGACGAATGGTGTCACTGCCCGGAGCCTTCCAGGTCTCTGGACGACGACGGCGTTGAGAGGAAGAAATCCTTTCCGCTCCCGATCCAGATTGACGGGGTGGTTTTTTAATGCCTTGTAACAAGAGACATGAAATCGTGTCATGGCCCTGGCCGTGGTCACTGCCGCGGGATCGTCCCGGTACCTGTCGAGGGGTTCCACCCTGATGACGGGCATCCCCTCTATAAGCGGATCCGAATCCGTGACCCCGGGTGAGGCTCCACCCCGGGCCAAGGTGATCCCGTCGAGTCCCTTGGTCCTGTGGTAGGCGACGTCGATACCGTCCATCGATATGGACGGAAGGGTGGCGAGAACGGCCTCGATCTCCTCCTCCAGTGCCTCTGGCCGGTCCTTAACAAGAAAAAGGCATCGGTCCCTCTCCTCCACAGAGACCAGATGGGCGAGAAAGGCCACATCCTCGGCATCGACGGGCATCCCCGCTCCGAGGGCTTCGAGGATCCCCCGTCCGGGAAATTCCTTTTTCCCGTATCCAAAAAGGGCGAAGTGGGCGTTTTCGCTGGGGAGCGGTTTACCAGGACGGGTAGCATGGAAAAGTCCGTTTGCACCCAGGGCTGCCAGCCGGTCGAGATGAGGGGTGTGAGCCGCATCGAGGGGTGTTTTGCCGCCGAACTCAGGGTACCCTCTGTCTCCGAGGCCGTCGAGGATGATCAAGAGGCACGCGCCAGCCATTTTTTTACCTTACGGGATACAGGGTGAGGAGACAAATAGAAATAGTCAATGGCTTTATTGGTTTTTAATAGATTATTCCCAATTGACAGATCAGCGAGACGGATAAAAAAATGATTGCATGATCTTCGACCTCCATGTACACACCATGATATCTCCCTGCAGTAGTCTTTCCCTCGAGGAGGTCCTCCGCCACGCCCGTAAGCGCGGCCTTGATGGGGTCTGCATTACTGATCATGACACCATGGAGGCTGGCCGGTTCATACAGGAAGGTATTCAGGAGGATGGACTATGCGTCATACTCGGCATGGAGTACGCGACCCTTTCCGGGGATTTTCTGGTATTTGGCCCTCTGGAGGGACTTAGACCGGGCCTTGACGCCGAGGAACTCCTTTGCGAAGTGGACCGGCAGGGCGGGGTATCCATCGCCGCCCATCCGTTTCGGGAGGGCCGTTCGGTGAAACCTCACATCATCGAAGAGGGATGGTGCAGCATCGTCGAGGGCGTGAACGGAAGAAACCGGGCACACGAAAATGAACGCGCTTTTAGAAGCTATGCCAACTATGGTGTATCCTTTGTCGGCGGAAGTGACGCACACTCACTGAGCGAACTCGGACGAGTTACAACCTATATTGAATCGCCTGTCAGATCGCGACAAGATTTCGTCTCTTCGCTCCGATGGGGCCGTTTTTCTCTTGCTTCCCTACCCTTTTCTCGTGGAATCTTGCCCTCCCATAGTAGCCGCGGGACTCGCACCGACCTGAGCCGCCCGCCATTTCGTCTCACTACCCCTGGTTGATCGGCCGGAACGTTGTTATTTTGCGAGCTGATCATGCACACGATTGGCGAAGAGGTGATCCCATGCCCGAACTCCCGGAAGATATCATTGACGATTCGCGCCCCCTCGGCGATACAGATACCTTTTCCTTTTCCTGCGGCCCCGAAAGGTCCTGTTTTACTACGTGCTGCTATGACTTGAGCCTGGTCCTCATGCCTTATGACATCCTGAGACTCTCACGGCACCTCGGAATGAAGACCGGGGATTTCCTCAAAAGGTACACGACTGTCCATGTGGGAGCTGAATCCGGATTTCCCGTCATCCAGCTGAACATGGAGGAAGGGTCCCTCAAGTGTCCTTTTCTTCATTCGGAAAAAGGGTGCTCGGTTTACGAGGACCGGCCAGGCGCCTGCCGGACCTATCCCCTGGCCCGCATAGCCCGACGAAGCAGGGATCGAGACGGGGTGGAAGAGACCTACTATGCCATTCGGGATCCTGACTGCGAAGGCTTTAAGGAAGGGCGGATCTGGACGGTCGAAGAATGGAAAAAGAATGAGGGAATCGTTCTTTATAACAGAATGAATGATGTCTTCGGTGAGATCCTTCAGGCAAAGCAGGAATCCGGCATCTCCTATCTGAACGCCGATCAGATGGAGACCTTTTACCTCGGCTGTTACAACATCGACGATTTCCGCGCCTTTTTCCTCGAAGGTCCGAATTTTGATCGTTATCTCGAGCCCGAGGACGTGATCCAACGCATCTCTGAAAGCGACGAGGCCCTCCTCGAATTCGGCATGCGATGGGTGAAGCGCAAGCTCTTTGAGAGGAAATGCGCGGCCTGCGGAATCTCAGGGTCTTAGTCCGGGATCCCGCCCTCCGGATCCGGAGGGATCTCTCCGTCTAGTCCCAGTGCAATGGCGGAGCGGGCCAGCCTGTCGGCACGCTCGTTCTCCGGGTGCCCAGTATGCCCTCGGATCCAGTGCCAAGTAACCTCCTGGTACGCACAGAGGGCGTCGAGGCGCTTCCAGAGGTCCTTGTTCTTGACCGGCTCTCGCGATGCAGTAAGCCACCCTTTCCGTTTCCAGGATGCAATCCATGTGGTCATCCCCTGCTTCACGTATTGGGAGTCAGTGGTAATGGCCACCTCACAGGGCCGATTGAGGGCCTCGAGGGCCCGGATGGCCGCAAGGAGCTCCATCCGGTTGTTCGTCGTCCTGGGGGACCAGCCGCTCATCTCCCGTTCAGCGACACGATATCTAAGGATCGCCCCCCAGCCTCCAGGCCCAGGGTTTCCGGAACAGGCGCCGTCCGTGTAAATCTCGACACGAGTCTTCACGACCCCTTGAGTCCGGTATAAAGGGTCACGATCCCGAGGGTGAGGGGGCGGTGGCGGACCTCAGTAAAGCCTGCAGAGGCCATCATGCCGGCAAGGACCTCGGGCGCGTAAAAGCCCTGAATGGAACTTGCGAGATAGGAGTAGGCGGACCTGTCGCCCGAGAGGATTCCTCCGATGTGGGGAAGGACCTTGTGGAGATAAAACATGTAGAAAGGACCGAGGACCGGGACCCGGGGCCGGGAAAACTCGAGGATTGCGAGCTTTCCGCCGGATACAAGGACCCTCCCCATCTCCTCCAGGCCCTTTTCCGTCCGGCTGAGATTGCGGATCCCGAAGGCGATGGTGATCCCCTGAAAGATCCCATCGGGAAAAGGAAGCTCCTCGCCGTCCCCGCACACGGGAAAGATCTCGCCTCGCCGTGCCTGGTAGCCCGAGCCCTTCATCCCCTGAAGGAGCATGTCTGGGCAAAAATCGACGGCAAAAACGCGTCCTGCCGGTCTTTGACGGGCGATCTCAACGGCAAGTGGAAGGGTCCCGGCGCAGAGATCGAGTATCGGTCCTTCCGGAAGGGCGGCGACCTCGGCTGCCGTAATGCGCCTCCATGACCTGTCTATGGAAAGACTCAGCACCGAGTTCAGGAGATCGTAGCGATGGGCGACCGCAGCGAATTTGTCCCTGACGAACCGTCGTTTTCGATCGGGATCGGAGAGAGGGGCGGCCATCATTCAGTAACCTCGTAAAAGGATCGGGGGATCAGCCTAAGATCCATGGCAGGAGGGATCTCGCCCCGGTCCGAGAGACGGCGGAAAAATTCGAGAAGGCCCCGGCGTTTCTGCGAGGAGAAGTCATACTCGATCCCTTCGAGATAGGAGAGACAGGAGGCGGGCGTAAGGTAAACCTGCGGGGCTACAATGGATGCGATGCGCACGATCTCCCGCTGACCCGTCCGGACGCACGAAATGAGGCGCTCCCTCAGGGCATCGACGGCGTACGGTGCCTTCTCCAGGACCTCATTTCTCACGGCCCATACGGCGAAGACAAAGGGAAGACCGGTTTTTTGGAGCCAGATCTCGGCCAAATCAGTCACGAGAAATTCCCGTTTGTTTCGGGCCAGCCTCAGGGCCTCGTCCCCGATGGCAAGATAGGCGTCACTCGTCCCGACAGCGAGATCCTCTGAGGAACCCGCCTGGTATAAGGGGCGGACATTGAAAAAATCCTCGAGAAGGATTCGGAGGAGGGCGACCGAAGTGGCCGACTGCGGAGTAAGGGAGACGATTTTGCCCCCCAGTTCTCCTGCAGGTATGCGGCTCAGGAGGATCACGCTTTTTACCGCCCCTGTGGAGCTGATGCAGAGCTCGGGCAAAAGATGATAGGAATCAGGGTGGAGACCGTATTCAAAAGAGGAGATCATGCCCGTGTCGATCTCTCCGACATGGAGGAGACGGTTGAGCTCGCTTGGCGTTGCCTCGACAGACTCCCAGCCGGAAAGGGGTCCTGATTCGCGCCATGGGATCATGATGGGCGCGGTATTGATGTATTGGACGAAGCCTATCCTCATGGACTCACGCGCCTCTGAGAGGGTCGCAGATCCAGGAGACCGGATCGGGTCCCGTAACCCCATGAACGAGATACTCAAGGACTTCTCCGTCCCGGATCCCGTCGGCACGGATCGCAAGGAACGTGGCCCTGAAGCCTGGATCAAGCCTCCCCATGGGGGCCGGGTGGTTTTCTCCTGCATCCACTCCGATCTCCGAGAGGCCGATGGCCCGGGCGCCGTGTTCCGTGGCCGCGGTGAGGATGCACCCGGGCGGGACTGTGGGGGCCAGGGAGGCGAGGGATGACATCTCTGCAAAGATCGAAAGGGTGTCGTTGCTTGCGAGGCTGTCCGTCCCAAGGGCAAAAGGGATCCCGGCGGCTGCAAATCTCTCGACCTGCGGGATGCCGACATCCAAAAAGAGGTTGCTCCGCGGGCAGAGACAGACGGATGCCCCGGTCCTTTTGAGAATTTCCAGATCACCCTCGTCCACATGAACGGCGTGGACGCATACCGTATCCGAATCGAGGACACCGAGCCGATAAAGATACCGGACTGGAGAACAGCCAGGGATTTCCTCCCGGGTAATGCAGTGGCCCCGCTCCTCGAGAAGATCGAGGATGGGTCCGGTCCCTGAGACGACAAACTCCATTTCTTCCGGAGATTCCGCAGTGTGGATCTGAAAAGGTATGCGGCGCTCCCGGTCCCATGCCTTGGTGCGGATGATGACCTGGGAAGAGGCGGAGTAGACCGCATGGGAGGAAAGGCCGAAGGAGATCGCCGCCCCTGCTCCGTTTTTTCCTTTTGGAAAACGACCTGTTTCAAAGGGTTTGATGTCTTCGGGCTCTCCCCGAGGCTTGATGATCTCTCGATAAAAAATACCGGAAAAAGGCGGGAAGTCCTTCTTCTCCATGGCACGAGATGCTATTCCGAGGTTTCCCACATCCCCTATACCCAGAACTCCCTCCTCGAAAAGCCCTTTGGCCGCGCTCATGACGGCCGGGAGCCATTCGTCGGGAGAGATTCGGGAGCGGGCCTCCACAAGGGAGTTCACCCAGGAGGAAAAGGAGCTGCTGGGAGAAAGTCGCCATTTGAGGGGGGAGAGCTCCAGGTGGCAATGGGCATTTACGAGGGGCGGAATAAGGACGGATGCGCCATGGTCGATGGTCTTCCCGTGATAGGAGAGCCGAATCGCCTTTGCCGCACCCGCTGCCACGATCTTCCCACCGAACGTGACCACCGCCCCATCGGATATGACGATCCCGTCACCGGGAACGATCCACTCCGCCCGGTGGATGCAAAGGGGATGGCAGGGGACGTCCTTCACGTATTTCCGTTCAGGAGGCGGTAATCCATGGTCCTCCGGGAAGGCCGGAAGCCGGCTGTCTCGATGGTCCTCCTGATCTCTTCTTCCGAGAGGCGGTGCGAGACCCCTGTGGCCGCGACGACGTTTTCCTCGATCATTGTGCTGCCGAAGTCGTTTGCCCCGAAAAAAAGGGCTATCTGGGCGATCTTCGGCCCCTGTGTCACCCATGATGCCTGGATGTTTGGGACGTTGTCAATGACGATTCGGGACAGAGAAAGGACCTTCAGGTACTCTTGAGCGGTCGCGGGGTGGACAGGGATATAGGTGTTCCTGGGCTGGAATGGCCAGGGGATGAAGGCGGTAAACCCGTTTGTCCGGTCCTGGAGGTCCCGAATGGCCATCATGTGCTCGATCCTCTCCTCCTGGGTCTCCACGTGGCCGAACATCATGGTGGCTGTGGTCCTGAGGCCGAGTTCGTGGGCCGTCTCCATGACGGAGAGCCACTCAGCGGTTGTGGCCTTTCTCGGGGCAATGGCCTCCCGCACCCGGTCGACGAGGATCTCGGCCCCACCGCCAGGAATGGAATCAAGGCCGGCGGCGATGAGACGTTTCAGTACCTCTCGAATGGAAAGTCCGGATAGACGCGCAAAATGCACGATCTCAGGCGGGGAAAAGGCGTGGCAGTGCACGCCCTTCTCTTTCATGAAAGAGAGCATGTCTTCATAGAATGGGAGGGGTAGGTCCGGATGGAGTCCACCCTGAAGAAGGATCTGGTTTCCACCGAGGGCAAGGGTTTCGTCGATCTTTCTGGCTAGTTCTTCGCGTGAGAGGACATAGCCCCTCGAATCCCCAGGGGCTGCAAAAAAGGCGCAGAATCGGCAACCTGAGATGCAGATATTTGTGTAGTTGATGTTCCGGTCTACGATATAGGAGACCACGCCCTCCGGATGGAGCCGGGCGCGGAGCCTGTCAGCGAGATCTCCGAGCAAGTGGATGGATGCCCGACTGGAGAGGGAGAGGGCCTCCTCGCTGGTGACGCGCCCTCCGTCGCGGACCTTTTCAGCTATCCGCTCGATCGAGGTCATACGCGCTGGTAGAGGGTGTCACGCTCCACCGGTTCGCGGCCGGCCGCCCGAATGAGGCGTTCGATTTCTGCCCGCGTCATGGCGCCCGATGTCTCGCCTCCCGCCATGTGGGTGATCTTCTCCTCGAGGACAGTGCCGTCCAGATCGTCGGCCCCGAAGGCGAGGGCGATCTGGGCGACCTTCTGCCCGAGCATGATCCAGTAGGCCTTGATGTGCGGGATGTTGTCGAGCATGAGTCGAGATACGGCGATCATCTTGAGGTCGTCCACGCCGCCGGTGGGAGAAAGGGCCTCGAGCCCGGTGTTTTTGGGGTGAAAGGCGAGGGGGATGAAACAGAGGAATCCCTTGGTTTCGTCTTGGGCCTCACGAAGGGCAGCCAGGTGTTCGAGTCGCTCCCGGACGGTCTCGATATGCCCGTATAACAGGGTCGCATTGCTCCTGATCCCCATGCGGTGCGCGGTCTTTGCCACTTCGATCCACTTGTTTCCCGGAAGTTTCCTCGGGCAGAGCATCTCCCGGATCCGAGGGCTGAAGACCTCCGCGCCCCCACCCGGGATGGAACCGAGACCGGCCTGGACCAGATCTCCCAGGGTCTCTTCTACGGTCTTGCCGGCGAGGTCGGCAAGATGTTTGATCTCCACACAGGTGAATGCCTGGATGTGAATCTCAGGGCGAGCGGCCTTCACGGCCCGGAGCATGTCGAGATAATACGAATATGGGAGATCCGGGTGGAGCCCCCCCACGATATGCACCTCGCGGATGGGCTCGTCGGCGCGTTCACGGATCTTTTGAACAATCTCGTCGATCCCCATCTCGTAGGCCTTCTCGTGGCCTTTTTCCTTTCCGAATGCACAGAATTTACAAAGATTGATGCAGACGTTTGAGTAGTTAATATGCTGGTTATAGATGTAGAAGGCGTCATTTCCGTTTATGCGTTCACGGACGATGTTTGCAAGATAGCCGATGAGCGGAAGGTTGCGGGAGGCAAAAAGCCGCTCTCCGTCCTCTATGCCCAGTCTCGTGCCAGCGAGCACCTTTTCGTGGATGTCCGCAAGGCCGGCGGATTTGAATGCTTCGAGCATGATTTTATCCCTGTCTGATGCAGACCCAAAAAGCCCGATCTGCTTTGTTCACGGTTTTTAGTACCATCTTATCCTTTGGTCTTATCCTTTGGTCATCACGACTTCCAAGGTTCCCTCAAGAATGCGACCTAACATGAGGAGGGATCTGTTTTTTTGGCTACCGGGATCTTAAGGAAGGTGATTCCCTCCTTTTCCAGGATCTTCTCTTCCTGCTCTGTTGCGACTCCCCGGATGTTCCGGGCCTCGGTAATGCCGTAATGCATCTTAATGGCCTCCTGGGCAAAGGCAGTTCCCACGTCGACCGTATTACGCAGGATGTACTCGGAGACACGGGAGAGAAGTTCTTGAGCCGCGTCCTCAAGGTGAATGCCGTCATGGCTGGCCCCTCCGGTGCGCATGGCGACGGGTGATACGGCCTTGTCGATCTCCGTGCTTCCGCAAAAGGGACAGCTGATGAGGTGTGCGTTTTTCTGGCTTAAAAAGGAGTCTCTGTCAGGGAACCACGCCTCGAAGACGTGATTCCGGGCACAGTGGAGGTCATAGGCAATCATGAAGAAAATTTATTACCACAGCTCCGTATCCGCTACAACGGAGAACCTGAAAAGGTACGCATCCGGCAGACACGTCGGACATGCGGACGCAGTGCTTTTGTCGGGTTACGCTGCGCTAACCCGACCACAAGGCTACATGGCTCCGGCAGGCAGTCCTTCCGGCTGAACACTCCCCAGGGTCGGATGGGCGTTGTATAGTTGATGCCGCAAGGAATAAATACCTCATTTCATGACCGAGAAGAGATCGGTCCTCGCATGTTAGAACGTATCGCTAAACATACTGGACTTTAAGCCTGTTGATCTGTGAAATTACTGCCGAACCAATTACTGAAGCTGACGCGGGCAAGCCCGCTCAGCTTAGCTCTATCGATATCCGTGCTTCCGGGTCGATTTTCCCAATGGCCTTTTGAGGGAAATAGTATTTATGGTCACAAAAAAAAGTCGGTTTAAATCGTTTGTTATGATGTTTATTGGATCACTTTTGATAAGTTTTTCCGTGGAGGCCGGTCCCCGGAACGGTCCGGAGGAAACGGCCGCTCTCCTGCAAGCCAGATACGAAAAGACGGATGTCATCCAGGCCCGATTCTCTCAAGAGACCATCCCTGCCGGGGCTACCGAAGGGATTTCCGCAGGGGGAAAGGTCTTTTTTGCGAGACCTGACCGGATGCGGTGGGAATATGAGACCCCGGATCCCCAGCTCATCGTGACCTCGGGACAGGATGTCTTCGTTTATGAAAAGGAGGCGAATCAGGTCCTTGTCATCCCAAGGGATCAGTTCCTCAACTCCGAGGTGAGCAGGGCCTTTTTCTTGGGCAAAGGTGATCTGGAGAGATCTTTTCGAATCGAGGCCCCGGAAGGCGACCAATCTGAAAAGTGGACCATCAAACTCGTTCCAAGACAAGACAATCCCCAGGTCAAGACGATCTTCATCGCCATTGACCCAGAGAATCATCTCGTCCGGGAGATGTCTCTGGAAGACCACATGGGAGGAAAGACCCTCCTTCGTTTTACGGATATCGCACTGAATGGAAAGGTTGAGGATTCCATGTTTTCCTTCACGCCTCCACAAGGGGTAGAGATTTTTTATTCCCGTTAATGGAAAGAGACATGGAAGAACTTGCAAAAAGGATCCGGTCACTCGCCAGGCAGAAAAACGCTGTTATCCTGGCCCACAACTACCAGCGTCCTGAGATCCAGGATATAGCCGATCTCACCGGAGACTCCCTTGAGCTGAGCATCAAGGCCTCGCGCACGGACGCAGACATGATCGTCTTTTGCGGCGTCCATTTCATGGCCGAGACCGCCGCGATCCTGTGCCCCTCAAAAAAGGTTGTCCTTCCTGTTGCGACGGCAGGCTGCGCCATGGCCGAGATGATCACGGCGGAAGATCTCCTTCGAAAAAAGGCGGGGTATCCGGGGGTGCCGGTCGTCACCTACGTGAATTCGGGCGCCGACGTCAAGGCGGAGAGCGACATCTGTTGCACCTCGGCAAACGCCATACAGGTCGTCCGTTCCCTGGATGCGAGTGAGGTCATCATGACCCCGGACCGGAATCTCGCCAACTGGGTCCAGCGGCATACGGATCAAAAGATCCATGCCTGGCCGGGATTCTGTCCCATCCATGACGCCTTGACCGTTGCCGCGGTAAACGAGGCCAGGACCGCGCACCCGAGGGCCGTGCTCATGGCCCATCCAGAGTGCCGACTCAATGTCCTTGAAATGGCCGATGTGGTACGGAGCACGAGCGGCATGCTCGATTACGCTGCGGCATCGGACGCGAGGGAATTCATCGTCGCTACGGAAAACGGCCTTCTCCACGCCCTGGCAAAACATAACCCGGAAAAGGCCTTTTACCCGGCATCTCCACTCATGGTCTGCGCGGATATGAAAAAGACCGGTCTTTTTGAGCTTTTACGCGCCATAGAGGATGAAGGACCCGTGATCACCGTCCCCGAAGATGTGCGTGTCCGAGCCTTTCAGGCAGTGGAACGGATGCTCGCCGTGCCCAGGGATTAGGCGGGGGATCAGGGCAGCTAGACGACCTTTTCCTTGTCGAGATACGGGGCGATCCGGATCCTACATGGAGATCCTGTGAGGCGAGCATGCCGTAAAATATCCGGCTCCTCGACGTTTTGTGTGG
>DIFG01000092.1:0-6962 GCA_002419025.1 Deltaproteobacteria bacterium UBA5754 | reverse complement strand
TCAAATTCCACACGAAATGACGAAGAGCCAAATATCCTCATGGTTGCAAAGAGGAGAGGAGTGCAAGGATAGCCTCAAGAGGTCGAGAGGTGTCTATGATCAGGGGCTGATCGGACGGCAGGGCCTCATGGGGATCGAACGTTTTCTTTTGCATCAGATAGATCTCCCACCGTCCATCGGAAACGGAAGCCCGGTCCGCAGCGCGCCTATTCAGGCGTTGCCGGACTATGTCCTCGGGGCATTCACAGAGGATGAAACGGATCCTGGCGCCGGAACAGGCAGCGAGCTCCAGGAGGGCCGCACGCTCCCGACCGTCCCGATATGTGGCATCAAGAACCACGGATTCCCCCCGCATGAGATGCCGACCCGCAAACCGTGCGAGGGCCGCGTAAGTCCTTCGGCTCATCTCGCCCGAATAGATGCCGGCCCCGAATGCCTCATGGCGCCGTTCCACAGCAGGGATGCCGGCCACGATCTCCTTTCTCACCCGGTCCGAGTTGTAATAAGCTAGACCCCTTCGCTCAGCCCAGGCCGAGGAAACCGTGCTTTTGCCCGTACCCGGAAGCCCATAGAAGACGTAAAGCTCGGGCATGACCGGGATCACTCCCGTGTAGCGATAAGCAAGGGCGAAGTATTCCCTGGCCGCCTGTTGAAAACGATCCCGCTCATCAGGATCAAGTCCGTCAGCCATGCTCGTAAAGCAGTTTATCTTTCCGCGCACATATGCCCGGTAACACTTGTAGAACGGAATGAGCTCGTGAAGCCTGTCGTCACCTGTCCGGCGGGCGAATTCATCTATGAACCGATTCGAAATGACTGGGAGGCCGAGAAAATCCAGATCCATGGCGAGAAAGGCCACATCCGCCGCCACGTCCCCACATCGAAACCGTTCGTTGAATTCGATGCAGTCGAAGATGTAGACCGTCTCTCGTGGTCGGTCGAAACAGATGTTTGCGGAGTAAAGATCCCCGTGTCCTTCCTTGATCCATCCTCCCTGAACGCGTGCATGGAAAAGGGCCTCCTTGTCTCGGATGAAACCACGCGTGTAGGAACGGATCGCATCAAAGGTCGGGCGTGATATCGCCTTATCTATAAAAGATTCGGTTTGATCGAAATTTTCTTCTGTATTGTGAGAAATGACATCAAGTTTTCCGAACTCTGCGATCTGCTCCCCTGTAGCGGCCTCTTTCTCGTAAAAAGGCACGAGACGGGAGGCCACAAGGCTCAGATCCTTTGCATCCAGCCTGTCTTCCTCGATCATCCGTCCCATCATTCCGTCTTCAGGCATGCGCTTCATCCAGACCACCCATTCCACCGGAGTTCCAGGGCCGTTCAGCCTGTACATGCCGGCCTCCTCGGTAATGGGCATGACATCTATATAGATCTCCGGACAGAGGCGGCGGTTAAGGCGCACCTCTTCCTTGCAGAAATGGCGTCTTTTTTCCGGAGTTGTGAAATCGAGAAAGCCGAAATCTACGGGTTTTTTCACTTTATAGACAAAATCACCTGCGATGAAGACCCAGGAGATGTGCGTCTGGATGCAGGTAACGGCGGCTGCGTCATGTGGATAGGAGGATGGTTTTTTCATCCACTCGAGCCATGGGGGGGGCGTTTTCATGGAGGTGTGTCCTCGGTCTTTTGAACGTGAACGGTTGGGTAGATTTACATTTTTCGGCTGACTACGTAATATGACGCCTTGCTCACTACCACAAAAGACGGGGTATCGCCATGGCTGAAATACGAAGTTCTCTGGATATCGCTTTGGAAAAGGCCGCGAGGCTGGGCTCGGTCGACAAGGAAGAAATGGCGCGAGATACGCGGGTGGAACGAGGTAGACGTCTGGCTGTCACGTTTCTTCAGTCCCAGGATGCCACGATGAGGTCCCTGCTCGAAGGCGTGGATCCCCAGGGCTTCCAGGATGTCTTGGCCGGGGTTTTTCAGGTCCTCATGAGAAATATCATCCTCCCCAGAGACGAACAACGAACGCAGATTTCCCGCGCCCTGGCCGGAATCGGTGAACTCAAGGGAAGCAGTGCCCGAGGCATCCTTTCGCAGATTGATCAGCTCATCGATGCCTATCTCCAGACCAAAAAACACTACTATGAACACCTGAAGGTCCAGATGGAAGGCAAGCTCGGGGGCCTGCAAGAGGCCATGGCCCAGCAATACGGCATGCGCGGCATGGAAAGGCTTTCGGCCGAATCCCTCCCGCAGTTCCAGCAGGAGTGGGCAAAACTCTCCTCGGAAATAGCTGAGCAGTTTCAGCAGAAGCTCGACTTGCTAAAGGCCAATCTCGAACATTTGTAGGATCTGAATCCGTGAGATATGCACCAACCTTTCGATTTTACAGATTTTGAGGTTTCCATAAGCCTATACCGGCCGAGGCATTTGTGGAGTAAGACGCCCATGGACGGGCGCTGACGGCAAATCCGCCCTATGGACGGGGGCTATTTACCCTGTCTGCTGCAGGGTCATCTTGCAGCTCCCTGTGTGATGGCATAAGATCGACTAATCCCTGACAGGGGCGGGAGGTCATCGTGAAAGTCAAAAGCTGGATGGTCAAACATCCGGTCACCATCCACCCGAAGGCCCCATTGCAAGAGGCCATTGATCTTATGCATAGTCACTCCATACGACATCTTCCCGTTCTGGATGGAGATGAACTCGTGGGTTTCTTGACGGAAAGCAATATAAGGCAGTATCTTCTTCCGTCCGTTACACGGGAACTCATGGTTGAGGACGTCATGATCGTCAATCCCATCACCATCGATGCGAATGCAAGTCTGGATTCGGCAGCCCGTCTCATCCATCAATACAAGATCGGCGGGGTTCCGGTCCTGGAAAAGAGACGTCTCGTCGGAATATTCACCACGACGGATATCGTGAGATCTTTCATAGAGATCCTGGGGCTCTTGCGAAAAAGTTCACGCATCGATCTCATCCTCTCCGATAAGGACGGCGCCCTTGACGAAGTCATCCGTCTCATGCGCGAGATGGGGCAGGAGATCATCAGCGTGGTCACGGAAACCCAGCATCCCAAAAAAAAGGTCCATTCCATACGTCTTGCCAAGGGCGGAGACATCGAACCCGTCATAAAGGCCCTCGAGGCACAGGGGCATCGGGTGATCTCGGTGCTGGATTGACATGGGACATTATCAGGTCTCGAAGACCTTTGAAGAAATCAATGAAAAGATCCGATCCGGCAAGGCCGTCGTGGTCACTGCAGAGGAAATGTGCGGAATCGTTCGAGCAAAGGGAGAAGTGGAAGCCGCCCGGACCGTCGATGTAGTGACCACAGGGACCTTTTCCCCCATGTGTTCCTCCGGTGCCTTCATCAATTTCGGTCATAGCGTGCCGGGGATCAAGGCCTCTAAAGTGTGGATCAATGGGGTTCCCGCCTATGCGGGTCTCGCTGCGGTGGATTGTTATATCGGAGCGGCGGAGCCGCTGGAGGGTGACCCACTGAACAAGGTCTATCCCGGAGAGTTTCTCTATGGTGGGGGGCATGTCATTCATGATCTCGTGGCGGGTAAATCGGTGCACTTGCGGGCGGAGGCATACGGAACCGCCTGCTATCCTCGTCAGCGCCTGGAAAAAAAGGTCACCATGGCGGATCTTCCCTTTGTTCAGTTGTGCAATCCGAGAAACGCCTATCAAAATTACAACTGCGCCGTAAACCTAACTGACAAGATCATCTATACCTACATGGGGGCCATCCGCCCCCGGCTTGGAAGCGCACATTACTGCACCGCCGGACAACTCAGTCCCCTCTTCAACGATCCCTATTACCGGACCATCGGTCTCGGGACTCGAATATTCCTGGGAGGAGGCATTGGTTATATAGTCTCGCCGGGAACACAACACAACCCCCATGTAAAACGGACGGAAAAGGGTCTGCCCGTGTCCCCTGCGGGGACATTGATGGTGCTTGGCGACATGAAGGCAATGAGCCCGCGCTGGCTTGTCGGAGTGAGTTTTCTCGGTTACGGATGTTCAATCGCCGTAGGTATCGGTGTGCCCATTCCGATTCTGAACGAAGAAATGGCGGCCTATACGGCCATCTCCGATGCAGACATCATGACTCAGGTCGTGGATTACGGCGAGGACTATCCGGCCGGCAAGATCCGGCCATTAGCATGGGTAAATTATGCACAGCTCAGAAGCGGAGTTATCACCGTCGAAGGAAGAAATGTCCCGACAGCCCCTCTATCCAGTTATATAAGGGCGCGTGAGATCGCAGAAATCCTCAAGGCATGGATTCAGGATGCGAGATTTTATCTCGGAGTTCCGCAGACGCTTCTTCCGTCGGTATAGGTGGAGGGGCGATAAATCGAGTCTGTTTTTTGAAGGGACTTTGTTTTTTGCCGTTGGAACCATTTGCAACCTCTGGGTTTTATGCATTTCAGGCTGTTGCGCCATATAACAGAACTTGTGTTTATACAAGTCTTAGCTATTCTCAACATAAATCATCGCCACAGAGGGGGAGAAAATGAACAAAGGGGATCTTGTGAACAAAATGGCGCAAGCGGCCGGTATCACAAAAAACGCAGCGGATTCTGCATTAAACGCATTTATGGAAAGCGTTGCAGAGGCCCTGAAGTCGGGAGACAAGGTGACACTCGTGGGTTTTGGAACGTTTTATGTCAGCGAAAGGAAGGCGAGAACCGGACGCAATCCCCGTACTGGAAAACCCATTGAAATAGCCGCCAAAAAGACCCCTAAATTCAAACCCGGAACAAAATTGGTCGAATCCGTCTCTTAAAACGGATTTTTCTTTCTTGACAGGCGTAATGGGACGTGTTCGCACGTATCCTGTTACGCCTTTTTGTTTCCTTAACTCAATGAATGTGTTTGATAATCGCACGGAAGCCCCTAAAATTCGGGATTTGGTGCTTAAATTCAAGTTTTTGTGATATTAGGACGATAGTGAAGATAAGGATAATTTTTCAATGTAGCCAAATGGATTTTATGAGGCCTAACATGAAAATATCTTCCTATCAGGTCCAAAATATCATCAGAACGTTCGGAAAGCGCCTCTCAACTGATCAGATGCCGGATGATGAGACCCCTATCCTCAAACAAAAAAAGGATGTCGTGTCGCTTTCCGCCCTCAGCTCCCTTGGGGAGGCGAAGGAATCCACAACCTTAGGGGAAGATATATGCAAAAAAATTAAGGGTGGTGTACAAAAATTTAAGTTTTGCGTTATCAGTGACGATACGAAGGTAGAGGTCAGGGAATTTTCTCCAGAGAAAATGGATTTTACCCGTGTCCTCCAGCAAAGGATCGGGAAGAGATCCTAAATCCCTCGGTCTGGAAGGAAGGTGCAAAGATCATGAAAACTCTCGATTCAACACAGCGATCTCTTATGGATTCCTATCTTACAAAGATCACTTCACAGAAAACCGTCTCTGAATTCACCAGGACTTCGGACCCTCAGGAATCCCGATCGGAATCTCAGGGTTCCATTTCACGGTCTCAGGAGGATCGGGTGGAGCTGTCGAACAGTTCCCGAACCCTCCAGAGGATCCACGAAACGCCGGTTGTCACAGAACCTGAGCGTGCCCAGAGGATCGAGGAAATCAGGGCAAGGATCCAGGAAGGACGATACGAAGCGGATCCGGGAAAAATAGCCGTGGGAATGATGCAGGACCTTCTCAAAAACCTCGGCTGAGCTCAGGAAAAAGGGGGAGAAAACAGGAAACGGCCTTAACGGCCGTTTTTTTATGATCTATAAATAATGTCGCATAAGATATATTATGTAAAATTATTTGGCTCAAAAAAGGAGGTTACGGGCCGGGATATTTGGCGAGCCGTGCGATCTTTTGGTTGATGTCAGATGCCCGGAAGACCTGTTTTTTCATGGTGGAGAATATGGACTCAACCACCCCATTTTCATTTTCCGATTGGGCCAGGAGGAAGACGTCGAGCTTTCCAAGAAGTACCTGAAGGGGCTGATTTAGTTGATGCGAGGCCTGGCTGATGGATGCGAGCGTCTCTTCAAGCCTTCTTTTGTGATGAATCGCATTTTTAAGGGCTATCGTGCAGGCTCCCAAGGCGTGGCATATAAAAATTTCCTCAGGGGTTTTGAGATCAGAGAAGAAAATGTCATTTCCCAGAAATTTTTCGTCGATATCCTGTGACGATTTCAGAGGAATGACAAAAAATATTTTTTCTAAATACTCATTGCTACCTATTTTTTCCAAAAGCATCCTGATGGTTTTCGAAGGGATGTCAGACGTGCAGAAAATGATCGCCTCCTCTGATTGTATGGCAAGGGGAAGGAGTTCTTCCACAGCAAATGCCTCCGAGGGTTCCATGCCATGGGCGCGGAGAATCGATCTGATCCTTTTTCTTTCCTCACTGTCCGTCCCCCTGGAGAAAAGAATGACGACGGCATGGGGTTTGCCGCTCGAGAAAGTAATATGTGGAGAAAAAGGTTCCTGCTCCCCTTCCTTCTCGATGGCGAGTTCACGCTCGAGCGTTGCGAGAACCTCAGAGGCATCCATGTATTCATACGGCTGGAGACAAACGACGGATGCTGCCATGCCCGAAGGAGATGCCCCGTTCGGATCCTTCCATTTCATGCATTCTTCCTTGACCCTCCGAATTGTGATATCTCCACCGGCTTCGTGAGTGAAGGGAAGTATTGCGCCGTATCTGCCTCTTTCCAAAGGAAATACGCAATCGCTTGCACGAAGGAGACCCTTCAGGAAATGAAGCATGCCTTCGGCCTTCAAGCCGTCTTGAGCCGATTGCTCGATTTCCATGAGGATGACGGATGTACAGGTTCGATAGCGATTTACCCGGAGTATTTCCTTTCCGATGTCTTCCCTAAACCTGTCTAGTCCTTTCGTATTCGGTTCCATGTCCTGTCCCCATCCTACATCCGCGAAACTGTATCCGCTGAAAACTCCTGTGCCTGCTCACGGATTCATGTTTATGGCTCCTCGACGTTTTGTGT
>DIFG01000053.1:179-5648 GCA_002419025.1 Deltaproteobacteria bacterium UBA5754 | reverse complement strand
GTTCTATACTGGATTCCGGCCTCAGCCGGAATGACGAGGCGGTATGCAACTGCGCACTGGAAACTGATCAAATTCCACATGAAATGACGAAGAGCCAAATTTATTCCGATCGGCATGCGAAATACATAGTATGGGATCAATTGTATGGGATCAATTCACAGAGTTCGGCCTCGGCCGGAATGACGATCTCGGGATATTGGTCATTTTGCAAAAGGCTCGTGTCTTGAGGATAAAAAAATGCTGAGATATAGTCCAGGCGTTTTGCAGCCGATTACTCCGAATCTTTTCTTCCATCATCCATCTTTCCCGTATCATGTCGAGCCGGGGAGGAAGTCCACGATCGCCTGGATGGCACCCTCATGAACGCTGTAGAAGCCGTACTGCTTGGAGTCATTCAGGGGGCCACGGAGTTTCTCCCCATCTCGAGTTCCGGTCATTTGGTCCTCGCCGAGCATTTTCTCGGCCTATCCGAGACCCCTCTCGCCTTCGACGTGACGCTCCACCTGGGAACACTCCTTTCGGTCCTCACCTTTTTCTGGCGTGACTGGTTCGAAATGGCACGGTCCCTTCTCCCTGGCTCAAACCGCCTTTTTGACAGGAAACTCCTCCTTCTCCTCATCCTCGGCACGATCCCCGCCGGCATCCTTGGACTCTTACTTGAAGACGTCATCTCCCAGGTCCTCCGCTCTCCGTGGGTCGTCGTCTGCACCCTCTCTGCCGTTGCCTTATTGCTCGTGGCAGGAGAACGGCTCGCAAGTCATGCGCGGGAGCTGACGACCATCGGGTGGCGTGAGGCCCTTCTCATAGGTACTGCGCAGGCCGTGGCCATCATCCCAGGGGTCTCACGAAGCGGCATCACCATGAGCACGGCCCTCATACTCGGTTTTGAAAGGACGGTCGCGGCCCGTTTTTCTTTTCTCCTTTCCTCGCCTGTCATAGCGGCCGCCGGGCTTTACGAGGCATTGGGCCTCTGGAAAGGAGATTTTACCGGATTTGAAACCTCATTTATCTGGGGTTTCGGCTCTGCCGCGGTCTCAGGATATTTCGTCATCTCTTTTCTCATGCGCTACCTGGTCAGACATACATTTTATCCGTTCGTATGGTACCGTCTCATGCTGGCAGGTTTGGTCGCAGGCATCCTCGTCTTCAACACATGGGAACCTTGAAAAATGGTCCTTTCGCCCGATGGCTGTGTTGCTCGTCGGTCAAAAATGCTCACATACAGGGAGTATGCTCCGCTTTTTGACCTCCTCGCGCCTTGCCCTCGAACGAAAATCCTCATTTTTCAAGGTTTCCAACACATGAAAAACATGAACTCCTCCTCCTTTTCGATGCATTTCATCATCTTCGGACTCGCGCTCCTGACACACTGTCTGTTTTTCATCAACGCGGCCACGGCGGGAACGGTCAAGGAAACGGACATCCCGGCCCTGGCCAAAAAGCTCGCCTCTGGGCTCGTCCACGTCAACAGCTCGCCCCAGAGCTACGAGTACATCACCGCCCCCCTCTCGACGAAGGGGATGGGATCGGGATTTATCATCGACACACTGGGCCACGTCATCACCAATGCCCATGTCCTGTCAAACGTCCGAAGCATCGAGGTTATCCTCTCCGACGGGGCCACGTGGCCAGCGCGTCTCGTCGGTACCGATCCCGAAACGGATCTTGCTGTCCTTGAGATTCTCGCGCCCTCCGGGGTTCTTGAAAAAATTGCCCCGCTCTCCTTTTCCCCTCCCGAACCCATCGAACCCGGAAGCACTGTGTTTGCGCTTTCCAATCCCCGCGGCCTCGGGTATGCCGTCTCCATCGGGCATATTCACGCCAGGCCGAGAAGCATCGCCACCCCAGGCGGTCAGGTCGTGGACGGCGTCATAGAAAATGATCTCGCCATGGAGCCCGGGGATTCAGGTGGCCCGCTCTTCGATACCTACGGCAGGGTCATAGGCATCACCACCCGACTCTTTTCCCCTGGCCCGGAAAGGGACGTGAGATCCTTTGCCATTTCATCGGACGCCGCCCGTGATGTCTCCACCCAGATCATCTCCACAGGCCGAGTGCAAAGGCCGTGGTTCGGGGCAAGCTTCCTGACCATCACCCCGAGGCTTTCATCCATCCTCAATCTGCCCGTCCAGGAAGGGGCGATGATCACAAAGGTCCACCCTGAAGGCCCGGCCATGCGTGCGGGACTTGCCGGGGCAACCAGGGACCTCACGCTCGGAAACCGTACCATTGCCGTAGGCGGAGATGTTATCGTGGGGATAGACGATCAACCCATCGGCTCTGACCTGGACGTCATCGCCATTCTGCGAACGAAATCCCCGGGGGATACGGTTACGGTGACCTATTTCCGGGATGGCTCCCTCAAAAAGGCCGCGATAAAACTGGGCGAAAAGACAAAAACTCCTTAAAAATCAATACCATTGCCAGATTGGACCGCCCGCACCTCCTCCTGAAGGCGCTTTGGGAGGCTCAGGGAGAGGAGGTGTCGCCTGTTCTACAGGAGGGGCCTTGGTCGTTTTATCTCCTTTTCCAGGCGAAAAGAGACGGGATAGCCATCCTTGCCTTTCCGACTGCGGCCGGGGGGGAGGGGGCAGGACGGACGTGGGCCCTTCAGGGGAAGGGGGAGGGGAAGGTTCGGGAATGGAAAGGACTGAAGGCGCGGAAGGTGCGGCACCTTGTCGTGTCGCTTCACTATCTTTACTGGGAAAGACCGCTGCCGATGGTTCAGGGACCGTAGCTACCCCTCCCATGGAGGCAGCTTCGAGATCCTCAGGTGACGGATAAGGGAGGCCGCCATAGGAACCGGAACCGGGCATGGGGGATCCTTTTTCCCCTCCGACGGGAAGGAGCCTGGCAAGGAGTCCTGGAGACTCCTGACGGGGAGGGGTCGACGAGATCAGCACTGGACGCACTTCGGGCTCAGGAAAATCGGGGACCGATCCCCCGAATGCCCCCGGCCCTGCTTCAGGCCCTGTCGATGCTCCAGCAGCGCGGCCACCGTCTCCGATGGTCGGGCGGGGGGCCCCTTCGGGCCAGGTTTCCTGGACGGTCCATCCCGCTTCCTCGCCGCCGGGACCTGTAAGGACGTCACCTCCGCTCGGAGCCGCCCTTCCTGAGCGAAACATTCGATCGGGATGCATGCGGGCGACATCAGGGCCTTCGTCTCCGGGAACCGGGGCAAGAAGGGTGGGACGCTCGCTTTCTGCCACCAGCGGTTCCTGTTTCGCCGACTTCTTGATGACATCCGCAGCCCTTGCTGCAAAACTTTCCACAAAAGGGATCAGACCGTCCATATTGTCGTTCGGAGCAGTCATGGAGGTGACTGGCACAGGAGATTCCTTGCCGATCACAAAGAGGGTTACTTCGGCCCCTTCGCCCATGCGGGCGATGCTTCCGGCAATACCATAGTCAGCGTTGACACGTTCGATCAGATCCAGCGGGCCGGCGTATGACTTCGTGTTGTTTGTGAGGGATACGAGAGAGATCCCCTCGGAGCGGGAGATGCTGCTTGCCAGGATTTCCTCGAGTGCAGGCCCCAGATAGGAATACTCACCGGCCCCGGCTGAATTGAATGGAAGGATCACGACCTTTCTGGACTGGACCGCTGCCCCGACGTGGAATGGGATCGACACGAAAACGACAGCCACCAAAAGGACCGCTTTGTAGAGGATTCTCAAGGTAGTCTTTCTGATCCCGCTGGAAAAACCCAATCTGCGGCGTTGCTTCAATTTTCCAGTCCATGCGGCATACGCTGTAGGGGCGGATGACGATTCGCCTACATCATTTCTGGAAAATTTTACACCTTGTCTCTCTGGCTTTTTGAGAGGGATCAGATTTTGAGGTTCTTGCAGTGCGATCGGATTTCTGCCTTTTGTCATTCGATTTTTCACGCCGCTGTTTCCTGCGCCTTGATGATCTGTTGTTTTTTCATCTTTTCGATAAGTGTGGTCCGATTCATCTGGAGAAGCTTGGCTGCCCGATTCTTGATCCAGTTCGTCCTGTCGAGGGCCTGTATGATGATGGCCTTCTCGAATTCGTTCACGACTTCGTGAAGGGGGATTCCCTCCTCCGGCAGGGACGGAATCTCTATTACCCCGCCGCCTGAAGAGGATCGACCGCCGGCACCGCGGATACGTTCGGGCAGGTCCTCTCTTGTGACGACTGATCCGTTTGAGAGGATGACGAGACGCTCCATCATGTTTTCGAGTTCCCGGACGTTTCCCGGCCAGTCATAGGCAACAAGAGACCGGCGAGCGGCATCATCCACGGTGACCGTCCTGCCCCCACGGGAAAACTTGGCGAGAAAATGCTCGATTAGAAGAGGGATGTCGGCCTTCCGCTCCCGCAGGGGCGGGACGCGGATAGGTATGACGTTCAGCCGGTAGAAGAGATCCTCCCGAAACCTCCCTTGACGCACCGCCTCCTCCAGGTCCACGTTGGTCGCTGCGATGACACGGATGTCAATATGGATGGTCTTCGAGCCCCCGACCCGCTCAAACGCCCTTTCCTGAAGGACCCTCAGTAGCTTCACCTGGAGGACGGGGGGCATGTCTCCGATCTCGTCCAGGAAGATGGTCCCCTTGTCAGCAAGCTCGAAGCGTCCGATCCTGGTGCGGATGGCGTGGGTAAAAGCGCCTTTTTCATGGCCGAAGAGCTCGCTTTCAAGAAGCTCAGCCGGAATGGCCGCGCAATTGACAGGCACGAACGGACGATCCTTTCGTTTCCCGTGATCATGGACGGCATGGGCGATGAGTTCCTTGCCGGTCCCGCTCTCACCGGTGATGAGGACCGTGCTGTCGGCGCTGGCCACCTTTTCTACGAGATGAAAGACCTCCTGAATGGCCGGACTTTTCCCGACGATCCGATCAAATCCAAGGGCCTTCCTTAGCTCCTGACGGAGGGTCTTGTTCTCGCGCCTCAGGGACCTGGTCTCCAGGGCCTTTTCGATGACGACACTGAGTTCGTCCGACTTTACGGGCTTGGTGAGAAAATCAAAGGCCCCGAGCCTCATGGCCTCGACGGCCGCCTGGATGGTTCCGAACCCCGTGACTACGACGCAGACAGTGTCCTCTTCCTGCTCGTTCAGCACCCGCAGGACATCCAATCCAGATCTGCGGGGCATGGAGAGATCCGTGAGAACCACATCGTAGTGGCGCTGGGCAAGGATCTCGATGGCCTCCTCCCCGTCACGGGCCACATCCACGGAAAAACCGTCGGATGAAAGGATCTCCGCCATATTCTCCCGGATTTCCGGGGTGTCGTCCACAACGAGAATCGATTCGCTCGGCATAAAAAAGAGCCGTCCGTAGCCTGTTCGGTCTTTTGTGTATTTTTGCCGAAATTTATATTGCGAAAATTACAGGAGTAGACATGCCGTGTCAAACGTTTCGACATTTTTTTGACATCGAGACGGAATTCGATGATGATAGCACTGCAAAAACCTCAAAATCTGATCCCGCTCAAAAAGCC
>DIFG01000053.1:0-129 GCA_002419025.1 Deltaproteobacteria bacterium UBA5754 | reverse complement strand
AGAATCGGGTTTTTTCAGCGGGATCGATTGATATTTTAATGAAATCCATTCAAGGACCTCATCCACCGATGCGAACTTATAAAATAAAAAGGGCTCTTCGTCATTTTCGTGTGGAATTTGATCGGTTTC
>DIFG01000039.1:7911-47188 GCA_002419025.1 Deltaproteobacteria bacterium UBA5754 | reverse complement strand
CCACACGAAATGACGAAGAGCCACAAATACTCCATCCGCCGGCCCAAGGATTCAGGAATTTGTTCGTGATATGCGCATCTTGCTGATTACCCAGATGTTTGCGCCCGAGATGGGCGCCGGGGCTGCCCGAACAGGCGATCTTGCCGGGGAATGGCAAAAGATGGGGCATGAAGTGACCATCCTCACGGGCTTTCCCAATTACCCGACGGGGAAACGTTTTCCTGGTTTTGATTACGGTAACAGGCTGTTCAGGCGCGAATATCAGGACAACCTGGAAATCGTCCGCACCTACAACTGGTTTTCGCGTCCCGGCAGCCTTGCGGACAGGATGCTGAACTCGTTCTCATCCCTGATCTCAAACTCGTTGTACGGCCTTTTTGCCCGGAGACGTTTCGACCTTGTCATCGCGAGCAGTCCCCAGCCGTTCATCCTGATACAGGGATGGCTCATCGCCCGAATGCACCGGATCCCCTTTGTGGCTGAAATTCGCGATCCCTGGCCTGAGGTTGTGTCCATCAGCGGCTTTTTCTCAAAGAAATATCCCTACATCGCACTGAAGAACTATGTGCAGGCGATGTATGACGCATGTGACATGCTGGTCGGAGTTGCCGAGAATTACAGAGACCTCTTTCATTCCAGGTACGGGGTCGGCAAGGAAAAGATCGCCGTCATCAGAAACGGCTGCAACGAACATCTCTTCCGTCCCGGCCCGGTACTTAACGAGTTCCGCCGCAGGCACGGCCTTGAGGACAAATTTGTCTGTACTTTTGTCGGAAACGTCGGCAACTATCTGCACTGTGAAACCCTGGTCCGGGCTGCCCACATTCTCAGGGAAGATCCCTCGATCATGATCGTATTTGTCGGGGGCGGTGCCGGCCTTGAAGGAGTCCGTAAGGAAAAAGAAAGATTGAAGGCCGATAACGTACTTCTCCTTGGTCCGGTCCCAAGGGAAGAGGTCCCGCAGGTTTATCAGGCGTCAAACGTCTCCATCGCCCATGCGATGAATCATCCTTATTACGAAACGTGCATCGGGGCGAAGATATGGGAAATAATGGGGTCAGGCGTCCCCATCCTGGTCGGTTTTCGGGGGGAGACCAAGCAGATCATCGAGGAGGCCAAGGCGGGTTTTGCCTTCGAGCCTGAAAACGCCGAGGAACTGGCGTCCCGGATCCTCCAGTTGAAAAACAACCCTGACCTCGCACGCCAGTTTGGTCAAAATGGCCGCCGGTTTATCGAATCCGGTTACACGAGGCGTCAGTTGGCAGAGAAGTACATAGAGGAAATCCACAGGATTCTCGAACTATGACGCATCCGTATGAAGCCGCAGATCTGGGTCTTTGATTTTGACAAGACCTTAACGCGCCGCGATACGACGCTGCCCTTTCTTGTTTTCGGCTGTGGGCCGATGAGTCGACTCATCAGAACCCTGCATTATTATCTGCTGGCAATTGCGGTCAAACTGAGGCTGATTGATCACGGGGATCTGAAGGACAGGTTGTTTAGCGCGCATTTTGGGGGATGGACGCCGGATCAATGGCAGGATTACGCCGGACGCTTTGCTGCCGGTATCGAATTTTCAGGGTTGTACCGCACCATAGACTGGAACTGTCCCAACAGGGAGATGTGGATTGTCTCCGCGTCACCTGTGGATGTTCTCCGGCATTGCTTTCCCGCAACAGTGAAGGTGCTTGGATCGGAAATGGCTTTTGGCCCTCGCGGGCTTGAAAATCTCTCGGTCCATATGCATGGCGAAGCAAAGCAACAGGCCTTGAGGCAGGAAGGTCTTGATCGATTTGACCGTTTTTACTCTGATCACTGGTTTGACGCGCCTCTGGCCGCTATGGCAAAAGAGATCTTTCTTGTAAAGGGTGACCAGGTGACTCCCTGTAATAACATGGACGACTTTGTAAGAAAGGCGAAAGGAAAAAGAGATGCATTTCCTCTTACTTCCTGCCCTCCGGCCCGTACCACATTCGGCATGCTTAGGATTATCAAGGGGATGGGAGATGCCGGAAGTCTGGAAGAAGACGCCGCCGCATTTCTGGGCGTCAGAAAAGTCATGATCGGCGACGCCTGGGTGAATATGCTGGCGGAAGGTTTGCGCTGCATGGCCCAGGCCAGGAACAGGCACGAGGTAATCCTTCCTGGGTATAGCTGTAACGAGTTCACCAAGGCCATTCTTCTTGCGGGTCTCAGGCCGGTTTACGCACCCCTTGATACCCATTGCCGGCTTGAGCCAGCCGTTATGGACGGCTTGTTCACCGCCGATACCCTGGGCATCCTCGCGGTAAACAATACCGGAGTGGTATCCGACATGACGGCCCTGCGTGCCCTCTGCGAAAGGCATGCCTGCTGGCTGGTTGAAGATGCGGGCTACAGTTTTCTTGGAACCGACGATACAGGCATGCCTTATGGAAGTCTCGGGCATGCGGCGATCATCAACATGTCCGAAGGGAAAACCATACCCTGCGGAGGCGCGGCCTGGGCAATAAATGACGAAGAGATAGAGCGGGCATTTGCCCCCCTGGCGGATCGATTGGCTCGTACCCAGCCCAGGGATAACTGGCGGGAATTCCTGTCATTGGCGGTTTACCGCCTTGGGTCCTCAATACCAGGTTTCAGCCTGTACAGGTTTTTGAAATTGTTCGCCGGCCAGGACCTGAAAAGCCTCCTCAGTGCCGAACCGTCACGGCATGCGGAAAATTATGCAACAGGAAACCTGCTTTGGGAAAATGACAGGGTTGCATTGGACCCTGAACATGCCGGACATCTCGAGGCAATCACGATCAGACCATGGAACAAGGTGCGGAAATCCTGCGCCCTGCAGATCCTGCAAGGCGCGGAATCAATCCGCCGGAAGCGAAAACAAAGGCTTCAGCAATGGAAGGAGGCCTTGGGAGATACCTTCAAGTGGCTTGAGTTGCCGGATAATTGTATGCCTGTGAAACAACCCTTCCTGTTGCCGTCCGGATTGTTCACTGAAGGTGAAATTGAACGTTTGTCCTGGCAAGGGATCAAAAAGCAATATCCTCCTACCTGGCCAATGGCAGCGCTTGATTTTGAAAATGACCGTCTATTCTACGAACAGGCCTTTACGCTTCCCTTGCACGATGGGGTGTCAACAAGCCGCATACAAAAAATGGCCTCGATTTTATTGTTACACTCCAGTCCGAGGATGGAATACATATGGGGAAAATCCTGATCCTCGACGGGCAGCAGCGAAATGTCCTTTCCTGCGTCCGCAGTCTGGCAAAGGCAGGCCATGAAACCACCGTCGGCTCATTCAGAAAAGACGCCCTTTGTTTCAGCTCCAGATATACGGGTCGCACATGGCATTACCCTGACCCGTCTGAAAACAGCGCCCTTTTTTGGGATGCCCTGCTCGAGGAGCTAAAGGCCCGGGCATACGATCTGGTGCTTCCTTTCATCGATGTCACGACTCGGGTCATTGTCGAGAATCAGGAAGAGATAAGAAAGCATGCGCCGATTCTTGTCCCTCCGATAGAGCAGTTCCATCTTGCCTTCGACAAGGCGCTGACGTTTCAGTTGGCGCAGTCATTGCAGATCCCTGCGCCGGTCACATGCTACCCGGAGACGCTCGATGAGGCAGTCGCCTCCACGGATAAAACCGGATTTCCGGTTGTCATCAAGCCGCGGCAGAGTTCCGGCTCAAGGGGATTGAACATCGTCAGGAGACCGCAGGACTTCCCGGAGATCTTCAGCCGTGTCCATGAAAAATATCCCCGCCCGATCCTTCAGGAATTCATACCCCTGCAGGATGCCGTCGGGTTTGTCGCCCTGTACGATTCCCGGACAAGGCTCATGGCCTGCTGCCAGCATAGAAGACTGCATGAATTCCCCTTGTCGGGAGGTCCATCGACCCTGAGGGAGACCATATCCGACAAAAGGCTCACGGATTTTGGCACAACCATCCTGGAGAAACTCCGCTGGACCGGTCCGGCCATGGTGGAGTTCCGCGTGGACGCCCGTGACGGCATCCCCAAGCTCATGGAAATCAATCCCAGGTTGTGGGGTTCCATCGCCCTCCACATAGCAGCCGGGATCAATTTCCCGGATCTGATATACAAACTGGCCAACGACATCGCCTTTGCCCCGCAGCATGACTACCATGTCGGAACCCGGGCAAAATGGCTTCTGCCGGGGGAAATCCTCTACTTCCTGGCCAGCTTGAAAAAGGGGAAGATCGAACCCGATGCCCTGAAATGGTGGGGGCCGGACATGGTGCTTGACATCGTTTCCAAAGATGACCCTCTGCCGGCCTTTGCCATGATCCGGAACATCTTCACCTCCCTTTTCAGCATCAAGACCCTGAAGCACGCGATTTTTCGTAACTGAAGAGCCTCTTGCAAAATGACGATACCCCGGCGAAGGTCTGGGTCCAGAACAGCACAAGCAGCCCATCAATCATGGATTCCGGCTTTCGCCGGAATGACGATCTTGGGGTATTTAACTATCAGACGAAGGGACCATTTTTGAAGGACTTGCAAAAAATCGTCATCCCAGCGGAGGCCGGGATCCATCGGTTTGTAACTACTCGAAAACACTGGATTCCGGCTCCCGGATTCAAACACTCCGGGACAGGCTGCGCCGGAATGACGCCAATTTGGAATTTTCGAGTTTTGCGGGACCATCATTTTTCCGAGCTTTATAGGAAATGTCCAGCTCCTCCCCGGTAAAAAGGTTTTTCAGCCAGTCCTCGCACTATCTCACCGGGACCACGCTCATCACGCTTTCGCACCTCTTTACCTTTCCGATTTTCACCAGGGTCTTCTCCGTGGCGGAGTATGGTTATCTGTCTCTTATTACGGTGAGCATATCAACGGTGCTGGCCATATCCAAGCTGGGATTAAGCAACTCGGCCGTAAGGTTTTACGAGGAGAGCCATGCCCCAAGGGGCATGTATACCCAGGATCAGTATTATTCCACATTTTTCCTGGCCGCCTGTGTGACTGGCGCAGTGATAACCCTCCTCTCCGCACTGGCCGCCCAGCTTCTCTCCGGGATCGCCTTTGAATCCAGCCTGAAGTCCCTTTTTCTTTTCGCCTCCTCGATCATATTTCTGAGGACATTGACCGCGACCCTCATGAGCTTCATGCGTGGGGCCCAGAAAACCAAGACATATAACCTGATAGAAACAGTCACCTCATATGTATCGAGCGGACTCAGCATCCTGCTGACGCTTTTCTGGATAAAGGGGCTCTTTGGTTTTTACGCTGGGCAGATCATCGCTCTTATACTTCTTGTTCTTCTCCTTGCCGGAAATATTCTGAAAAAACATGACATCCGGCCAGCGAATTTTTCTCCTGGATTGTTCAGGGAAAGTATCCGGTTCGGGCTGCCGTTCGTGGGCCTTGAATTTTTGAACCATATCCTCACATACGGAGACCGTTTTTTTATCAACCTTTTCTGCCCGCCCGAGGCCTTGGGTATCTACTCCGTGGGTTACAATCTTTCCGGATATGTTTCCAACATGATCATGGTGCCCTTGTCCTGCGCCGCAACCCCCATTCTGATAAGGACGTGGACACAGGAAGGCCCTGAGGCGACAAGCCGATTTCTTGCAAGCTCCGTCCGCTATCTCACACTCTTCTTTTTTCCGGCGATCATGGGCTTTATCGCCCTTGATGAAGAGTTGATTAAGATCCTTGCCTCTGAAAAATATGCAGGGGCCGCCGCCATCGTTCCCTATGCTGTAATAGGCATCGGTTTTTTTGCGCTGTCCAACATCACCAATGCCGGGCTGATAATCCACAAGAGATCGGACAGGATCCTGCTTCACTCGGCTGTCGCGGCAATCCTAAACACGGTTCTTAACATCATCCTTATCCCACGCTTTTCGATATTGGGAGCTGCTATCGCCACTCTGGTTGCCTATGCCTGGTTTTTCATCAGTATCACACGCAGCTCCTATTCCCGTCTTCAGTTTAGCGTACCCGTCGGAAAGATAGTACTTTATTTTTCATGTGCGGTTGGTATGTATTTGACCATAATCATGATTACATTTCAAAGCTTATATCTTACCATCATGTCCAGGATCGCAATTGGTGCCATGTTATATTCACTTCTCATTTTGTTTTTCGATTCAGATATAAGAATGCGCACTAAGCGTATTTTATCGCTGTAGTCATTGAATCTTGAATCATTGAATCTTGGCGTTAAAGATGTCTAACCAGTTTTCGTTCCTGAGGGAAGATATCAATAGGCTTTTTCCGAAAAACACAAAGGCGTCCATCAAAATGCTATTGAGGGTTTTATCAGAGCAGCGTTTTTATGCCCTCGTAATTTACAGGTTTGGTAGATGGCTCTATTTTGAAGCCAAAGGGGGCATGCTTCTCTATCCCCTGAAGTTTTTGTATCTCCTCTCTAACAAACTGGTCGTGGAGATCCTTTTTGGGATGTATATCCCCAGCGATTGCGATATCGGACCGGGACTCTATATCAACAACTTTCAAGGCCTGGTCATCAATCCCAATGCCGTCATCGGCAGAAATTGCTCCATAGGACATGGGGTTATTATCGGAACTGCCGCAGACGGAACTGCGCGCGCCCCGCGAATCGGCAATGATGTCTTCATAGGCTCCCGCGCGGTTGTGATAGGTCCGATCACGATAGGCGACAACGTCAGAATCGGGGCGAATGCCGTGGTGCTGAAGGATGTGCCATCAAATGTGACAGTAGCCGGTGTTCCGGCAAAGATAGTCAGGAAAACACTTTGAATTGATACAGACACGGCTTAGTTAATGGGCTTAGGTATACTTGCATTTCTGCACGCTCAATTTCCACTTTTTATTTATGTCGGATGTTTTATTGTCTGTATCTATAGCCTTACTAAGTCCAATATTCCCGGTCATTATTTTTTAGTCTTTATTCTTCCATTTACATATGTACTTGAAAAAGCGCATAAATATCCTTTTGGCAACCAGATCCTAGATGTAATATTCATTTCGCTTATACTCTCAATTTTCATTCATAACAAATCAACAAAAAAAACTCCCAATATTGTTCCGATTCTTCTTCATTGTTCTATTGTAGTGATCTCCTTTGTTCTTGGTTTATTTTATGAAGGGCCATATTTTAAAGATGTCTATTCACACATGGCACGAGCAGAAGTATTAAAAAATTATTTGCTCATGCCTGTTCTCTACTGGATAACTTTTAGAATTTTCTCGGCGCGCGATGATAAAGAAATAAAGAAAATGACTTTCTTTATACTGTTTATTTTGTTGATTGTGGACTGGAGATTCTGGAATTCGTTCAGATGGATGAGTGTTGGAGCTCATTTCAGCTACGCCGAACGACTGGGGGCATTCGGCTATCTCGGGGCAAACCATCTTGCTGCATTTGTAGCAGAGTACGTGGCTATTGCAGTCAGTCTTTTTCTGTTCTATCCAAGCTGGAGATTAAGGCTGTTTCTTGCCGTTGTCATCTGTGCAAGCACATATGTTGTGTTGTTTACTTATAGTCGGGCAGCATATTTAGCATTAGCAATTGTTATCCCCTTTTTTCTTCTTTTCAAAAGAAAGCTCTTATTGCCTGTAATTTTGGTAGCGTTAATCAGTGGAGGGGCCATGATTACCTTCCTGCCTTCCTCTGTCGTTGAGAGGGTGGCCATGACCAAGACAGAGGATGGAGAAATAGAAAGCTCGGCTGCATCCAGGTTGGAACTTTGGCGTCAAGGACAAGAACTCTTTGTTAAAAACCCAATCCTTGGTATCGGCTACCATATGGTACCGAGTTATATCAATGTCCACGGGTTAAGGAATCTTCATAATTATATTTTTCAGGTGCTTGTCGAAACCGGTATAGTCGGGTTTTCATTTTTTATATATCTTCTTTATACTGCCTTTAGAAGTGGATGGAAACTTTTTAAATTGTCATCTGATTTTTTTTATAGAGGACTTGGACTTGGATTTTGCGGATGCATAATTGTATCATTTATATGCAATTTATTTGGAGATAGATGGTCGTTTATTCAGATGCAAGGATATTGGTGGGTTTTTTGGGCAATTTGCGACTCAAAGATATATGGCTCCTCGACGTTTCGAGTGGATTGGAGCCCCCCATTAACTCCAAATCCCCTCGAAACGGACGATCATCCGAACACAACAACGGCTGCATAGAGGCCCTAACGGCATCTTCTATGCCGCCAAGGCAAAAGCGAGGGGATATCGCAACATCAGCATTATCTACTTGCTCGCCGCACTCATCCAGGAACTCATCAATTCTATACGAAATGATGAAAAGCCAGAAATCGTGAAAATGAATTAAACTACATTACACTAAAAAGAAAATAATATGAATACATATATACATCAAAATATTCTAAAAACAATTAGTTCAATGCGTAAGCAACCGCTATGGGAATGTATGAAATTTCTCAGCAAAAGCCAATACTGGTCACTCGATGAACAATATTCATACCAAGAAAAAAAATTAAAAGAGTTGCTTATATTTTGCAATAGATATGTTCCGTTTTATAAAAATTTTTTCTCTAAAACAAATATTAATCCAGAAGAAATTAGTTTAAACAATATTGATCAACTTCCAATTATAGACAAATCTATATTGCGAAAATTTTCTATAAATCTTACTTCCACCGCAAGTAATATTGCATATGAAATGGCCAAAACATCTGGGTCAACGGGGACTCCCTTACATTTCCCCAAAAGTCTAACTTCTACAGCCTATCAACTTGCTGCAATGTACCGAGGGCACGGGTGGCATGGGGTAGAGCCTGGCGAAAAAGAAGCTCGACTTTGGGGTATTCCAGTCGATCCTCTTCAAAGATTAAAGACAAGATTAATCGATTTGGCACTTAACCGCTTTAGAGAAAAAAAATATAATTTAGATCCAGATATTCTTTGCGACTTCTATAGAAAATTAATCAGAAGAAAGCCAGACTACCTTATGGGTTATGCAAGTATGGTTATGCAGTTTGCAAAATTTCTAAGAGAGTCAAATTTAGATGCAACACAGCTTAAACTTAAAATGGTAAAGTGCACTTCTGAGACAATACATGACGAAGACTACGATACAATAAAAAGCATCTTTGGCTGTCAACTTGTTTGCGAATATGGTGCTGCCGAAACAGGCATAATAGCCTTTCAATGCGAAAGAGGCTCTATTCACATCATGTCAGATTGCTGCATTGTAGAATTTCTTGAACCATCTGAAGAACTCAACGACAAATCGCTCAGGGAAGTCGTCGTTACAAATTTATACAATACTGCCATGCCAATTATAAGGTATAAAATAGGCGATTTAGTAATTCCGTCAACTGCTAAATGCAATTGCGGAAGAAATCTACCAATTATTAATAAAATAATCGGCAGAGAATCTGATATTATTAGATCAAGAAGCGGAAAATCATGGCACAGTATTATTATTTATTATATCATGAAAGGATATGAGAGCATGTATGGTGGAGTTAATCAATATAAGGTGATTCAAAATGATATATCAAGTTTAGAATTTCTTATTATTCCTAATCAAAATTTTACAGACGAATCTAAACAATACATAATTTCTCGGTGTCAGAAAGAATTTGGACGTGAAATGTCGATAACCGTGACGCCTGTCAACTACATACAAAGAGAAAAATCTGGGAAACTGCGTGATTTTATTTCGAACCTAAATCAGTGAGGCGCGCCGGATTCCCCCCTCAAAACGGGGGTAACGAAAAAAAATTTTTTTGCTCCAAGAAACACAACATAACTTAATCGAAATTAAGCATGATTTTCTCTCTTTAATTCACGGGCAATGGAGCTCCAGTTGTAAATCGGACTTCTCCAACACGGTATTCCAACTTAGCTCAACCGCTGCACGTATGGTGTTTCTTTCGGACGCATTTCGGCAGGGCCGATTACGGCACTAAATTCTCACAGTTTCGGTCTCTCATTTTTGCATTTGTAGAGTGAGCTTTTACGACAAGAGCTTATTACATTTTAACGGAAAAGTTAAGGATAATGGCTAAAGATAGTATAGCAATACTAGCTTATCACGAAGTAAGCAAGATAACCGAACGGAGAAAAATTAAAAGGACAATGGGCCCATCTTGTTCTATTAGCGATAGGAAATTCTCCCAACATCTTTCGATCATATCTGATAACAATATAGAAACAATCACATTTAATGATATATTACTGAGAGCAGCTAATAAAGCCATGCTAAAACACAAAGCAATAATAACATTTGATGACGGACATATAGGCAACTATTTTTTGGCATTCCCTAATATTTATCAAAGAAATCAAAAAGCTGTTTTTTTTGTAACAACCAATTTTATTGGCTCTCCAAAAATGATGACTTGGCAACAACTTAAAGAAATGTCTTCTTTAGGTATGTCTATTCAGTCTCATTGCGTATCACACACACCTCTAGAAACCCTGAGCGAAGAAGGCGTTAAAGAGGAACTATCAAATTCAAAGAAAATAATTGAAAACCACCTGGGAAAAGAAGTTACAGCTGTTAGTCTCCCCCATGGGAGCGTTCACCATTACATAACAAGAATCGCAGCTGAAACGGGGTACAAATATATTTGCACCTCTGAAGTAGGATATTTTGTTAATAACAACGCCTTGGATGTTCAGTTAGTCCCAAGGATACCAGTATCTGACTTACTTTCTTCTGTTGATTTCAGAAGCATCATTACCCATAAAGGCACAATTATAAAAAGATGGGCATTAATGTACAAAGTAAAGCTATTTATCAAAGATACAATTGGAATAAATAATTATAGACGTATTTATCGATTTATTCATAATATTAAAACCAACTAACAAATTCGATCTTGACATAACATCGCAACAAATGAGTACAAAAGAGCATATGCTTATCACGAATGCGATATTTATAACATGGGAAAATCAAAGAAGATCAGTAGAGCTATCGCGTTCTCTTGGTATACCCATATATATAATAACGCCAAGAATATTTAGATATAATTTGCGCATTTTAAGATATCTTGAATGTACTTTTCATACACTAGATATTCTTATAAACGAACAGCCCAAATTACTTTTTGTTCAAAATCCATCTCTTATCTTAGCTGTTGTTGCTGTTTTATTTAAAAAAATATTTAAATACAGATTGATTGTAGATAGGCATTCAAATTTTAAACTATCACAAGACAACAAAAAAATATCGTTCAAAATATTCAACATATTAAGCAACTATACGATTAGGAATGCAGAGCTTACAATTATAACAAACAAATTCCTATTGAATTTCGTTGAAGCAATAGGTGGAAAAGGGTTTATTCTTGAAGACAAGATTCCGGCAATCAATAAAGGATCAATGATATTATTGAATGGCGATGTTAATGTGACTTTTATTTCGACTTTTAGCCATGATGAGCCTATTGATGAGGTCATTAATGCGGCAAATAAACTTAATCCTAACTGGTATATTTATATTACTGGAAAACCAAATAAGCACTACATGAAAATGATCCATTGTGGTAAAATTCCCAAAAATGTTATATTTACTGACTTTCTATCAGAAAATGATTACCAATCATTGCTCATTTCTTCTGACATTATTCTTGTCTTGACTAAACACGATCACACTCTGACATGCGGAGCTTACGAGGCAGTTTCAATTGGAAAATGTTTAGTTATTTCAGACAGCGATTGTCTTAGATCTTACTTTAACAAAGGTGCTGTTTATGTGAAGTGTGATCCATGCAGTATTGCCGATGGTATAAAATTTGCGGCAGCGAACAAGTCCGAACTTGAAAAAGACATAAGTACTTTCAGAAAAAGAATAGAATTAGACTGGGCAAAAAAATTTGATTCATTGATCGAAAATTTAAAGACTTTTCAGCAGATATATTAATTTTTTTCAATCAACTACAATAATTTTAAAATTATCCTTGATCGCGCTGAAAAAGGGTGCATTCCGTTTTTGTTGGCACGACTCAAAAACTGTCTTTCTGTTGGCTGATGAACATGTTTTATTTCAAATGTTAACGCTGATACTTCCCAATAGCACACGAAAATGAAAGTAATTGACATACATGTGACTTACAAAAAACATATGCAAATTCAACAGGTTATGACGGCTATTTTAACTTACCAACAAAAACGAAATGCGCCCCTGAAAAAAGTCTTTTTTTATTGAAGTAAATAAATTTTGAGCTTTGGGTAAGTCACAGCTACTAACATGTTGCATCTAAAACTTGCTTCATTATTTTGGCATGAATATTGCTTTCATAATTTCAAAATTTACATTCAAGTCAATAAAATACTACAGGGTAGGTGTAAAAGTTATGAAAGACAAAATCCTGATGACTTTTGCTTTTGTACTGTTCATCTTCATTTTTCAAAGCACTGCTTTCGCCTCTCAGCCGCAAATATTTTTTTCGGATCTAACAGATGGGCCAGTAACAGGCTGGGGTATGTCCAGCTCTAAGGGGGCAGCTGTTTCTATCTGGGGAACTGGCTTCGGAAACGAAAGAGGAACCTCTTTTGTGTCAGTTGGCGGCGTTAATTTGACTAGTGACACTGATTATGCTGAATGGGGAGCAACATCGAACCCAACAACTCCTAGGGGTTTACAACGAATTACATTTTGGCTTAACTCCGGAATGACAACAAGTGGAGATGCCCCGAATTCAACGATAACAGTTACAATAGACGGAATAACAAGCAATTCCATACCATTCCATTGCCGCGCCAAGGGCTCTTCCAATATTTATTTTGTATCAAGAGACGGCAACGATTCTAATGCCGGATTATCAACAAGTTCGCCCTGGTTTAGCTTCAAGAAAGTTAGAGAGTCAGTTCGCGCAGGGGATGTGGTATATTTTAGGACAGGCATATGGACAGAATCGGATGATCTTTATCCAAACTCTATTATTGTTTTTCGCACGGGCCCCTCTATCCCTGCTGTTCCTTCGCACAACAACGGCACGCCATATAATACAATAACACTAGCTTCATATCCCGGAGAAGTTGCCCAGGTTGGTGACGGATCAAGCAACTCTGCTACAACGTTTGTTGGAAGACATCTATCTAATGGTGCAACATCAACTCTATCAAATTGGACATTTAGCAAATTTAAAGCGGTCTGTTATGATTATGTGTTCCGCTGGACCAGCAATACGACTGGGCTTGTGGACGATAACATCCGGATTATTGGTATGGACATGACAACAACTCACGCCGCAACAGGCGTTGGAATGGGGATGTTGGTTTTTTCCTCATGGTATGATGTAAGGGTATATGGAAATTACTTTCACCATGTTGGAAAGCTCAATGAGACCGATCCCCATGGATACAAGGTGCAACCTATTTACTTTGCAGGAGGTGGTCAATCAAAGAATGTGTATATTGGATGGAATGAGTTTTACAAAAATAATGGCACACTTCAATTCTACGGGCATTGGGTTTCTGACAGGCTTGAACATCTTTATTTTCACGACAATTTTGTCAGAGACAACGGTACAAGCATAATGGCTGTTGGCGGTGGGGATCCCTCTGCGGATCCTCAATATCTATTCATTGCAAACGCTGATATTTACAATAATGTGTTTACGAGAATGAGGGGGGATCTTCGTGTAGATTGGGCGCCAAATGGAACGGGCGGAAATTATAAATTTTATAATAATACATTTTACAATAACTGCTTCAATGTTGGATCACATATTCTCCATGTTGTTTCACCATCTGCGTTTCAATTTAATAATAATATTGTTGTAAATGGTCCGGACTCACTATCTTCAACTTATCATAGTAATGAAAGCCTTGGACTCAATCCACCCACAAATGTCGAAGCAGGAAGCCATAATTTATGGTATGGATTGGGATTAGGGCCATCATGGTCATCAAATGATCTCAATGTCGATCCTCAATTTGTTGTAGATAACCCTGTTAACTATTATGACTTTCGTTTAAAGGAATCTTCCCCTATACACGCTACAGGCGAAAAAATTGGTGTTATCTTTGATGCCAGCGGAGAACAACCATCTCCACCTCAGCCTTTATCTTTTTCTCTTACCGCCTCCCCCACCACCCTTGACGCCTCTGGCGGAACAGTAACCTTTGATTCCTCCATCACGCCGGGAACCGGACAGCTTACGCTTTCTTGGACCAATCCCACAGACAGCGATTTTGTCGGAGTCATGCTCCGCTATCGCACCGACGGCCAATATCCAGCGTCATATACGGATGGGACAGCGGTACCCAATGGCAACAACGGCAAGATCACAGGCCAGCCCGGCGCCGCCGGAAGCTATACGCACACCGGTCTCGATGCCGGCCTGACCTACTACTATTCGGCCTTCACCTATGACGCCGCAGGGAATTACAGCCAGACCGCCCACGCGAGCGCTACACCCCTTGCGCCCAACAGCGCACCCGTCATTTCCGCCTTTACGGGCACACCTTCCACCCTGGACAACCCTGGCGGGCAGGTGTCCTTTGCTGTGCAGGCATCCGACCCTGACGGCGACCCTGTTTCCTGCTCCATCGCCTTCGGTGACGGTGCGTCTGATTCAGGCTGTACAGCGGTTCATGCCTTCAGCACGAAGGGGACCTATACCTCGACCGCGACCGTGAATGACGGAAAAGGCAACACTGCCACTAAAACCATACAGATCCAGGTGAACGACCTGCCACCCAGGACACCAGGCGGAGTGACAGTGCATTAGCCTGCGCTTCAAAAAAACACAAAACAAAAGGGGGCCCGCAAAGGCCCCCTTTTGTTTTGTGCGCACAATAACAAAAAAAGCGTGCCAATACCGAAGACTTCACCACATCGGGAAGAGCGAAAAAAGCAAAAAATTCTTCTCTCGTATCCTGATTTCGAAACAATTCCGGATTGGCTCGGATCTCTCCCTGTTATCCTCATTGTGTCACGCCCGGTCTATTAATATTTTTTTGACCAAGAAGAAAATTTAACGTTTTTGTTTACCATGGCCTCAATTTTTTCTTCATGAAACCCTGGAAAATGGAGAATTTCGTTCGCTATTACCCCTTGCATGGCCGGCTGGCAGCACAGCTATCGCGCGAAAAGACCATTTTCCTATGCCCCATTTTTTTGGTCCTCCTTTTGCTAAGACAGAAGAGTAAAGATGACCCTGTCTTCCTGGAGGTGACCAAAAATGAACCATCGATCTCTGAAAAGGATCGCCGTTTCCACGCTCCTTGCCTGCGCGGCCTTCGTTGCCCCGGCCATGGCCCTGGATCTGACCGTCTCCTGGCAGCCCAATGCCGAATCTGACATCGCTGGCTACCAGGTCTCCTACGGAACGGTGTCCGGGAACTACACCCAAAGCATGGATGCAGGAAATGCGGCATCCTGCCTCCTGACGGATATCCAGGAGGGAGTCCCCTATTTCATCGCGGTCCGGGCGTATGACACCGCAGGGCAGTTTTCGGCATATTCCAGCGAGGCAACCTTCTTTCAGCCTTCTCCTCCGTCAGATCCGCCTTATGAGCCCTCCCCCGGGGAGCTCTTCTACTGGAAGGCCGACAGTGACGTCGTGGAATACAGCGCAGGCGGGGATGGGGCCATTACCCCGGTGGGATCCATTACTTACGAGCCGGGGCTGGATGGGAACGCCCTTTCCATCTTCAGCGTCCAAAGCTGGGCCGAGTTTTTCGCCTTCGGGAACGTGGATCCTGCGCAGGGCGCAATTGAACTCCGCCTGAATCCTTCCTGGAGCAATCTGGACACCCGGACCCGCCTCCTCTTTCAGATAGGATCCGGTCAGAAAAACTGCATCAAGTGCTGGTTCTATCGGGGGAGTCTCTATCTCTATGCATGGGACGGGGCAGGCGTCATGAGAAGGACCTATCTCTTGAGCAGACAGTACAGTTTGCCCGCCGGCCAGTGGACCACGATCAAGGCGGTATGGAACGATCATGCAACCGACACGGATAACCTGGCCATCTACATCAATGACGTCAAGAAGGCAGGGTTGGTCAAAAAACCGTGGAGCGCGAAACGGATGGATTTTTCGAACGCAAGCGTCTATCTCGGACAGAGCCCGGATGCCTCAAACTGGACGCTGAACGGACTTATCGACGAGGTGCGGATCACCGAATAGCTGTGCCAAACCGTTTTTGATCAACAGAAAGGGGCCGAAGCGCCCCTTTCTGCGTCCTGCGAGGTGTTTTGCTTGTCTCAATGATCTGTGGAGAACCGTACACAGGAGCCCGAGCTCTACCTTGCCTGCCTGCAGGGCAGACCGCATCCTGCGGATTCTCATCGTACGTCGTCTCGTACAGGTATTGCCAGTCCTAGACCTCAAGTACCCTTCCCGCTCCCCCGGCAAGGAACTTCTCCGGATAGAGCCCTGCGATCTCCTTGGCGTGCTGGGTGCAGTGAGTCGGACAGATGATCTCCAGGTCCTTCACGGCCTCGAACCGGTCAAATCCGTGGAGCCCTCCAATGAGGGCATAGGGACGACCGAAGCCTGCCGCGGCCTCGAGGATCCTCTCCACGCCCGGGTGCGAGCAGCCTACTATCACCACGATGCCCTTCTCCGTCCGGACCGCGAGGGACTGCTCGATCCCCTCGAGTGTGCCGGTGGAAAAGATGCCCTCGTGGATCTCCGTTGGCCCGCAGACCCTGTGACTCTCTTTCGCTCCAATCGCCTCAGACATAGTGGATGGCAGATGGACCGGCACCGGGTGGATCGCCAGGAGATCCGCAAGCCCTCCGGTGTGGTCCCAGTGGTCATGGGAGATGAAGACCTCCTCGATGATCGAGACCTCGATTCCGAGTCTTTGCATGTTATCGAGGAGGATGAACCCCTTGGCGCCCGTGTCGAAAAGGATCCGTCGGCCATGGGCCTCCACGAGACAGGCAAAACCCCAGTCGGCGACGAGGTCCTCTCGAGTGGTCGTGTTGTCGTAGATGATGGTGATCTTCATAGGCGTTGGCTCCTCTGAAACAGGAAAGGTGGAAAGGGGATCCCGCATCTTGTATCATGTCTAATTGTATCACGTACGGAGGAATTCACATGAAATGCGAGAAATGCCAGTGTGACATAGAGGAAGGCGAGGAGATCATACTCCACGGTCATACCTTGTGCGAGGACTGCGGCATGGACGCCATGTCCCCGGCCCGGACCTGTGATCCCTGGGCAGTGCGGAGCGCGTCCCTCACGAGCGGTACTGACGGACCGCACACAACGCCTGTCCAGGACAGGATCCTTTCTCTCATCTCTGAAAGCGGCGGAATGGGTCTTAACGAGATCGCAGAAAAACTTGACATGAAACCCACTGACGTGGAGCGGGAGATCGCCGCTCTCCGCCACATGGAAAAGGTCCGGGGCGCCCTGGTGGACGGAAAGAAGGTCTTTCGGCCCTGGTAAGGGACGGTTCCGATACCTTCCTACCGGATCTTGTACTGCTTGCGGAGTTCCCGTTCGATCTCCCGGGCCTTGACTGTCTCCCGCTTGTCGTGGAGCTTTTTCCCCTTGGCGAGGGCGAGTTCCGCCTTGGCGCGTCCGTCCCGGAAATAGAGGGATAGGGGGATGAGGGTGTAGCCCCGTTCCTGGGTCTTTCCAGTAAGCCTCCTCAGCTCCCGGGCGTGGAGGAGGAGCTTTCTCGGACGCGTGGGGTCCAGTTTTTCCCATCTGGAGGCGTTGGGATAGGGGGAGATGTGGCAGTTGTGGAGCCAGAGCTCCCCTTTGTCGAAGGAGGCGTAGGCGTCCGTAAGGTTGGCCCGGCCCTCCCTTAGGGACTTTACCTCAGGGCCGATGAGGACGAGACCCGCCTCGAAGGTTTCATCGATGTGATATTCATGCCTGGCCTTCCGGTTTTGGCAGATGATCTTTTTGCCGCTTCCTGCCATTACCACTCCCTGGGCTTTGCCAGGACCTCCCGCACCTTGAGTTCGAAGAGGTGGTTCGAGGAGGCGGGTTTGATGAGGGCCACGGTGTCTGCGCCTCGAGCGGTCCCGGCTACCGCAAGGACGTCGTCCGGCGTGATGAGCCCGGCATCCGCCGCCATGAGGACGATCTCCACGCAGACCTTCATCCCCTGGCCGAAGAGCCGGAGGGTGTTGGACACCAGGTCCTGCTGGCAGGCCCCGGTCTTTTCCCGAATGGCCGTCCCGATGTTCCGGAGGGCCATGGTCCCGGTGTGGACCCTGGCCCCCATGGCCTCTATTTCGGCCCTGGTTCCGGGAGTCATCTCGATGGCCCCCGGCTCCTTGAACCCTACGTTGTGGGTGACAACCACTACTCGGGTCTTGCTTCCCTCAAAGAGGCGGGCCGCGGCAAGAGCCGTGTTACCGTAGGTCGATGCGACCACGACCTGATGGATGCCTCGGCGTCCAGCCTCCTCCCTGAGGATCCCGAGGGTGCGATCCGTGTTCATATATCCGGGTTTCTCGAATCCGATCATGAGCGTCTCCTCATCTCCATGACCTTCCCCGTTTTCTGCTCGGGGGGGGCTATGGTGGTATCGTACTCGACCCCGAAGGCAGAGTAACCAACGAGATCATTCACCTCCCTGGCGCACTCGGGGTCAATAGCGGCCCAGCAGTCCCCGGGAAGCGAGAGGAGCACCCGACCCGCGTCCGTGACGTGGATGGCGAGGCTGACAGGATAATCGCCCGGGTGTCTTCGAAGGATCTCCCTCAGGGGGCCGAGGGCCCATGGACCCACCCGGTCCTCCAGAAGATCGATTCGGATACCCTTGGCCTTTCTTCTGCACGCGGTCTCGAGGGCCTCGATCCGTTCCGCATGGATCTTGTTGGCACCTCCCTCTTCCTCAGCCTTTCGAAACACCCCCTCGACCCATAGGGGAACGTCCTCTCCGAGGAGGTCCTGGTACCGGGTGTATTTGGCGGGAAAGCACACCACCTCCATGGCCCCCTCCAGGTCCTCGAGGGTGAAGTAGGCCATGCGGTCCCCCTTTTTGGTGGCTATCACCTTGAGGGATCGGATCATGCCCGCGAGACCCACGACAGCGCCATCCGGGTGATCGGATGTCGTGGAAGAAAATCCCATGCGCGAGAGCTCTGCGCGATACGGGTCCAGGGGGTGTCCGCTCAGATAGAATCCGAGGGCCTCCTTTTCGCGCGCGAGCAGGTCAGGGGCCGGCCACTCGGGTACGTCCGGAATGGGAAGGAGGTGGGTCTTTGCATCCATTGTCTCATCGCCGAAGAGCGAGGGTTGGCCGCTCGACGCAGAGCGGCGCCTGGACTGCCCGAGGTCGAGGGCCTGGTCGAGTACCTCCATGAGGGCGGCCCTCCTGTGGTCGAGGGATGCGAAGGCGCCGCATTTTATGAGGCTCTCCATGACCCGTTTGTTGACCTTTCTGCCGTCCACCCGGATGCAGAAGTCTTCAAACGACCGGAATGGGCCCGCGGAATTCCTCTCCGCCATGATGACCTCAATGGCGCTCGCCCCCACGTTCTTGACTGCGGCAAGCCCGAAACGGATGGCCTCGCCCTCTATGGTGAAGTCCACTCGAGAGAGGTTGATGTCCGGGGGCAGGACCGTGATTCCGGCCTCCCGGCACTCGTTCACGAACTTCACGACCCCGTCCGTGTTCCCGAGTTCGTTCGTGAGTAGGGAGGCGAAAAAGGCGATCGGGTAGTGGGTCTTGAGCCACGCGGTCTGGTAGGAGATGAGGGCGTAGGCGGCCGAGTGGCTCTTGTTGAAACCATAGCCTGCAAATTTTTCCATGAGATCGAAGATGATGGTGGCCGTGTCCTCAGGGACGCCACGTTCCCGCGCGCCTGCAAGGAATCTCTCCCGTTGGGCCGCCATTTCCTCGGGTTTCTTCTTGCCCATGGCCCGCCGAAGGATGTCGCCTTCCCCAAGGCTGTAGCCCGCAAGCACCTGGGCGATCTTCATGACCTGCTCCTGGTACACGATGACGCCGTAGGTCTCCTCGAGGATGGGCTGAAGCTCCGGAAGGAGGTAGGTCGCCTCCATCTCGCCGTGCTTGGTCTTCACGAACTGGTCCACCATGCCGCTTTCAAGGGGACCGGGCCGGTAGAGGGCCACAAGGGCCACGAGGTCCGTGAAGGTCGTGGGCCGCATACGCCGGATGAGCCCCTTCATGCCCGAGCTCTCAAGCTGAAAGACCCCGGTAGTGTCCCCGCGCGCAAGGAGCTCGTACGTCGCCGGGTCGTCTATGGGGATGGCCGAGATGTCCAGATCCTTTCCGTAGTGCTCCCTGACGAGTGTGAGGGCCGTGTCGATGACGGTCAGGGTCTTGAGGCCGAGGAAGTCAAACTTGATGAGCCCCACCTTTTCCACGCACTTCATATCGAACTGGGTGACGGTCTCGCCGTTCTGGCCCTTGGTCAGGGGAAGGTACTCGGCCATGGGCCGGTCTGAGATCACGACCCCGGCCGCATGGGTGGAGGAGTGCCGGGGAAGCCCTTCGAGCGCCCGCGCCACGTCGAGGAGGAAGGAGACCTGGGGATCGGAGTCTGCCAGATCACGAAGGCGAGGCTCCATTTCGATGGCCTTTTCGAGGGTGATCCCGAGGACCTCGGGGACGAGTTTTGCGATCCTGTCCACCTCCGGGTACGGCATGCCCAGGGCCCTGCCAACGTCCCGGATCACGGCGCGGGCCTTCATCTGCCCAAAGGTGATGATCTGGGCCACATAGCCCTCGCCTCCGTATTTTTCGGCCACGTAGCGGAGGACCTCGTCCCGGCGGTTCATGCAGAAGTCCACGTCGATGTCCGGAAGGGAGACCCGTTCGGCGTTCAGGAACCGTTCGAAGAAGAGCCCGTAGCGGACCGGGTCGATGTCAGTGATACCCATGGCGTAGGCCACGAGGGACCCGGCAGCCGAACCCCGGCCCGGCCCCACCGGGATGCCTTGCCGCTTGGCCCAGCCGATGAAGTCGGAGACGATGAGGAAATAGGATGCAAAGCCCTTTTCCGTGATGACGGCGATCTCTTCCTCAAGGCGCTGTCTGTAGGCCTCCTGGTCCGCGTCCTGGAGGGCGGGCTCGGCGAGGCGCCTCTCGAATCCGGATCTGGCCTCCCGTGAGAAACGCTCCTCGTATGTCTCGCCCTTTTCCATGGGAAAGACCGGAAATCGGTGGCGTCCGAGTTCGAGCTCCACGTGGCACCGCTCGGCGATCTCCCGGGTGGCGGCTATGGCCTCGGGGCAGTCAGCGAAACGCTCGGCCATCTCCTCGGGCGGGGCGAAATAGAGCCTGTCCGTGGAGAACCTCATGCGCTTTTCGTCGTGGATGGTCCGGTTGGTCTGGATGCACAGAAGGACGTCGTGGGCCTTTGCGTCCTCGTGGGTGAGGTAGTGGCAGTCGTTGGTCGCGACCACAGGGATCCCGGCCTCCCGGGAGATCTCCCTGAGACCCTTGTTGACCACGGTCTGCTCGGGGATCCCGTTTTCCTGGAGCTCGAGATAGAAACGGCCGTCAAAGATGGATGCATAGGTCTCGGCCAGGGCCTTTGCCCCGGCATAGTCCTCGAGGAGGAGCCGGTGGGGGATCTGGCCGTGAAGGCACGCGGAAAGGGCGATGAGGCCGGGGTTCAACTCCCGAAGGAGGTCCATATCCACTCGAGGCTTGTAGTAGAACCCTTCGAGGTGGGCCGCTGAAACGAGCTTCAGCAGGTTCTTGTAGCCGGCGACGTCCTGGGCGAGGACCACGAGGTGATAGGCGGCATCTCTGGGGCCGGAGGCGCTTCGGTCCCTCCGTCCCTTGGGTGCCACATAGAGTTCGCAGCCGAGGATGGGCTTGATGGAGTGCTTGAGGGCCTGGGTGTAAAAGTTGAGGGCCCCGTAGAGGTTCCCGTGGTCCGTCAGGGCCACGGTGTCGTAGCCGAAGCGCCGGGCCGCGGGGAAAAGATCCTTCAGGCGGATGGCCCCGTCAAGCAGGCTGTACTCCGTGTGTAAGTGGAGATGGACAAAGGGGGATTCGGCCACGGAACGGTCACTCCCATTCGATGGTGGCCGGAGGCTTGGAGCTTATGTCGTAGCAGACCCGGTTGATCCCCTTTACCTCGTTTATAATGCGGTTCGAGACACGGGCGAGGATCTCATAGGGGAGACGGGTCCAGTCCGCGGTCATGGCGTCGATGCTGTCCACCACCCGAATGGCGCAGACGTTTTCATAGGTCCTTTCATCCCCCATGACGCCAACGGTCTGGATGGGCAGGAGGACTGCAAAGGCCTGCCATACCTTCAGGTACCAGCCGCTTGCCTTCATCTCCTCCCTGACGATGGCGTCGGCCTCCCGAAGGATGGAGAGTCGCTCCGCGGTCACCTCGCCGAGGATGCGGATGGCAAGCCCCGGTCCGGGAAAGGGGTGGCGGTGGATGAGCTCTTCCGGCATGCCGAGTTCCTTCGCCGCCATTCGGACCTCATCCTTGAAGAGTTCCCGAAGGGGCTCGATGAGTTCGAGTTTCATGACCTCGGGGAGCCCCCCCACGTTGTGGTGGCTCTTGATCACGGCTGAGGGACCACGGGTGGAGACGCTCTCGATGACATCGGGGTAGAGGGTCCCCTGGGCGAGGAACCTGCAGTCTCCAAGGCGGGTCGCCTCCTCCTCGAAGATCCGGATGAACTCGAGCCCGATGATCCGGCGTTTGCGTTCCGGGTCCGTGACGCCTGCGAGCCTTTCGAGAAACCTTTTGCTCGCGTCCACGTATCGGACCTGGACATCGAGCTCCGTAAGAAATGCGAGGACGGTCTCGGCCTCGTCCTTTCGAAGGAGGCCGTTGTTCACGAATATGCTCGTGAGCTGTCTGCCCACGGCCCGGTTGACGAGAAGGGCGGTGACCGCGGAATCCACGCCTCCCGAAAGGGCGCAGACGACCTTTCCTTGGCCGACGCGGCCCCGGATCTCCTCCACCGCGCTTTCCACGAAGGAGTGCATGTTCCAGATGGGCTCGCATCCGCAGACCTGAAAGAGGAAATTGGCGATGACATCCTTGCCTATCTCCGAGTGGACCACCTCGGGATGGAACTGGACGCCGAAGACCGGGTGCTCCCGGTGGCGCATGGCCGCGACCGGGCAGGTCTCGCTCCGGGCGAGGGCGACAAAGCCCTCTGGCAGGATCTCGATCCGGTCCCCGTGGCTCATCCAGACCAGGTGCCGGACCGGATGCCCAGCAAGGCTCCGGAACAAGTCGTCGGGATCGAGGATCTCCAGGCGGGCCGGCCCGTATTCCCGGTGGAGGCTCCGCTCCACCCGTCCGCCGAGGATCTGGGTGATGAGCTGCATTCCGTAGCAGATGCCGAGGACCGGGATGCCGAGGGTGAAAAAACCCGGAGGGAGGGTGGGAGCGCCCGGATCGTAGACGCTCGACGGCCCGCCCGAGAGGATGACGCCCCGGGGGGCCATGGCCTTGATCCGGTCAAAGGGGAGGGAGAAGGGGTGGATCTCGCAGTAAACGCCGGCCTCCCGGACCCTCCTGGCAATGAGCTGGGTGGTCTGGGAGCCGAAGTCGAGGATGAGGATCTTCTGTGCGTGGATGTCCTGCATGGATGACCCGAGGGAAAAAATTTTTCCTACGATACCACCTGGTGGGATGGGGGCCAAGAAAGATGATAGGGTCTTCAGTTTTTCATTCTTATTTCCCGGTTGACAAAAAATGCACAAAAAGATTATATGCATCCAGGACGTTTTTTTGAATGAACGTTCATTTATTTTTTTCCCGTTCCGAGTTGCCAGAGTTTCTACAAAAACGATAGACCAAAAACCATCAAGGAGGGACAGTACATGGCTGATGTCAAGAAGCATGACACACCGATGTGCGACGAGCTTAAAAAAGGGCCGTGGCCGAGCTTCGTCGACGACGTGGAGCAAAGGGGCCTTCATGGCAAGCAGGAGTGCCTCGACATGCTCGGGCAGCTCGAGCTTTCCTACAAACACAAGGAGACCCACTGGAAGCACGGCGGCATTGTGGGCGTTTTCGGATACGGCGGAGGCGTCATCGGGCGCTATTCCGACGTGCCTGAACTCTTTCCGAGCGTTGCACATTTCCATACCATCCGGGTGAACCAGCCGGCGAGCAAGTTCTACAGCAGCGCCTTCTTGAGAAAGCTTTGTGAGATCTGGGATCACCGGGGAAGCGGCATGACCAATTTCCACGGCTCAACCGGCGACATGGTCCTGCTCGGGACCAAGAGCGATCAGCTCGAACCCGTCTTTTTCGATCTCACCCACCAGATGGGTTGCGACCTCGGCGGATCCGGCTCTAACCTCAGAACTCCCTCCTGCTGTATCGGAAAGGCCCGGTGCGAATGGTCCTGTCTCGACACCCAGGCCATCTGCTACGACCTCACCCAGACCTTTCAGGACGAGCTTCACCGGCCGGCCTTTCCCTACAAGTTCAAGTTCAAGGTCTCAGGGTGCCCGAACGATTGTGTGGCAGCCATCGCCCGTTCCTGCTGTTCGATCATCGGGACATGGAAGGACGACATCCGCATCGATCAGTCGGCGGTCAAGGCCTACATGGGCGGCGAGATCAAGCCTAATGCAGGCGCCCATGGCGACCGTGACTGGGGCAAGTTCGACATCCAGAAGGAGGTCATCGACCTCTGTCCAACGAAGTGCATGTGGATGGATGGCGACACCCTCAAGATCGACAACCGCGAGTGCACCCGCTGCATGCACTGCATCAACGTGATGCCAGCGGCCCTCCGGCCCGGGACCGATGTGGGTGCGACCATCCTCGTCGGGGCCAAGGCCCCCATTCTCGAGGGCGCCCAGATGTCCACCCTCGCCATCCCCTTCATCCGCATGGAGCCTCCGTACGATGAGTTCAAGGAATTTGTGGACAAGATCTGGGGCTGGTGGATGGAAGAGGGCAAGAACCGCGAACGGTTCGGGGAGCTCATCCAGAGATTCAGCATCCAGAAGTTCCTCAAGGTGGCTGAACTCAAGCCCATTCCCCAGATGGTCAAGGAGCCGAGGTCCAATCCATACGTCTTCTGGAGCGCAGAGGAGGTTGAGGGTGGATGGAAACGCGACATTGCGGAATTCCGCAAGAGACACGCTGCATAAAGGAGTGAAAAAATGAGCGATTTCATCTCGCAACAGAAAGAACTTTATGGCGAAAATGTGGGGTTCGATATCTCGGAACTCCTGGCCAAGCCCTATGACAAGGAGCTTGCCGGAAAGCTTTACAACCCCTTAAAGCCCATGGAGAACCGCATCACCGATATCGGTCCTCCCCATTTCCTCCAGTTCATGCCCGAGGTCATCAAAAAGAACTACGGGAAATGGAAGACCCACGAGATCATCCAGCCCGGGGTCATCAAGTACACGAGCGAGACCGGGGACGTCTGTTTTTCCGTCCGTACCGGTACGCCGCGTTTGATCACCACGGATTTCCTCAGGGAGGTCGCCGACATCGCCGAGAAATTCTGCGAAGGCTCTGTCCGCTGGACCACCCGGAACAACATCGAGTTCCACGTTACCTCGGAGGATGCGCTCCGCTCCCTGCTCGATGACCTCAAGGCCAGGAAGCACCCAGGCGGGTCCCTGAAATTCCCCGTAGGAGGCACAGGTGCCTCGGTCACGAACATAGTCCACACCCAGGGTTGGGTCCACTGCCATACCCCGGCCATCGACGCCTCGGGCGTGGTCAAGGCCGTCATGGACGACCTCTATGAGTACTTCGGCAGCCACAAACTCCCTGCCCAGGTGCGCATTGCCCTTGCCTGCTGCCTCAACATGTGCGGGGCCGTGCATTGCTCTGACATTGCCATCCTCGGCGTCCACCGCAAGCCCCCTCTCGTCGAGGACGACCGGATAACCGGCGTGTGCGAGATTCCCCTCGCGATCGCAGCCTGTCCCCTTGGAGCAATCAAGCCCGCGACGATCGAGGTGGACGGTGTGAAGAAGAAGACTGTCCGGGTCAATGAGGAGCGCTGCATGTTCTGCGGCAACTGTTACACCATGTGCCCGGCCATGCCCCTTGCTGACGGACAGGGCGACGGGATCGCCATCCTCGTGGGAGGAAAGATCTCCAACAGGATAAGCGCACCCAAGTTCTCCAAACTCGTCATTCCCTACATCCCGAACGAGCCCCCACGGTGGCCGAGCACAGTCAAGGCTATAAGGAAGATCCTCGAGACCTACTCAGCGGGCGCCAACAAGTATGAGCGTCTGGGTGAGTGGGCGGAGAGGATCGGCTGGGAGCGCTTCTTTGAGAAGTGCGAGATCCCCTTCACGGAAAAATCCATTGACGATTATCGCCTGGCGTATGATACTTATCATACGACGACGCAGTTCAAGTGGAGCGTTCACACCGACAATTTGTAATCCAAGGGAGGATCGGCAATGGCAGTCGACAAGGAAGAACTCAAAAAAAAGGTCCTCGAATTCGCCACGAAAAAGGCGGCTCACAAGTCCAAGATGTATATCAAAGACCTCTATGCAGCCGATCCCAATGCTTCACCACGAGAGGTCAAGAACGCGGCGAACGAGCTTGTCAGGGAAGGAAAGCTCGAGTTTTTCTCCTCGGGCAGTACAACCATGTACGGCGTGCCGGGCTTTGGAAAAACGCTGGAAGGGGCCTTTGAGGAAGAGAAATAACCGGGTATCCTTCTAAATTTATCAACCTTGATGGTGTCGTAAAAAGTCGAAAATTTCAATTNNAGGCCGGAATCCAGTGTTTTCGATATGTTCTGGATGCCGGATCAAGTCCGGCATGACGAGTCCGGCACTTTTTACGAATCCAACAACCTTGAGAAGCCCCCGAACAGGGGGCTTCTTTTTTTAGCACACAACAAGGGACCGCAGAGAAGCTGCGACAGGAAGCGAATCGATAGTCCCCTGGTCTTGTCAATCGTTCAGACGGGTGTTATGCATAGCGGATTTATCAAATCACACGTCGTTCTGCCCGTGTGGTGCCTATTTCCGTAAGGAAAGGGTGAACGGGTTTTGCCCAGGGACGGCGGAGGACAAACCACGTAAAGCGGAGGAAAGATGGCGTACGTTACAATGAAAAACCTGCTTGAGGCAGGGGTGCATTTTGGGCATCAAACAAGGCGATGGAACCCTAAAATGAAGCCCTTCATCTTCGGGGCGAGAAATGGGATTTACATCATCGATCTGCAGAAGACCGTCAAGTATTTCAAGAACGCATATGATTATGTGCGCGATGTAAGCAGTCAGGGCGGCATCATCCTTTTTGTAGGAACCAAAAAGCAGGCACAGGACGCCATCCGTGAAGAGGCTGAACGATGTGGCATGCCGTATGTCAGCCATCGCTGGCTTGGGGGGATGCTCACGAATTTCACCACGATCAGAAAGAGCATCGATCGCCTTAAAAAGTTGGATGCCATGTTCGAGGACGGAACGATCGATCGTTTCCCCAAACGCGAGATCCTTGAGATGAGCAGGCAGCGGGAAAAGCTCACCATGGCCCTGGGGGGCATCAAGGATATGGAGAGACTTCCCGATGCCCTTTTTATTATTGATTCTGGGCAGGAGCAGATAGCGGTCAAGGAGGCCAATCGCCTGGGAATCCCTGTCGTGGCAGTGGTCGATACGAATTGTGATCCCGATGGGATCGACTACGTGATTCCAGGCAATGACGACGCCATTAGGGCGATTCGTCTTTTTGCCTCGCGCATCGCAGATGCGGTGATTGAGGGCAGGGAGCGTTTAGCCGAGCTTCAGCAGGCGGAATCCGACAAGGAATTCACCGGCGGGGAAGCTCAGGAGGTTCAGGCCGAAGAATTGCAGGAGGATCTTGCCTCTGTCGGCGCAGAGGATTCCAGTACGATTGCGGTTTGAATTCAGCTTGTTGCATGCCGAGGAGGAAAAAATGGCAGATATAACGGCTGCGATGGTCAAGGAACTCAGGGACCGGACCAACGCTGGTATGATGGATTGTAAAAAGGCACTCACTGAGTCGGGTGGGGATATGGAAAAGGCCGTGGCCTGGCTTCGCCAGAAGGGCCTTGCCGTAGCAGCAAAGCGCGCAGGGCGGGCCACCTCCGAAGGGGCCATCCAGGCGTACATCCACGCTGGGAACAAGATCGGTGTCCTGGTCGAGGTAAACTGCGAGACGGATTTTGTCGCAAAGACGGATCAGTTCGTGGGGTTTGCTCGGGATGTGGCCATGCACATTGCGGCATCCAACCCCCTCTGTGTCTCCCGGGAGGAGGTTCCCTCGGCGATCCTCGAGAAGGAACGCGAAATCTATAGGAATCAGGCCATTGAGTCTGGCAAACCCGAAAAGATCGTGGAAAAGATGATCGAGGGGCGTGTTGACAAGTTCTACAAGGAGGTCTGTCTCCTCGAACAACCGTTTGTGAAAAGGCCCGAGGTCTCTATCCAGGACCTCCTGAACGAGCTCATCGCGTCCTTGGGGGAAAACATTTCCATTCGTAGATTTGTCCGCTACCAAGTCGGATCCGAGTAGGAGGCAATGACAGGTAGCAGAGGATCCGCGCCGGTAAACCGGCCATGTTTTAGAAGGCTCCTTCTGAAGGTGAGCGGCGAGGCCCTTCTCGGAGAGGAGCCATACGGAATTTCTCCGGCGATGATCACCCATGTGGCCGAAGAGCTGGTTGAGGTCCATGCCATGGGCATGGAACTCGGCATAGTTGTGGGCGGAGGGAACATATTCCGCGGGGTCTCCGGGGCCTCACAGGGCATGGACCGGGCCGTGGCGGATCAGATGGGAATGCTTGCGACCATCATGAACTCCCTGGCCCTTCAGGATGCCATTTCCCGCAAAGGCGTCTCCGCGCGGGTCCTGTCCGCCATAGAAGTGGGGAGGATGGCCGAGCCTTTTGTCCGCGGCCGGGCCATCCGTCACCTGGAAAAAGGTCGGGTGGTGATCTTTGCGGCCGGGACGGGCAATCCCTTTTTCACCACGGATACAGCCGCTACCCTTCGTGCCCTCGAAATCAAAGCGGACTGTCTCTTCAAGGCCACCCGTGTGGACGGCGTCTATGACAAGGATCCTCATCGGCATCCCGATGCCCAGCGTTTTGCCGAGATCACCTATGGCGAGGTCCTGGAACGGGGGCTCAAGTTCATGGATGCGGCGGCCGTCTCCCTTGCGCGGGAAGCGGGTCTGCCGATCATCGTCTTTTCCATGAATGCGCCTGGAAATATCTTGCGGGCAGTGAGGGGAGAAAACATCGGAACCCTCGTCACCGAAGGAGAAAAGATATGAAGGCAGTGGTCAGTGAGGCACAATCCCGAATGGAAAAGGCCATCGAGTCCTTTGCAAAGGAACTTTCCCGAATCCGCACAGGCCGGGCGACTCCTGCCCTTCTCGACGGGATCCGGGTGGATTATTACGGCTCTCCCATGCCCATTTCCCAGCTTGCGAGCGTTTCCGTTCCGGAGAGCCGTCTTATCACCGTCCAGCCATGGGACGCTACGGTCATCGGGCATATCGAAAAGGCGATTCTCAAATCGGAGCTTGGCCTGACGCCATCGAGCGATGGCAAGATGATCCGCATCTCCATCCCACCACTTACCGAGTCCCGAAGAAAAGACCTCGTGAAGCTCGTGAAGAAGATGGGGGAGGAATGCCGCGTCGCCTTGCGGAACATTCGCAGGGACGCCATCGAGCGACTCAAGGCCGGGAAGAAGGACAAGGCCATTTCCGAGGACGATTTTTTCAAGCTACAGGATGAGGTCCAAAAGGTCACAGATGCATTCATCAAAAAGGTTGACGGGATCCTTGCGGACAAGGAAAAGGAGATCCTGGAATTCTGAGGAGGTCTTTCGTCCCATTCATGATCCTATCCCCCAATCCTCTTCAACTCCCCGAGCACGTTGCGATCATCATGGACGGCAATGGGCGGTGGGCGCGGAGCCGCGGCCTACCCCGCATCATGGGGCATAGGCATGGGGTGAGGGCTGTTCGCAAGACCGTTAGGGCAGCCAGAGAATTCGGGATCCGCATCCTTACCCTCTATGCCTTTTCCCAGGAAAACTGGCGTCGCCCTCCGGACGAGATCCATGCCCTTATGGAACTCCTGTACGATTATCTCTCTTCCGAACTCGACGAGCTCTTGACCAACTGCATCTCTCTAAGGGTCATGGGAGATCTGGGCCGAATTCCGTCACGTGTCCAGGAGAGGCTCAGGGAGACGATCGAGCGGACCTCCGGCAGCGAGGGAATGATCCTGAATCTTGCAATCAGTTATGGCGCACGCGCCGAGATCGCGCGCGCCGTCCGTCTCCTGGCCGAAAAATGCGTGCGCGGCGAGATGCTTCCCGCTGATATTGACGAGCGGGCCGTAGCGGAACATCTTTATACCCAAGGACTCCCTGATCCGGATTTGCTTATCCGGACGAGCGGGGAGTACCGGCTCAGCAATTTTCTCCTTTTTCAGGCCGCCTACACCGAGCTGTATGTCACGCAGGCGCTCTGGCCCGATTTCGGACGGGATGAGCTCCTTGCCGCCCTGCTGGAGTATCAGAGGCGGGAGCGTCGGTTCGGTCTCACCGGAGAGCAGGTTGCTCGTCTCGCACCGTAACCGCATCATCACGGGGGGGATACTTGGACCCGTGATCCTTCTCATCCTGTGGCAGGGAGGCGGGGGTATGTTCGCCGCCCTTTTTGCCGCGGTCTGCGCCGTGGGTCTTATCGAGTTTCTGGGGATGTTCTTTCCCCAGGACCGAACCCTTGTGGCAGGCGCGGCTGCCATCGGCATCCTTCCTCCTCTTGCCGCCATGTATTTCCAGGACCCCGCCGCCGTCCTCCTTGCCTTCGGATTGGTCCTTTTCGTGACCGCATGTTTTTTCATCATCTCCATCAGCCGTTGGGACTCCCCTGTGGATGCATGGTCCAAGGTCCTTTTTGCCATTTTCTACATGGGGATCACAACCGTCCACATCGCCCTCTTGCGGGGTCTGCCCGGAGGGAGAGAGCTTGTGCTTTTTCTCCTTTTGGTGATATTTTCAGGGGATGTGGCAGCGTATTATGTCGGGTGTACCATGGGGAAACACAAGCTGTGTCCCCGTGTGAGTGCAGGAAAGACCATAGAGGGCGCCATCGGGGGCCTTGCAGCCAATGTTGTCATGGCCATGGTCCTCTGGTTTTTCTGGTTTCCCGGGACAGACCCCAGGCTGCTGATCTCCATCGCCCTCCTGCTGGGATGCGTGGGGCAGGCGGGAGATCTGGCTGAGTCCGTTGTAAAGCGTTCCGTAGGGGTGAAGGACTCGGGAAGGATCCTTCCTGGACACGGAGGGGTCCTGGACCGGCTGGATGCCGTTCTCATGGCCGCCCCTGTCTTTTATTGGATAGTGATATTTCTTCTCAGGCGTGGGGTCGCACTCACGTGATTCCGCTGAAACGCATCTCGATCCTGGGCTCCACCGGATCCGTCGGGCGGAGCGTTCTCGACGTGATATCCCGTTCGCAAGGGGCGTATGGTGTCGCGGGCCTCGCTGCTGGACAAAACGTCAGGCTTCTCGTGGAGCAGATACGGACTTTTCATCCCCGGATCGTAGCGGTGATGTCGCCGGAGCTTGCCGACGAGGTGAGATCCCTGTCCGGGGCTTTTGCGCCTGAGGTCGTTTTCGGCAAAGAGGGCTACACCGCGGTTGCCTCCATGGAGGAGGCACAAATGGTCGTGTCCGCCATGGTGGGGGCCGCCGGCCTCGTCCCTACCCTGGCCGCCATAGAGGCGGGCAAGGTTGTGGCCCTCGCCAACAAGGAGACCCTTGTGGCAGCCGGTCCCTTTGTCATGGAGCGCGCGCGTAAGAAAGGCGTGACCATTCTCCCTTTGGACAGTGAACACTCCGCCATCTTCCAGTGTCTTGCAGGAAACCGCGCTTCGGATGTCTCGCGCATCTTTCTGACCGCCTCTGGTGGACCTTTTCGGGAAAAGGGCCGTTTCGATCTGGAAAGGGTCACGCCGCAGGAGGCCTCACGCCATCCCAAATGGACCATGGGCGCAAAGATCACAGTGGATTCCGCAACCCTCATGAACAAGGGGCTCGAGCTCATCGAGGCCAGTTATCTCTTCGACATCCCAGTGGACCGGATCGAGATCCTTGTGCATCCGGAGAGTATCGTGCATTCCCTGGTGGAGTTTCGGGATGGTTCCGTCATGGCCCAGCTCGGGGTCCCAGACATGCGGATACCCATTGCCTGCGCCCTCTCCTGGCCGGAGAGGATGGCTCTGTCTGCGATGCCCCGCCTCGATCTCGTTTCTGTCGGAAGGCTCACCTTCGAGCCCCCGGACTGGGAGAGATTTCCCTGTCTCGGCCTTGCCTATGGGGCGGCCCGGACGGGTGGAACCGCGACGACTGCCCTCAACGCCGCCAATGAGGTGGCAGTCGATGCCTTTTTACACAACAGGATCGGCTTTACGGCCATAGCCCGGGTTGTCGAAGACGTTCTTAACGGATTCCCCGTCGAGGCGATCGAAGACCTCGACACTGTCCTGCGGGCGGATGCATTGGCTCGGCTCCGCGCGGAACATGCCATTCACACGATGGAAAACACCTGAATCCGTGAGATATGCACACAACCTTTCGATTTCACAGAATAAGCCTGCGACCGGGGTATTTGTGGAATGAGGCGCCCATGGACGGGAGCCGTCGGCTAATCCGCCCCTATGTATGGGGGCTATTTGCCGCACGTAACAAATACCCCGGCCGCAGGCCCACGGATTCAGAAAACAGGCAGGTATCCCTTACATGAAGACCATCTGGTCCTTTCTCCTCGTTTTGAGCGTGCTCATTTTCATCCACGAACTCGGCCATTTCCTCGTGGCCCGGGCCTTCGGGATCCGTGTCCTCAAGTTTTCCATCGGCTTTGGAAACCGTATCTGGGGGGTGGTCAGGGGGGGGACGGATTACTGCATCTCCCTTTTCCCCCTCGGTGGCTTTGTAAAGATGCTCGGTGAAAGCCCGGAGGAGCCGGTCGAGCCCAAGGATATTCCCTTTTCCTTTTCCCATAGGCCGGTCTGGCAACGAATGGCGGTCGTGGCTGCTGGGCCGCTTTCGAACCTCGGCCTTGCCTGGGCGATCTTCTTTGTGATCTTTCTCGCCTACGGAAATCCCATTCTTTTGCCGGTCATCGGAGAGGTCCATCAGGGCTCCCCTGCGGAAGGCGCTGGACTCGTCTCAGGGGACGTCATCCGTTCTGTAAACGGTCGGGAGATCCGGGCATGGGACGAGGTTTCCCGTGCCATCAGGGCCGGGGGAGGGGACGCTATTTCACTTCAGATCGAAAGAAATGGGCAGATCCTCCAGGTTTCCGTCACCCCGCGCATGGACAAGCTCAAAAATATCTTCGGAGAGGAGGTGAACACCCCGGTCATCGGTGTCACCGCAGCGGGTAACCTCGAGATCGAGCGCCTCGATCCCTTGTCCGCCTTCGGGCATGCCTGGACCCGTACCTGGGACATCATCGTGCTCACAGGCCAGGGGTTCTGGAAGCTCATCCAGAGAGTCGTTCCGTTATCGAGTCTCGGCGGGCCCATCATGATAGCCCAGATGGCCGGCCAGCAGGCAGAACTCGGGCCCCTGAACCTCTTCTTTTTCATGGCCTTGCTGAGTATCAACCTCGGCCTTTTGAACCTCCTCCCGATTCCGGTCCTGGACGGGGGACATCTCGTTCTCTTCGGTATCGAGGCCCTGAGGGGCCGCCCTTTTTCCATGCGACAGCAGGAGATCATCCAGAAGGTGGGCATGGCCATCATCGGCACACTCATGCTCTTCGTTTTTTATAACGACATCGCACGTCTTTTCGGGCTCATTCCCACTCCAGGGACCCCGTGACAGGGCGGCGTGCTTTTTGCCATCGAGACATCCGGAAGTACTGGGGGCGTCGCCCTCCTCGAGGGGGAGGTCCTCCTTGGAGAGGTCTCCTTGAGCACGCATGAGACCTATTCGCGCCGTCTCATTCCCATGGCCGAATGGCTTTTTGCCAAGGTCGGCATCACATGGCAGGAGATTCGTCATATAGCCGTGGGGATCGGCCCCGGAAGCTTTACAGGGCTGAGGATCGGACTTGCCATGGCCAAGGGCTTTGCCTATTCCCTCGGCGTGCCTCTCTACGGCATCCCTTCGCTCGATGCCCTGGCGAGCCATGTCTCGGCTGCACCCGGTGAGATCGTCTGTCCGGTTCTCGACGCACGTAAGTCCCAGGTCTACGGGGCATGGTATCGAATCTGCGGAGAAACGGGTCTTCCCATTCCCGAGGGCCCGCCCCTCGCCCTTGCCCCTGCCCGGCTCGTTTCCCTTCTTCCGGCCCAGGGTAGGATCTTTTTTTTGGGAGACGGATTTGTGCGATATGCACCCATCTTTCTGGACGCCCTTGGGGATCGGGTCGTGCCGGTCCCAGGTCATCTCGCACATCCCCGTGCCGCAACAGTAGGGTTCATTGCATCAAGGAAAATCTCCCGCGGCATGCTCCCCCATGATATCATGACCTTGGAGCCCTTATACATCCGGCCGTCGGACGCGGAGATCGCCCACGCTGCACACGAAGGCGTTTGATCCGTCGGGCCTCATACCCGTGGAGGTGTAGGAGATGTTCGGTAGAATCTGCCCGTACTGCAAGGAACGAATCAGGAAGGATGCCCAGGTCTGCCGATGGTGCGGCAGGGAAAGCGAGCCGGCCCCGTCCGGCACGGCCCTTTCGCCGACCGGGGTTTTTTTCGCCTTCCTCGGCGTGGGCCTCGGGTTCGCGGCCGTCTTTTTCCTCGGATACCGGAGAGAGCGAAGCAGATGGGGGGACGACCAGTGCTATATCGCGCCGCACAGCGGACCTGAGGAAGGTGAAGCATGAAGGATTCCGAAAGCGGTTGGACAGAAATCTCCGCATCCCAAATCCCTGGACTTCGCGAGGATATTCGGGCATCCATCAGGGATTGTTTCCGCGAGGAGATGGAAGGGTTTACGAGATACGTGATCGAGAGCCAGTTCTATAAGGATCTGGCCATGGAAATGCGGGACGGCATCCATGAGGCCTACGAGACCATCGCACAGTTCAAGAAGACGCTTCATGAGGTCCAATCCTCTGGTTCCCAGACAGGGGCTGCCTTTCAGGAGGTCTCGGATCAGCTCGAGGCGGTGGTGAGGGCTACGGAACAGGCGACGAACCGGATAATGGACCTGGCCGAGGGTCTGCAAGGTGGGCTTGCCGCTGTACGGGAGCAGGCGTTGAAAATATCCGACGTAGATATCCGCCAGGCGATTCTCTCCGTATGCGATCAAAGAGACGGGGATATCCTCGAGATCTTCGCGGCGTGTTCCTTTCAGGACATCACGGGTCAGCGGGTCAAAAAGGCCGTTGACGCGGTCAGAAGCGTGGAGAAGGCCCTTCTCAGGATCATGGTGAGTGCCGGCGTGAGGATAAGGGGCAAGAAGCTTGGTCAGGACGAGGAAGTAACCCTCAAGGAGAAACAGCGGGCACTGGAACTTATTTCAGGCCCTCAGGAAGGGGTGCAGCAAAAAGAGGTGGATTCCATCCTTGCGGAATTAGGATTCTGATCCCTTTTGCCTGGCCCTCTTGCCTGCACGGGCACATTTTCGCTTACAATTGGCGCAGATAGCCGGCTGGGTCGGTCTGTTGGGATTTTTTATGCATTTCATTTTAGGGACTCCATCATTTTTTTAGTTCAGATCAAAAAAATAAGTCATCAGGATTGAAATGCAAGTCTCATGCCTTTTGCGTCAATCCCTTCAGGCAGTCTCAGCCTTTCGTTTGCGGGCCGTTTTCAGCCTGCTGAGCGTCGCCCTTGGCGTCGGTTCCCTGACGGTCATTGTTGCGGCGACAGAGGGGGCGTATCAAAAGGCATACGAGATCGTCGGCAGATTCGGCCCTGACTCCCTCCTCGTCATTGGGGGAAGCGACGAGGCACGCGCCATAGGCCAGAGGGAAAAGACCCTGACCATCGAGGACATGCGCGCTGTTTTGGAGCGGTTTCCCACCGTATATATCGGTGTGCCATTGAGTTCTCAAGGCGACGTCCCGGTGTCCTACCGGTCCAAGAAATATAGGACCTTGGTAGTAGGGGCCGGAAGCAACTTCAGTCTGGCCTGGACGTGGCCGGTCGTCAGGGGCTCCGATATCACTGACGATCACGTGAAAGGGGCCAGAAAGGTCGCCCTCATCGGGGCCTTTCTCGCCAGGGAACTCTTCGGGGACGAAGAGCCCGTCGGACGCACAGTCATCGTCAAGGGGATCCCTGTCCAGGTTATCGGGATGCTTGGAGAACGGGGGATGGCCACCCATGGCGCCAATCTGGACGACCGTCTTGTGATGCCCATTACGACCGTCATGAGAAAGATCAAGAACGAGAGGGAATATATCAGCGCCTTTCGGGTCCGTTTTTTGGATCAAGACCGGATCGAGGAATACACAGAGGAACTCCGGACTTTTCTGCGCGACCGCCACGGCATCCCTGATGGCCAGCCTGATGATTTTCGTGTCATTTCTCCAACGGAGATCATCACCTTTCTCGTCGCCCTGACCGGATCCCTTGTTGTTTTTCTTGGAATCACAGGGACGATCTCTCTCGTTGTCGCCGGATTCGTCCTGGCCAACCTCTTTCTCCTTTCCGTGGCCGAAAGGACACGGGAGATCGGCATACGCCGGGCCCTCGGGGCCCGCCGCAGAGAGATCCTCCTGCAATTCCTCGCAGAGGCCCTTCTTCTCACGACCGCCGGCGGTCTTTTCGGTTTTCTTCTCGCCGTCCCATCGTCCCGTCTCCTTGCCTTTGTGGCGGATTTCCCCTTGCATTTTTCCTGGCGTGCGCTTGCCGTGGGAATGGCGCTTTCCACGGTCGTTGGTCTCGTATTCGGACTGCAGCCTGCACGGAAGGCGGCCCGACTTACCCCCCTTGAGGCCCTCCGCTCGTGAGCCGTTTTTTCTTGAATCTCCTCATCGCCATGAGATCCTTGGAGAATTTTCGTATCAGGACCATTCTTGCGTCCCTCGGCGTCTTTCTCGGAACCCTTTCCCTTATCGTGGTCTCCGGGGTGACGGATTCCCTGACCGAAAAGACAGAAAACGAGACGCGCAAGCTCGGAGATAGGCTTCTCATAGTCAAAAGCGGTGTCGTCGTCAGCCACGGCCCACGGACCAGGCTCATGAGCGATGCCAACACCCTCACGGTTGATGACGCCCGGGCCATTGGGGATCAGATCCTGGGCGTGGAGGCGGTTTCGCCGTCCGGAAGCAAGGTCTTCCCGGTGCGTTACCAGGGGAATGTCCTTCCTGCCACACTCGTCGTGGGAGTGACGACGAACTTTCCCCGTGTCCGGGAGTTCCGACCCATGCAGGGGGCCTTCTGGGGGGAGCGTGAGGAAAGGGATCTGGCCAGGGTGGTGGTGCTCGGCAGCAAGATCGCCTGGAAGCTTTTTGGAAACGAGGATCCCGTTGGGCGGTACGTCATGGTGTGGCGTATCCCCATGCAGGTCGTCGGCGTCATGGAGGAGAAGGGGGCCGACGTTTCTGGGGCCGATCAGGACAGTCAGGTCTTCGTGCCCCTTTCGACGTTTCTCCATCGGATTGCCAACAGGGATTACGTGGATTCCATCTTCGTAAAGATCGACGAAGAGTCTAGGATGATGGGGGCGAGGCGCGGCATTGTGGACATCCTTCGGCTCCTCCACCGGATCAGTCCGGGTGAAAAGGACGACTTCACGGTGATTGACATTCGGGACGTCTCCGCCTTGAAGACCCAGGCCATGAGGATGATTGGTACCCTCGGCACGGTCTCATCCATCATATCCTTTTCCATTGGGGGGATCGGGATACTTTCCATCATGATCCTCATCGTAAACGAAAGACGAATGGAGATCGGACTTCGGCGGGCGGTCGGGGGGAGAAAGAGGGATATAGTCTTTCAGTTTCTCACGGAATCTTCACTCATCTCCGTGGCTGGAGGCACGGCGGGGATGCTGGCAGGCATGGCATTGAACCTTGTTATTTTTCGTGTAGCCGATCTTCCTGTCTCCTCATCAGGCATCGGACACCTTTCCGCCTTTGCCGCATCCGTACTGATTGGTATCCTGTCAGGGATCTACCCGGCCCGCAGGGCAACGGCAATCGAACCCATTGAGGTATTGAGATCGTGACCAGAGCAGAAGAGACGGACCGCTCTCCGAACGGAAAAGGGCCTTTCCTCCAAGGTATGGGGCCTATGGTAACAGGATCCGTTCCGAGGATCGGGATCATAGGGGGACATGGCCGTATGGGACGTTGGTTTGCGCGCCTTTTTGAGGAGGCTGGACTTCCGGTCTTGCTCGCGGACCGGGACACTTCCCTCCGCCCGGAGGATTTGGCCGCATCCTGCGACGTGGTGATCGTCTCCGTCCCTATGGATGTCTTTCCGGAGATTGTGGCCTCCATCGGTCCCATTATGCCCGAGCAGGCTTTTCTCACAGATCTCTGCTCACTGAAAAGGACTCAGGTGGCGACCATGCTCGCACATAGTTCGTGCGCGGTCGTGGGCTCCCATCCCCTTTTCGGACCCGGGGAGGAATCTCTTGCGGGAAGACGCATCGCCCTCTGTCCAGGCAGGGGAAAACGATGGTTGAGCTGGTGGGAGGGTTTTCTCGCAGGCAGGGGGGGCATCACCCACATCGTCGAGGCCGATACCCACGACCGGATCATGGCGTGGGTTCAGGCCCTGAATCACTACCTGCTCCTGAGTATGGGAAAGGCGATTCAGGAGGAGGGAATGGACCTTGCCTTGCTTCAGGCCCTGGCTACCCCGAGTTTCGAGCTACAGATGCGGATAGTCTCCCGGCTCGCCGTTCAGGATCCGGAGCTCTACGCAACGATTCAGATGGACAATCCCCACACGGATGAGATCCTTGCCCTCTTCAGCAAAGAGGCGGAACGGATAAGGGAATGCATAAAGACGCGGGACCGGGATCTCTTTATCAGGATCTTCCGGGAGGTGCAGGATATGGGCAGGAGGCTTTTTCAGGAGAGCGAAGCGCCCCATGTGTAGGGAGACTGGCGGCGAGGACCTTTCATCCCGCATGCCCTTTCTTTCGAGTCTCGGTGAATCAGGGGTGCTCGTCAGGGTCCATGCGGTCCCCCGATCTGGTCAAAGCGGGATCACGGGTCTCCACGGCGGATCTCTCAAGGTGAAGATCAAGGCCCTTCCGGCGGATGGAGAGGCGAACAGGGAATGCCGGCGTTTCCTCGCCCAGGTGTTCGGGGTCCCTATCGGGGACGTGGATCTGCGCGCGGGGGGAAGGGGCAGGGAAAAGGTCTTTCACGTCCATGGGCTTTCCATGGAGGATGCGGCACGGCGGGTGGGTCATCATCTCTCGACGTGATTCACTGAGACAGATCGCACTTCAAAAACCTCAAAATCTGATCCCGCTCAAAAAGCCCGAGATGC
>DIFG01000039.1:0-7762 GCA_002419025.1 Deltaproteobacteria bacterium UBA5754 | reverse complement strand
TCCACACGAAATGACGAAGAGCCAACTTTCCAGGAATGAGGCGTATTAGCGTATACCGCATGGACTGGAAAATTGAAGCAACGCCGTGAGAAGCGGGTTTTTCCAGCGGGAACAGACAGGAAAAATGCCGATGCAAGACGGAGGGTTGTGTCATCATGAAGGAATTCGGAGTCACCACTCGAAAAAGGCACGAGTTCGTGGACATCACAGGAGATGTGGCTCGTATCGTCAAGGAAGAAGGCCTCATGGAAGGAACGGTAGTGGTTTTCGTCCCTCACACGACCGCAGGGGTGACCATAAACGAGGGGGCGGATCCAGCCGTAGCCCTGGACATTGTCTCGGCCCTGAAAGAGGTCGTCCCGGAGGATTTCGACTACCATCATCTTGAAGGAAATTCCCCGGCCCATATCAAGGCGACGCTTACGGGTTCGAGCGTCCAGGTCATCGTCTCCGGGGCGCGAATGTGTCTCGGGACCTGGCAGAAGGTCTTTTTCTGTGAATACGACGGACCACGGAACAGAAAGGTGTGGGTACAGACCTTGGGAGACCGCAAGACTGCATCAACGTAGAAAGGTTGATGAATCTTCGTTCATCGCTTAGAGTGACCCCACAATTAGAACGACCAGGAGGCAAGAGCGCATGAAATTTTTCCGTCCCCGCGACCTCGCGCCGTTCGTCGTTTTTTTCTGCTGCGTTGAGGGTGCATCCTTCCTCGGCGAGGGTCTCCGAAAGACCCTTGATGAAACGTTTCCTTCGATCCATTCGGTCTCCTGTGAGGGCCTGAATCCCTCCCCCCCACCCAATCTTGTCTCATCTCTTGTCTCATCGGCCCCTGATCCTCTCGTACATAAGGACCCATTGGAGAAGGAGACGGTCATTCAGGACGCCCTCAGGACAGGTGAGACCTTTTCCCAGGCGCTGGCCCGGCTGCAATTGGACTATTCCATTCGGGAGTCCATCATAGAGTCCCTTTCTCGCCACATCAATTTCCGGACCTGCAGACCCGGGGAAAGATTTACTCTCGCGATCGACTATGCAGGACAGCTCCTGAGGTGTACCTACGAGAGGAATCCATTCGAGATCTATACACTCAAGTCCGCTGATGACGAATCCTATCAAGTCAGCAAAGAGCCCGTCCATCTCGACAAGGAGGTGGTGAAGATCTCCGGAACCATCGAGGACTCGCTTTTCGATGCGTTCCACCGGGCCGGAATGAGTGATCGGCTTGTCACGGCATACGCACGCATTTTTTCCTCGCGTATCGATTTCAACCGTGAGGTCCGGGGCGGAGACCGCTTTTCTCTCGTATTTGAGCGATTCTCCCAGGAGGGCTCCTTGCTGGGATACGGAAGGATCCTTGCGGCTAAGTTCGAGGGGGCATCAGGAGAGTACGAGGCCTATCTCCACACGGTCGATGGAGAAGACCGGTATTTCGACGGCTCAGGCAAGGATCTCGCCTCATCCTTTCTACGCTCGCCACTTCCCGTCTTTCGCATCACCTCCAGTTTTTCCAATAGCCGCCTCCATCCCATACTCGGCGTCCACCGGCCCCACCACGGAATCGATCTTGCCGCACCCATCGGGACCCCGGTCATGGCCGCTGCCGATGGAAGCGTCGAATATGTGGGATGGCAGAGGGGGTACGGCAGGATCGTGATCCTTAAGCACGCAGGTGGATACGAGACGTACTACGCCCACCTTTCCCGGTTCGGCACCGGAATCAAGAAAGGGGCGCACGTGAAACAAGGCCAGGTCATAGGAGGAGTTGGTGCAAGCGGCCTTGCCACCGGGCCCCACCTCGACTACCGGGTGAAGCAGAACGGAACTTTCGTCGATCCCTTGAAGATCGAGGCCTTGCCCCGTACAGTGCTTGCCGGCGCCGCAAGGCAAAAATTCTTGGCCGAGACCAAGCAGATCGCCCAGCTCTTCATGGATGACGCCCCTGTGCGCGTGGTCAGGGTCGAGAACATCACAGTCAAAGGATATCCAAAGGGCTGGGCGGGTTAGCAGTGGGAGGCATCTTTCTCCGCCTCGCCCTTGGCGTCATTTCCCTTCTTTTTGCAGTGACTCCGGCATGGGCCGTTGAACCCGCCGCCGGAGTCGATCCGTTTTGGGCCCCTCTCGTCGAAAGGCTCGTAGCGGACGGTGAGGATCCCAAGGAGCTGGCCGGGCTCTTTTCCCGTGACGCCGTCCGTTTTGACCCCAGAGTGATGCCCCGAAAGCTTACCCATTCGGAGGCAGCACTCAACTACGACCGTTTCCTCGCCCCTGAGCGCATCGGACGCGCGCGTTCGTTTCTCGTGAAGAACCAGGACCTTTTGTGCCGCGTGGAGAAGGACTTCGGCGTACCCAAAGAGATCCAGACCGCGGTTTTCCTGGTTGAAACGGATCTTGGTGGATATCTGGGAGGCGGGAACGCCTTCACGGTCTTGGCAAGCATGGCCCGGGCTGGGTCTATGGAGGAGATGGCCAAGTGGCTGCCTTTGGAGTCCATGGCCGCTCCGGAACGGGAGAGGCTCGAGAAGATGCTTCAGGACAAATCCGAATGGGCCTACAAGGAGCTTCGTGCCCTCCTCCGCCACTCGCGGGAGGTGGGAATCGACCCAGTGACCACTCCGGCGTCCATTTTTGGCGCAATCGGGCTGTGTCAGTTCATGCCCTCGAATGCGCTCAGATATGGAGTGGACCTGGACGCTGACGGTCGAGTAAATCTCTTTGTCATGGAAGATGCAGCGGCAAGCATGGCGAATTACCTCAGGTCACACGGCTGGAGGCCTGGGCTCAGCCGGGACGATCAGGTTAAGGTGATCCTCGCCTACAACCACAGCCGTCCGTATGCCCAGACCGTGCTTGCCGTAGCGGAACGGCTCGGCTGGAACGGAGGTCCCGGTGAATCCCCCACGCCTTGTTCCGGGCGATGAAATCGCCCGCAGGGTTCAGGCCCTTCAGGGGCGTCTTGCGCGAAGCGGAATAGACCTTGCGCTCATCCGCCAGAACGCGGACCTCTACTATTTCACAGGCACGGTCCAGGACTCTCACCTCCTCGTCCCTGTGGAAGGAGAGCCCCTTCTACTCGTCTGGCGGTCCATCGATCGGGCCAGGGAAGAATCCCCCATCGCCCGCATCGTCCCCCTTCCCAGCCTGAACTCTCTGGCCGGGATCCTTGCTGAACACGGATTCCCCATGCCGAAAAGACTGGGACTCGAAATGGACTGCCTTCCCGCTGCCCTGTATCTTTTTTATACGAAAAAGGTCTGGGCCCAGGCCGAGGTGGTGGATGTCTCCCCCCTTGTGAGGGGCGTGCGCGCGGTCAAGTCCATGTGGGAGATCGATCGCATACGCTCGGCGTGCCAACAGGTAGCCCAGGTCTTCTCCCATGTCCCAGACCTCCTAAAACCTGGCGTGTCAGAGCTCGCCCTTTCCGCCGAAATCGAGCGGGAGCTCAGGCTTCGGGGTCATCCCGGTTTCATCAGGATGAGGGGATGGACCCAGGAATTCGGATCCGCCCAGGTCCTTTCAGGACCAGAGGGGGCCGTTCCGGCCTGGACCAATACGCCGGGCGGTGGCAGGGGGACGGGGCCGGCCTTTGGAGTCGGGGCCTGCTCCCGCAGGATTGGGGTTGGAGAGCCGGTGAGTGTTGATATGGGAGGGCTCCTTGACGGCTATCACTGCGACGAGACGCGGCTCTTTTTTTTGGGCAATCCACCTGCGTCCCTGGTGGATTCATACAGGGCCGTTCTCCGTGTCCATCGCGGTATCCAGGATCGGCTTGTTCCGGGCGCAGCAAGTGGGGAGATCTACTCTTGGGCGGTCAAGGAGATGGGGCGCCTGGGCTATGCGGACCACTTCATGGGGATTTTAGGCAGTCAGGTTAAGTTTGTAGGCCATGGCCTCGGGGTGGAGATCGACGAATATCCCTTCCTGAGCAGGAGGAACGAGATGATCCTCGAGCCGGGAATGGTGATCGCAGTCGAGCCCAAGCTCGCGTTTCCGGGCGTCGGCCTCGTGGGTATCGAGGATACCTTCCTTGTGACAGAAAAGGGGGCTGAGATGCTGACCCAAGGCGGCCAGGAGATGTGCATACTTTGAGGTCCTGGCACACGGAAAAGCCTTTTTTCTTTCTGCTTGACTCGCGAGACGTGTATGTGCTACGTGTTATCCGGAATTCGTAAATTTATGTCGAAATTTTTTCTGATTTTGACGCCCACAAGGCCTCCTTTCCCGTCGAAAGGAGGCCTTTTTCAGGCATGAACCGGCTTTCCTCCCGTCATGTCCTCGGGATAGAGCACATGACCGTGCGGGACGTGGAACTCGTCCTTGACACAGCGGATGCCCTTAAGAACATACTCGACCGTCCCATCAAAAAGGTTCCTCCCCTGAGGGGCCGCTCGGTCGTGCATCTCTTTTTCGAGCCGAGCACCCGGACTCGTCTGTCCTTTGAGCTTGCAGCTAAACGTTTGAGCGCCGACACTGTATCGGTCACGGCTGCCGCAAGCAGCGTCGTCAAGGGGGAAAGCCTCCTTGATACCGCCCTCAATATCGAGGCCATGCGGCCCGACATCATCGTGCTCAGGCATCCTCTTTCCGGCGCCCCCCATTTCCTTGCCCGGCACGTGAACGCCCCGGTGATAAATGCCGGTGACGGGGCGAACGAACACCCTTCCCAGGCCCTTCTCGACCTCTTCACCGTGAGGGAACGCTTTGGAAGGATCACCGGACTCAGGATCGCCATCATCGGAGACATCTCTCACAGCCGTGTGGCGCATTCCGACATCCGGGCCTTCGACAAGATGGGGGCGGAGGTGACGGTCTGCGGGCCGGGAACCATGATCCCGCCCTATGTGGATGCCCTTGGCGCAAAGTCGGTCCGGAGCGTGGAGGAGGCCCTGGACGGCGCGGACGTGGTCATGGTTTTGAGGATACAGAAAGAGAGACAGGGGGGGTGCCTCGTGCCATCCGTAAGGGAGTATGCCCATCTCTATGGTATTACGAGGGATCGTCTGCGTCTCGCCGGCCCGGATGTGGTGCTCATGCACCCTGGGCCTGTGAATCAGGGGGTGGAACTCGCCCCTGATGTCTTCAACGATTCACGGTCGGTGATCCTCGATCAGGTGACGAACGGGGTAGCTGTCAGAATGGCCCTCCTGTCCCTGCTCATCATCTCGGACACGAACAGGGAGGGCGATGGGACGTGACAGATCTTCTGCTCAGAAATGGGAGGATCATGGATCCGGCCAACGGACTGGATGGCCCAGGCGACATCCTGGTCCGAAACGGCCGGATCGAGGCGGTCGGACACGGGATACCCGCCCCGGACGGATGTCTCCTGGTGGATGTGACAGGAAGATGGGTGACCCCGGGGCTCGTGGATCTCCATGTCCATCTGAGGGAACCGGGTGAGGAGTACAAGGAGACCATCGCATCCGGGACCCGGGCCGCAGCTGCAGGCGGGTTCACCGCTGTTGCCGCTATGCCAAACACCCTTCCCCCGAATGATTCGGCCGCTGTCACCCGGTTCATTCTGGAACGGGCACGGGATGCAGGGAATGCCCGTGTCCATCCTGTGGCAGCCATTACCAAGGGCCGGGCCGGCAAGGAGCTATCGGAATTCGACGACCTCCTCAGGGCCGGGGCCGCAGCCTTTTCGGACGACGGCTCCCCGGTTCGAGACGCGGGACTCATGCGCATCGCCCTCGAATACGCGCGGGGCCTGGATGCCCTCATCATATCGCATGCGGAGGAACCAGCCCTTTCTGAAGGCGGCTGCGTGAATGAGGGTCGTATCTCGACCCTCCTTGGCCTCAAGGGGATTCCGTGGGCCGCGGAGGATATAGCCGTCTTTCGGGATGTGGCCCTTGCGGAACTCACGGGAGCCAGGCTCCATGTCGCCCATGTCAGTACGAGGGGAGCGGTTGAAATCATACGCCGCGCAAAGGGTCGCGGGGCGCGGGTCTCGGCCGAGACCGCCCCTCATTACTTCAGCCTCACCGAGGAAGCCGTCCTTGGTTTTGACACCAGGGCGAAAATGAACCCACCTCTTCGGACCGAGGAGGACAGGCAGGCCATTATCGAGGGACTTACGGACGGAACCCTCGATGTCATTGCAACAGATCATGCACCCCATAGCAGCCTCGAAAAGGATGTGGAGTTCCCGCTTGCTGCCAACGGGATCATCGGCCTTGAGACCGCCTTTCCCTTGTCCCTCGCGCTCGTCCGGGCCGGCCGCCTCGACCCTGCCGATCTTGTCCGCCTTCTTTCCACCACCCCCGCCCAAATCCTCGGGATCCCCGGTGGGGCTCTCCGCCCTGGGGATCGGGCGGACATCGCCGTGTTTGATCCCGAGCGGCCCTTCGAAGTCACTCCGGAAAACCTCTTTTCTGCAAGCCACAACACGCCGTTTTTGGGCACGACCCTAACGGGCAGAGCGGTCCTTACCCTTGTGGGCGGCAGGATCGTGCATAATCTCCTCGGTACGGGCGGGAGGACGGAAAGTCCGTAATATTTCCTCCCCTTTTACCGTCTTTTCTCTGAATCTGCGCCAGGCAGAATCAATCCGGGACATCAGGACGGCATAGATGCAGATCCATGCAAGGGGCACGAGAAGGGAATACCCTGGAGTCAGGGCCACGAGGGCGGAGAGCCCTGATGCCGTCATGAGGACGTACTCGGCTCCAGCCGTCTTTCCATGGCCCCATCCCATGCGTACGAGTCTTTGATAATAGTGGTCCTTATGGGGTCTCCAGATCTTTTCCCCTGCAAGGAGGCGCCGGACCAGGGTCGTGGATGCATCTGCAATGAAGGGTGAAAAGACGAGGAACGGAAAGGTCAGGGGCCACATGCCCTGCATCCATCCCATGCCCCCAAGGGCGGCGGCGGCAAATCCCAGGGGAATGGAACCGGAATCACCCAGAAAGATCCGGGCCGGATGGAAGTTGTAGACGAGAAAGGCCCCTGCCGATGCGGATATGGCCAGACACATGGCGGCGAAAAGGGGGCATCCCTGAATCCATGCGGCAAATCCATAAAGGCCAAAGCCGATGACCGCCATTCCGCCGGCAAGTCCGTCCGAGCCGTCCATGAAATTGTAGAGATTCGTCATCCACACGATGGCCAGGACCGCGGCCATGTAGGTCATCGCCCCATGTCCGGCAAAGGTCCCCATGGCAAATGCGCATGCAACGCCGGCATGGACAGCGAGACGGATCCCGGCGGAAAGCCCCCGCATGTCGTCAATAAAGGAGGTCCCGGCAAGCAAAAGGGCATAGGGCAACCAGGGCAGGGCCTGGGTCCCCATGAGCAGGACGGCCGCTGTGACACCGGCCATGAGGGCGATTCCTCCTGAACGGGGTATGGGGGCGCCGTGAAGGGACCTGTCCCCCGGATGATCCATGGGCATCCACCGCCTTCCTTTCCGGAGCATCCAGGTCAAGAGGCCAAGGGTGCACAGAAAGGCGGTTGCCGGCGCTGTGACGAGTGCGGGGGGCGTGAGGTTCAGCATTTTCCTGCATGATGCCGCTGAAAAAAACGATCTGCGCACATTGCGCGGCATCCTTCGCACATGCAGCGTACGCAGTGGTGACGAATCTTGATGGCTTTGTAGAAAGTGCTGGACTCGTCATGCTGGACTTGATCCGGCAACCAGAACATGTTGAAAATACGGGATTGCGGCCTCCTGCCTGTCGGCAGACGGGGTAGGTAGGGCTTCCCGTTTTTTTGAGCAGCTTCATTTCCTAAAGGTTTTTTGGCTCCTCGACGTTTTGTG
>DIFG01000086.1:6856-19626 GCA_002419025.1 Deltaproteobacteria bacterium UBA5754 | reverse complement strand
CCACACGAAATGACGAAGAGCCACATATCTCACGGATTCAGGAGGACTTCATGCGGCCGTTTCTTCTCATAGCAGCCATCGCAGCCCTTCTCGATCAGGGGACCAAGGTGTGGATGACATATCTCCTTACAGGACACAAGGGAATCGTCATCACTCCATTTTTTCAATTGACGCTGGTTCACAACACAGGGGCCGCCTTCGGAATCCTTGCAGGCAGCGAGACATGGAAACGCGCATTCTTTTTCGCCATAGGCATCCTTGCCATCACGTTCCTCGCATTCCTTTACAGATCGACAGCGACTCGTTCACCATTTCTCCTCTGGGGGACGGCCCTCGTCTCCGGAGGGGCTACTGGAAACCTTATCGATCGCTTCCGTCTCGGAGCTGTGGTGGACTTCATGGATTTCCATCTCGGAGCATATCACTGGCCCGCCTTCAACGTCGCAGATATGGCCATCACCGTGGGCGGGGCATGTTTAGCCCTGCATTTCATGTACCACCCAAAACAGCCCTGATTTTTTACCTAACATACCTAAATAAAAAGATAAATATAGCAATTCTACAAATTTTACCCTTCCCCTTGCATTTCTCCCAAACGTGGTTATATTAGCACTCACCTTATGTAAGTGCTAACAAATTGGTCCGGACCACGTCATTCATATCACGGAACTATGAAAAACAAGGAATTTTTTTCAGAGGTTTCCGTCAAAAATTCATTATGAAAGGAGAGAACAAAAACCATGAAGATCCGTCCGCTCCATGACCGCATCCTCGTAAAGCGTCTCGAGGAAAAGGAAGTCAGCAAGGGAGGCATCATCATCCCTGACACAGCCAAGGAAAAACCCATCGAGGGCAGGGTAATAGCCACAGGTAACGGCAAGATCCTTGAGAACGGCGAGGTCCGTCCCCTTGAAGTAAAGGAGGGAGACCGCATCCTCTTCGGAAAATACGCTGGTACCGAGATCAAGATCGAGGGCGAAGAGTTTCTCATGATGCGCGAAGATGACGTTCTCGGTGTCATTCAAGACTGACACCCCCACAAAAAGACACACAAAAAGATAATGGAGGTCACTGAAAGATGTCTGCTAAAGAGATCAAATATGATGTGAAGGCCAGGGAGGCGATCCTCAAGGGCGTCAACACCCTCGCCAATGCAGTCAAGGTCACCCTCGGCCCCAAAGGCCGCAACGTCATCATCGAAAAATCTTTCGGCTCCCCTGTCATCACCAAGGATGGCGTTACGGTCGCCAAGGAGATCGAGCTTGAGAACAAGTTCGAAAACATGGGCGCACAGATGGTACGTGAGGTCGCCTCCAAGACGAGTGATGTGGCTGGAGACGGAACGACCACCGCCACCATCCTCGCTCAGGCCATTTACGCCGAGGGCTCCAAACTCGTTGCTGCCGGGATAAATCCCATGGCACTCAAGCGCGGCATCGACAAGGCCGTCGAGACCGTCGTCAGCGAGCTCAAAAAGATCAGCAAGCCCACCAAGGATCAGAAGGAGATTGCCCAGATCGGGACCATCTCCGCCAACAATGACGCAACCATCGGCAATATCATCGCCGAGGCCATGGACAAGGTAGGGAAAGAGGGCGTCATAACCGTCGAGGAAGCAAAGGCCATGGAGACCACACTCGACGTGGTCGAGGGAATGCAGTTCGACCGGGGCTATGTCTCTCCGTATTTCGTCACCGACCCCGAAAAGATGGAATGCATCCTTGAGGATCCCTATATCCTCATAAACGAGAAGAAGATCAGTAATATGAAGGATCTACTTCCCCTCCTTGAGCAGATCGCGAAGATGGGCAAGCCCCTCCTCGTTATCGCTGAGGACACCGAGGGCGAGGCCCTTGCCACCCTCGTTGTCAACAAGCTCCGCGGAACCCTGAATGCATGTGCAGTCAAGGCCCCTGGTTTCGGAGACCGCAGAAAGGCCATGCTCGAGGACATCGCCATCCTTACCGGCGGCCAGGTCGTTTCTGAAGATCTGGGTATAAAGCTCGAGAACGTGAGCCTCAATGACCTCGGGCGTGCGAAGAAGGTCGTCATCACCAAGGAGAACACCACTATCGTGGACGGCGCAGGGGCCCGCGAAAAGATCGAGGGGAGGGTCAAGCAGATCCGTGCCCAGATCGAGGAGACCACCTCGGACTACGACCGCGAGAAGCTTCAGGAGCGCCTTGCAAAACTCATCGGCGGCGTTGCGGTCATCAAAGTGGGAGCCGCCACCGAGACCGAGATGAAGGAGAAAAAGGCCAGGGTCGAAGACGCGATGAATGCGACCCGCGCGGCTGTCGAGGAGGGAATCGTCCCGGGCGGTGGCACTGCATTCATCCGGACCCTCAAGGCCCTTGAGGCCATAAAGCTGGAAGACAGCGACGAACAGCACGGAATCAGCATCATCCGAAGGGCCGTTGAAGAACCCCTCCGCCAGATCGCAAACAACGCCGGCTACGAGGGCTCGGTCATCGTGGAACGCGTGAAGGCTGAATCCGGCAATATCGGTTTCAACGCTGCATCCGGCACATTTGAAGACCTCATGGCCTCCGGCATCATCGATCCCACCAAGGTCACCCGTACCGCCCTTCAGAACGCGGCGAGCGTGTCCGGGCTCCTTCTCACCACCGAGGCCATGGTCGCCGAGATCCCGAAGAAGGAAGAGAAAGGCCCTGCCATGCCCCCAGGCGGCATGGGCGACATGTATTAGAGGTTAGAAGTTAGAAATCAGGAGTTAGTAGGTGTCAGCAATCAACATTTGATGGTCTCGTAAAAAGTCCCAGACTCGTCATGCCGGACTTGATCCGGCATCCAGAACATATTGAAAACACTGGATTCCGGCCTCCGCCGGAATGACGCCAAATTGAAATTTTCGACTTTTTACGAAACCATCAACATTTCAAGCTGAAAGCTGATAGCTGTTGAAGCCCCTGCCCTTATCCGGCAGGGGCTTTTTTGTGCTCTTTTCAGCTGGTCTTCCAATCGGCCGAAAAGATATGTGAAGTCCTGTTTGAATTCTCTCCATCAAATCTGCTGTTCAGGAGGAATGCGTGCTCGCAACCGCGCGGAGCGGAGTGGTCATCGGGATCGAGGCCTTTCCGGTCGAGGTCCAGGTCGATGTCTCCCAGGGTCTTCCCTGCTTTAATATTGTGGGTCTTCCTGAAGGCGCGGTCAGGGAGAGCCGAGAAAGGGTAAAGGCCGCCATCAAAAACTGCGGATACCCATTCCCTACCCAACGCATCACCGTCAACCTCGCCCCTGCCGATATAAAAAAGGAGGGAACAGGGCTCGATCTTCCCATTGCCATGGCCGTCCTCTGCGCAGCCGGTGTCTTTCCGGAGAAGGTCCTTCTCCGCTACGCCACTGTAGGCGAACTCTCCCTGGACGGCACTGTCAAGCCCACCAAGGGCGCACTCCCTCTTTCCCTCGCTGCCCGTTCCTGGCCAGTGGAGGGGCTTCTCGTCCCAGGAGAGAACGCGGCCGAGGCCGCGGTCGTGGCAGAGGCCCGGATCTTCCCCGCACACCACCTCTCAGAGGTCGTCGAGTTCCTTCTTCAGTTGAGGACTATCGAGCCTGCCGACGGCTCCATTGTCCGAAACCCTGTCCGAAACCCCTTGTGCGGTGACTTTCAGGATGTGATCGGACAGGAGCACGCCAAACGCGCCCTCGAGGTGGCGGCCGCCGGGGGTCACAACGTCCTCATGGTCGGCCCCCCGGGCTCGGGAAAGACCATGCTCGCAAGACGCATTCCCTCCATCCTCCCTCCCCTTGCATTCGAGGAGGCCCTGGAGACGACCGCCATCTACAGTGTGGCCGGGCTCCTTCACCCAGATCAGCCCCTCATCACGGAACGCCCTTTCTGCGCCCCCCATCACACCATCTCGGACGCCGGACTCATCGGGGGAGGGGCGGTCCCCAGGCCAGGTCAGGTGAGCCTGGCCCACAACGGGGTCCTCTTCCTGGATGAACTCCCCGAATTCAAAAAAAACGTCCTCGAGGGCCTGAGACAGCCTATGGAGGACGGAGTGGTGACCATCTCCAGGGCGAGCCTCACCCTCACGTTTCCGGCCAGATTCTCTCTCGTCTGCGCACAGAACCCCTGTCCGTGCGGGCACCTCGGAGACCCCAGGAAGCCCTGTTCCTGCACGCCTAAACAGATCGCCTTCTACAGGAGCCGCATCTCTGGGCCCCTCCTCGACCGAATCGACATCCAGATCGAGGTCCCAGCCGTCCCTTACGGGGAACTGAGCGCCGCCCGTCTTGGAGAGAGCTCTGAGACCGTGCGAGAGCGGGTCCTGAAGGCCCGATCCGTACAGGAAGACCGTTTTCATGGCCTTCCCATTCACGCAAACTCCCGCATGTCCTCGAGAGAGATCCGTTCTTTCTGTCGCCTGTCGCGGGATTGCACGCTATTCTTGGAATCCATGGCGAAGAAACTGGGCCTGAGCGCCCGCGCCTACCATCGAATCATCAAGATCGCCCGAACCATTGCAGACCTCGAAGGATCCTCTGACATTTTCGAATTCCACCTCGCTGAGGCGGTCCAGTACCGAAGCCTCGACAGGACCCCGCCCGTCTGAATCCCGTGACGAAGAAAGGGATACCCCACCATCCCTGATCCTCGTCGGCACGGTCCACCTCCAATGGGAGGCCCGCCACGAGCTCGCACATCTCCTTAATCTCCTCAATCCGGCCGCAGTGACCGTGGAGATCAGCCCCTTTTCAGTGGTGTACCGGGGCCAACACGAGGCACGATGGATCGTTCTCCTCGAAGGTCACCGCAGACTCCTTCCTAAGGAGCGACAAAATCATCCCCGCATTCAGCTCCTCGAACGCCAGATCCGGCTCCCCTTTGAGTGGGCTGAGGCCGTAGCCTACGGGAAAAGACGCAAAATACCGGTCGTCCCTGTGGACACAGGCGAACTCGCCAAAAGGGATCTTCCCCGATGGGAGGTGGATCTCCTCTCGAAGGCCAATCTCCTTTCCCAGACGGCATGCGGGGCAGAGTCTGTTGAAATCCACATCGAACGACGCCAGGCCGAGGCAAAGCAGATCCTGTCCGAACCCTGGAAGCACCCCAATGCCCGTCACCCCTTAAGGTGGCTTGAAGAAAGGGAATGGGAGGAACGGGAAGGACTCCTCGCACATAGGGTGAGACGCATACACAAGGTAAAACGGCCTCTTGTCCACATAGGCGGATGGATGCACATTGTCATCGGCTCCCCATGGTTGACCCTCGCCGATCGGCTCCAGGACCTTTCGCCCATGCGCATCCTCCTCTCACCTGCAGATTCCACCTGGATGGCACATTCCACATAAATGCTGTGGTGAGGCCTTTTTTGCTTTGATCGCACTGCAAAAGCCTCAAAATCTGATCCTGTTCAAAAAGTACGAGATGCAAAGCGCGAAATTTTCCAGGAATGAGACGTAGTTGGCATACGACGTATGGACCTGAAAAATTGAAGTAATACAGTGAGAATCGGATTTTTTTCAGCGGATCGGCTTTGTCTTTCGGTTCCACTCGAAAAATGATATCAAGAAACATCACGCATTAAGGGAGGCACTGGTCAGTGCTCGACATCAAATGGATCCGCGAGAACATCGATATCCTAAGGACAGCTGTCTCAAACCGGGGCGCCTCTGTATCCGTCGACGAGCTCATCACAATAGACCGGGAGAGACGGGAGACCATCCAGGAGGTGGAGGAGCTCCGAAACCGAAGGAACTCGATCACAGAGGAGATCGCCCGCCTCATGCGCGAAAAGGCCGATACCTCAGAACTCAGGGAACGGGTCCGTCTCATCAACGACCGTCTCCACGAACTTGAGGCCATCCTAAAGGAAAAGGACCGGACAATCGAGGGTATCCTCGCCTCCATCCCAAATATCCCGCACGTCTCAGTCCCCATCGGCAAGGATTCTTCTGAAAACGTCACTATCAAACGTCATGGCGAGATCCCGAAACTCGACTTCCCCCCCATCCCACATTGGGATATCGGGACCCGGCTCGGCATCCTCGATTTCGAGCGGGCTGCCAAGATCAGCGGGGCCCGCTTCTGCGTCTTCGTAGGCATGGGCGCCAGGATCGAACGGGCCCTCATCTCCTTCATGCTCGACCTCCACACATCACGACACGGTTATACGGAGATTCTTCCACCTTTTATCGTGAACGAGAGATCCCTTGTGGGCACAGGGCAGCTTCCCAAATTTGCCGAAGACCTCTTTAAGCTCGAAGATCATGGATATTACCTCATTCCCACCGCCGAGGTCCCGGTCACCAACCTTCACCGGGACGAAATCCTCGAGGAAAAGTATCTTACTGTGAAGTACGTGGCATGGACACCGTGCTTTCGGTCCGAGGCCGGATCCTACGGCAGGGACACCCGTGGGATCGTCCGCCAGCACCAGTTCAACAAGGTCGAACTTGTCAAATTCTCCCACCCTGAGAACTCCTACGAGGAACTCGAAAACCTCCTACTCGACGCAGAAGAGGTGCTCCAGCAGCTCGGGCTCCCATATCGGGTAGTTTCCCTCTGCACCGGAGACCTGGGTTTCTCAGCGGCCAAAACCTATGACATCGAGGTATGGCTTCCGGGACAGGCCAGGTTCTGCGAGATATCGTCATGCAGCAACTTCGAGGACTTCCAGGCAAGAAGGGCGAACATCCGATTTCGACCGTCCAAAGGCGGAAAGGCGAGGTTCGTCCATACCCTGAACGGATCCGGGCTCGCAGTGGGCAGGACTGTTGTGGCTATACTTGAAAACTTTCAACAGGAGGACGGCTCGGTCGTCATCCCTGAGGCCCTGCGACCTTATCTCAAAGGTTCTAATCGGATCACCGGTCCCTGATTCAGGAGGATATCCTGAAGGTCAGGAAAGCGTTCCACGTGAAACGTCGCCCTGAGGCCGGGGTTTTTGTATGCGATGAATGGGATGCCAGCCCTCACCGAGACCTCCTCGTCTACTTTCGAATCTCCCACATAGACCGCCTTTTCGGCCGGAACGGAGAAGGCGTCAAGGATCCGGAGCATCCCCTCGGGGTCAGGTTTGGGTCGCTCAACATCAAGGGCGCAGACGATGGTATCGAACCAGCGGTCAAGACCAAAAACATCCCTGAGCTTCGGCATGGTTGTGGTCCTGTTCGTAAGGATCGCCATGCGTATATGGGATTTGAACGCGTTTAAAGTCTCCGGAACACCTGGCTCAAAATTCATGAACTGTATAAAATCCGCATAATTTAATTCTTGCGCCTCTCGGAATGCCTGCTCCTTTCTCACGGAATCGTTTGTAAAGAGCAAACGGATGGCCTGATCCGTGGTTAACATGTGGACAATCGCAAGTTCATCGGACGTGAGCGGGGCCCGGCCAACCCTCTCAAGGATCCTGGAATAATACCGCCTGTTCGCCTCCAGGGAATCAAAAAGGACCCCGTCGCAATCAAATATGGCAAGTTCGATGGTATTCATGGTTGATCGCACTTCAGGGAACTTTGAAAAATGGTCCTTTCGCCCGATGGCTGTGTTGCTCGTCGGTCAAAAATGCTCACATACAGCGGGCAACCACGAGGGTTGCCCCTACAAAGTCTCCTCGCTCCTTGCCCTCGGACGAAAATCCTCATTTTTCAAGGTTCCCTTCAAGGAGCTATAATTTTTTCCGTATGTTTCGCATCCTAAATCCCTTGAGCTCAGTCTTCGCATCCATCCCTTTGGCCTGGACGAGCACCTTGTGGGTTTCCCCCATTCCCTGGGGAAGGATGAGCATCTTCACCCCGGCAAGCATAGGGGAGAATGGATCGAACCTTCCTCCGCTCAACTCATAAAAGGTCTCCTCGAAATCGAGGGATGCAAGAAACGACCACTGTGGTGCAAAACCAAGGGTGACGAGACCCACCGCCTTCCCCCATCTGTCAAGATCACTGAAGTTCACATGTGCCGTTATGTCCTGGTCGCCAGGATTGAGAAGCACATTGTCCAGTACCGCATGATCCTTGTACGAAAGGAGGGTCCCCCGGTTTCGGGCCGGATGAAAAAAGTCACGTGCTGAATAGCCATAATCAATAGTGATGATGAATCCTCTGTGCATGAGGGATGCGACCTTTTCGATCCATGTCTTCATCCACGTGTTCACCTCGGTCCTGTACCCTACGGTAAGGGACATGGGCATTCCCGATACATAATCTTGAAGGGTTACATCGGTGATATCCCTGAGGCACTCCTGGAATTCACCCTTTTCGTCGAGACAGACGTGGAGCTCCTTAAAACCTGTGTCACTTTTTTGCACCACGTGGACAGGAAAGGCGTCTATGAGTTCGTTCGAGAGGAAGCAGTCGGGCGATAAGGTCAAGTCGTCCAGCGTTTCTACCCACGTAACACGCCCTGCCATGGGACCGAGGACGGATTTTTGAAAGGATCTCATAGAATCGAAGGGTTCCACAATGACATATCTGAAACGGTCCCCATCCTTCCTGTCGAGATGTTCCAGGAGATCCCGGGCAAGTATGGCGGATCCGGCTCCCATCTCCACAATCGTCATGTGATCTATTTCAAGAATAGAACGAAATTCACGGATCTGGTTGGCAATGAGCGCCCCGAAAAGGGAGGTCGAGGAAGGACTTGTTACAAAATCTCCCTTTTTCCCCACTGGATGTTGACCAGTGGAGTAGTATCCGATGGCCTCATCGTAAAGACATATCTCCATGAATCGAATGAACGGGATAGGTCCTTGTTTCTCGATGATTTCTCTTATGAACTCGGCCTTTTTAATGGTTTTTTCCCCTTGCATATGGTATCTTGGCGTGTGTTCTGTGTGGAAAATATCCCCAGGTCCATGGAAGCGGATTCACCGACGGTATCCATTACCCTCATCATTTCAGAATATGGATTTACGTTGAAATTTTGTTGATATTTTTATCAAATACAAAAAATAAACATGCTACACGTTTTTTTTCAAGATAGATTTCGTTTCAAATATTCTTTGATTTCAAGAAACTGGAAAAGTTCTCAACATTATTAACAATCTATTTATTATTTAAGGTATATAATATGTTAAACATTGAAATAAAAAAAAATGATATCATTGAAAAACTGGCAAATGTTCAAAGTATTGTAGATAAAAAATCATTAGCAACAATATTAAATAATATTTTGCTTTATACAGATAATGATGGTCTATATTTAGAAGCAACTGATTTAGAGATACATTATAAAACCAAAATAAAATGTATAATAAAGGAACATGGTGAAATAACTATTAATGCAAGAAAATTTTATGAACTTATACGTGAATTTCCACGTGAAGATATCTTTTTACAAGAAAAAGAAAATTTATGGATAAGAATTACTGATGGTAATGACTTGGATTTCAAGCTAGGTGGACTACCAACTGATGATTATCCAAGATTCAAGGAATTGGAAAAAAATAATTCAATTAGAATTGACTCTAATATTCTTGGTGAAATGATAGAAAAAACTATCATTTCAGTTTCATTGGATGAAACAAAATACAATTTAATAGGTTTATTATTCGAATATGAAAAAAAAGATGAAAAAAACATTATTAGAATGGTTGGTTCTGATGGTCATAAATTAAGTTTCGTTGAAAAATATCTGGATGAGTTGGATAAAAATAACTTTTATGAAAATATATCATTTATAATTCCAAAAAAGGGTGCACAGGAAATAAAAAAGATTACAGATAAAAATAATCAAGTTATATTTGGAGTGGATGGAAAATTTTGCTTTGTAAACACAGATGATGAAATACTTTCAATTAGACTTGTAGATGCAAAATTTCCCAATTTTAAATCTATCATTCCAGAAAACAGAGAAACGATAGTAAAATTTGATAAAAATTCCATGATCAATTCTTTAAAAAGGGTTTCGATAGTAATGATGGATTCAAATTTAAAAAGTATATTATTAAATTTAAAAAATAATAATATAGAAATTGAAACATTAGAGAAAGAATTTGGTGAAGCACGAGAAAAAATTGAAGCCGATTATATTGGAAATGATATAACTATTGGATTAAATACAAAACTTCTTGTCAGTTTATTATCCGTCATGAAATCCCAAAAAATAGAAATGACCATAAATGGAAAAAAATCTCCGATTCTTTTGTCTGGAAACGATGACAAGGGTTTTCTCGGATTGGTTATGCCCCTGACCAATCTGGAAGGCTGAGCAGGTAATGAATGAAAAACGATAACGATATTCTACAAAAGGAACAGTACGGGGCGGGTCAGATAAAGGTCTTGAGCGGACTTTCCGCCGTAAGAAAGAGACCTGCCATGTACATCGGAAATGTATCGATCGAGGGATTGCACCATCTTGTGTACGAGGTGGTGGACAACAGCATAGACGAGGCCCTGGCTGGGTATTGCACGGACATCGGAATCCTTATACACGAGGATGGATCCATCACGGTTGAAGACAACGGACGGGGTATCCCTGTGGATATCCACCCGACCGAGGGGATTTCTGCCCTCGAACTCGTTTTGACACGTCTTCATGCAGGAGGAAAATTCGATCACAGCACCTACAAGGTTTCAGGCGGTCTTCACGGTGTAGGTATCTCGGTAGTGAACGCCCTGTCCAGTCAACTCACGGTAGAGGTCTACCGGGACGGGCGCATTTACCGCCAAAGCTACCAGAAAGGGGATCCTGTCGGTCCGGTGGAATGCCTCGGGGAGACGAAAAAAAGAGGAACAAAAATCACCTTTCATCCGGATCCAGAGATCTTTCAGGAGACAACGGAATTTCAGTTCGAGATCCTCCAGGCCCGCATGCGCGAACTTGCATTTCTTAATCCAGCCGTGAGGATTCATATCTCCGATGAACGATCAGGGGATTCGGGTAATTTTCATTTTTCTGGCGGAGTCGTTTCCTTTGTGGAGTATCTAAGCAGGAACAAGGAGTTAGTCCACGACACCCCGGTCTTCATATCCGGGGAAAAGGATCAGGTGCAGGTGGAGATCGCCTTTCTCTACAACGCCGGATACTCGGAAAGGCTCCTGAGCTACGTCAACAACATCAGGACAAAGGACGGTGGGACCCATGAGACGGGTTTTCGCCAGGCGCTTACGAAATGCATAAACAGGTATGCAAGCGATGACATCGTACCGAAGAAACTCCGGGAAAAGATGGAAGGAGACGACGTACGGGAAGGTTTGACGGCCGTCATCTCGGTCCGGGTCCCAAACCCGCAGTTTGAGGGACAAACCAAAGCCAAACTCGGAAACAGCGAGGTACGTTCCATTGTATCTTCCCTCGTTTACGACGCCCTTTCCACATACCTGGAGGAAAATCCTCAGGTAGCCAAAAAAATCCTTGCAAAGGTCGTGGACGCTGCCCGTGCGCGTGAGGCCGCCAGAAAGGCAAAGGATCTCGCTCGAAAGACCTCCAGCAGCCAGGAGATGTTCATGGCTGGAAAACTCGCCGAATGCCAGGAAAGGGACCCTTCGAAACGGGAAATCTTCATAGTCGAAGGGGATTCGGCAGGAGGAAGCGCCAAACAGGGACGAAATCGTCGTTTTCAGGCCATTCTTCCCCTTCGGGGAAAGATCATGAACGTGGAAAAGGCCCGCTACGACAAGATGCTTGCGAGCGAGGAGATCCGAAACCTCATCGCCGCCCTCGGGACCGGCATAGGAGCAGAGGATTTCGACTTTGCGCGGGTGCGGTATCACAAGATCATCATCATGACTGATGCTGATGTGGACGGAGCCCATATAAGGACCCTTCTCCTCACCTTTTTTTACCGCCAGATGTTTCCTCTCATAGAGCAGGGCATGATCTATGTGGCCCAACCTCCTCTCTATCGCATCTCACATGGAAAGGGAAAGGAGATATTTCTTAAAGACGACCGTGAATTCGATGATTTCCTCATTCGCAGGGCCATAGCGGATCTCAATGTGAGACCACACGGATGGGATCGTCCAGTTGCCGGAGAAAACCTTGAAAAGCTCTTAAGGGATGTGTCCATTTACCACACAACCCTGGATGAACTCTGCAAGAAGGGGCTATGGAGAAATCTTTGTGAAGACCTTCTCGTTGGGGGTCTCGTCAGGGAAGAGGATCTCCTAGACGCCGGTTTTATGGAAGGAATGGCGGAGAGACTCAAACAGAAAGGATACAGGGTAGGAAGGATAAAGCCCGCAGCTGGCGAATTACCCGGCTATGAATTTGACATCGGCGTGGAGGAGCTCGCTTATCTTACCGCGACGATCGGTCCCTCGCTCGTCCACATGCCCGAATACCGTCGGGCGATAAAGGCATTTTCCCGGTTGGATGGGCTTGTGCAGGCGGACATGGATATAACGGATAACTCAGGCAGGACACGAAGCGTATCCGGAATCGGCGAGCTTCTCTCTGTCATCAGAAATGATGGCCAGAAGGGAATATCCCTTCAGAGGTACAAAGGTCTGGGAGAGATGAATCCGGAGCAGCTCTGGCAGACCACAATGGATCCTGAAAAAAGGACGCTTCTTCGCGTGACGATACGTGATGCAGACGACGCTGAGAGTCTTTTTACCACCCTCATGGGTGACAAGATCGAACCGAGGCGGGAGTTCATTTATACCCATGCCCTCGAGGTCAGGGAACTCGACATCTGAAAAGGGCCTCACCACAGAGGACACAGAGAGCACAGAGAAAACCTTATTTATCGGTGAGGTGAGGAACGAACCGCACCGATCGATTCTGAATTTTTCTGTGTCCTCTGTTGTGAGTGATTTAATGTTTTTTAAGTTATGATGGTTTCGTAAAAAGTCGA
>DIFG01000086.1:5423-6809 GCA_002419025.1 Deltaproteobacteria bacterium UBA5754 | reverse complement strand
TGGGACTTTTTACGAGACCATCAAGTTATGATCTCCCCCACCAGGTCATGGACGTGTGATTTAGTGATCCTCACCTTGACGATATCGCCGGGTTTGGTGGTTCCTGCCGTTATATAGACCTGCCCGTCTATATCCTGGGCCTGAAAGCGGGTCCTTCCTGAAAGAAGAAGGTCTGTTTCATCGCTTGCTCCCTCGACGAGCACATCCTGTTCCGTGTACAGGTACCGCCTGTTTCGCTTACGGGAAATCCCTTTCTGGATGGTCATGATATCCCGGACCCGATTTTGAATCGTTTTTGGATCCACCTTTTCCGGAAGGGAAGCGGACGGGCTTTCCTCTTCATCCGAGTAAGGAAAGACCCCCACATGGTCGAATTCGTAAACCTTGAGAAATTCTCTGAGTACGAGATGGTCTTCCTCCGATTCGCCGGGAAATCCACTCATGATGGTCGTACGCAGAGATGCATGGGGTAGCATGGTCTTGATGGTCTGGACTAGGTCCTCGATGTGTTTTCGGGTGTAACCGCGTCTCATGGCCCGGAGTATCCGGTCGCTTGCATGCTGAATCGGGATGTCCAGATAGGGACAGACCGTGGGAAGGGCCTCGATGGTCTTGATGAGATCTGCATCAACTCGTGCGGGATGGAGATAGAGGAGCCGAATCCATGGGATGCCCGATTCAGCGTCAAGCATGTGAAGAAGGCCTTTCAGGTCGATGGATCCGTCCCGGTATGCGGTCAGATCCTGGGCAACGAGGGTCATTTCCTTGACCCCTGCAGCCGCAAGAGATCGGGCCTCACGAAGGATCTCTTTGTGAGGAACCTGGCGCATTTTCCCCCTGAGTTTTGGAATGATGCAATATGAACAGCTATTGGAACATCCCTCCGAGATCTTGAGATACGCCCTCCAGGGAGGCGTGGTGAGGACGCGGCCCGATGCAGTCGTCAGAATCGGGGGGGATTGGATGTGAGCATGAGAAAGGGACAAGGTCGATGCATAATCCGCCACTTTTTCATATTCACCTACACCGAAAAACGCATCTACCTCAGGGAGTTCTTTTTTCAGGTCCTGGCCGTATCGCTCAACAAGGCAGCCCATGACCACGAGCCGTTGGTCCGGTCTCTTGGAATCGGCGATTTCGAGGATCACGTCGATGGATTCGGAGACGGCGGACTCGATGAATCCGCATGTATTGATAAGAATGAACTCTGCATCTTCCTGGTTCGATACAGGTAATATCTTGATTTTACGTGAAAGAATGGTGCCGAGGGTGATCTCGGTATCCACCCGGTTTTTGGGGCAGCCGAGGCTCGCCACATGGATCTTCATCGCCGAGGAAAAGGGATCAGGAAGATCTGATCCCGCTCAAAAAGCCCGAGATGCAAGG
>DIFG01000086.1:0-5376 GCA_002419025.1 Deltaproteobacteria bacterium UBA5754 | reverse complement strand
AAGCAACGCCGCAGATTGGGTTTTTTGAGCGGGATTATCAGGGATTTTGCCGCACGTGCTTCCAGGGATGGGTTTGGACGGACGAGATACTGTTTGTTTCGTCCACATGGACCGCGATGCTCGCACCGGACTCGATTTCGCCGTCTCCGTAGATGCCGTAGGAGGCGATGATGATAAGATCTCCGACCTCGCCCTTACGGGCGGCTGCCCCGTTCAGGCATACGGCCCCTGAACCGGGCGGACCCTCGATGAGGTAAGTCTCAAAGCGTTCGCCGTTTGAGATATTGTAAATCATTATCTGTTCGAAAGGACGTAGGTCTGCCGCGTCCATGAGCACCCGGTCCACGGTGAGGCTCCCCTCGTAGGAGAGGTTCTTATCTGTGATCCTGGCCCGGTGGATCTTGGATTTCAGGAGTGTACGTAGCATTCGAATTTAGGCCTTCTGTATCAAGGTAGCCTCAGGATGATGTTGTCTATGAGCCTCGTTTTTCCCACCCAGGCTGCTACAGCAAGGAGGGATGGGTCATTGAGGGGATCTTTGGGTTTGAGGTCATTGGGGTCGCCAAGGAATATGTAGTCGATGGTTGTGTACGGATGGGAGAGGATTTGATTGGTTACCGCCTCGGTTATCCTTTTGGCCGATCTTTCGCCAGAAGAAAACAGGTGCTGAGCCTCTGTGAGGGACCGGAAAAGGGATGCGGCCGACAGTCGTTCCTTGTCTGAAAGGTACTGGTTGCGCGAACTCATGGCAAGCCCGTCTGGTTCTCTGACAATGGGATGCGAAAGGATCCTGACCGGGATGTGGAGATCGCTGACCATGCGCCGAATGACAAGTAGTTGCTGGTAGTCCTTCTCCCCGAAGACAGCAAAGTCGGGCTGGACGATATTAAAGAGCTTTGCCACGACCGTCGCCACCCCCTGAAAATGCCCTGGCCTCGATGTGCCGCAGAGCCCTTGGCTCACCCTTTCCACCCGTATCCATGTCTGAAAATCAGGTGGATACATATCGGTTGGATCCGGTGCGTAGATGCAGTCGATCCCTGCTGACCGAGCGAGATCCGCGTCCCGCTCCAGGTCCCTTGGGTACCTATCCAGATCCTCCCGGGGTCCGAACTGGGCGGGATTCACGAAGATGCTCATTACGACACGATCCGCATGGGCTTTTGCGGTCTGCACGAGTGCGAGATGACCCGCGTGAAGGGCCCCCATAGTAGGGACGAGCGCAACGGTCATGGCATCCCGCTTCCATTTGCATGACACATGACCCATCTCCGGGATGTCCCTAATGATTTTCATGGCGAATCCTCACTTGCAGGGCCTGTCGAAACCGCAGCTGTTTCCGCCCAAAAGGGGATCCGGGAAATCGAGTCCGGCCGGCGCCTCTGATGAGCAGACAGTGGTGATAAAGGAAAGGATCTCCCGATCTCCCATTATGAAGGAAAATCCATCCGGGTTTTCCACCACGAGGACAGGGACCGTGTCGATACCGAGGATCCTGAGGGCCGAGACGTTTATTTCCGGATGGTATGCGAGGGTTGGGGTGAGGCCTGGAAGGAAATCAGGAGGGATGCGTTCGATGGGGTTGAAGTGGATCTCGCACGAGGTGCACTGTTCGAGGGCATCGAGGACGGTGTGGCAATGGGGGCAGTCTTTGGAAAAGACGAGATAGGCCCTTCGGTTAGGGGCATTGCAGGTCCGGACGGCAAAGGTCCCGTTCTCAAGGGTAAGCGGCATCTGTCCGGATGGATGAGGGGTCCATGTAAGGAGGGAAAACAGGGTAAGAATGGTGCCCAAGATCACCACCCCTGCCAAGGTCTGTTGGAGACCGGCAAATATGTTCATGCAGACGATGAGAAAAAGGATCAAGAGGCAGTATGCACAGTATTCCCCGGCGTAGAAGGCCTGGTATCCCAGCAGGACGCCCTCGGCCGCAAGCCCTGAAAGGAGAAAGAGGCGGAGTAAGGCATTCGGAAGGGGGTTTTTTGCCCACCGAAAGGACAGGAGTGCTATAAAAAGAAAATAGAGGACGCCGATGAAGTTGAATGTGTTTTGGGATATGGCCGTGAGGTCATCCACGGTCCGGCAGCCTTCATTCGGACAATAGGGCTCCCCACGGATGAGGAAGAGGCCGATCTGGAGGCCGGCGACAAAAGCACCAAAAAGGGCGAAGATGAAGATCGAAGCCCGCTGGAACCCGCCTGGAGGCCTCAGGGTGTAATGACGTTCACTCGGTTGATGGAGATACATGTTCCCCTCTCCGTCCCTTTTTTTCCTCAAAGAGCAGGCCTATCACCTCATCGAAACGGGACACCCCATGGAATGAGATTTCCTTTTTTATGTTTTCCGGAATATCGTCCAGGTCCGCCAGATTTTTCCTGGGTAGTATCACATCCCTGATTCCGGCCCGGCGTGCGGCAAGCACCTTTTCCCTGATCCCGCCCACCGGAAGGATCGAGCCCCGCAGGGTCACCTCCCCGGTCATGGCAACATGGGGGTTTATGGGATGATCTGTGAAAAGGGATACGATGGCGCACGCGATGGCAATGCCAGCGGAAGGGCCGTCCTTAGGTACCGCCCCCGCGGGGACGTGGATGTGCACGTCCTGATCCGCGAACATGTCGGCGCGTATGCCAAGGTCTCCTGCCTTGGATTTTACAAGGCTCAGCGCCGCCTGGGCCGATTCCCTCATGACGTCTCCGAGTTTGCCGGTCAGTATCAGACCCCCCTTGCCGGCTACCCGCGTGGCCTCGATAAAGAGGATGTCACCGCCGGTCGGCGTCCATGCAAGCCCTGTTGACACACCTGGGATCCGGGTCCTCTCCGCCAGATCGTGGGTGAATCGGGGACGGCCCAGGTACTCAGAAAGGGATTTGACTCCGACCGATACGCCTTTCACCTCGTCCTGAGCTATCTTTCGGGCGACTCCGCGGCAGACAGCGGCGATCTCCCTTTCCAGATTCCTCACCCCTGATTCCCTTGTGTAGGCCTCGGCAATGCGTATGATAGCGGCCTTGGAGAACCTGAGGCGGGATGCGGTGAGTCCGTGGGCCTCGAGCTGGCGGGGAATGATGTGGCGCCGGGCTATTTCATACTTCTCTTCCAGAGTATAGCCGGAGAGTTCTATGACCTCCATCCTGTCGAGAAGCGGCGGTGGGATCGTGTCGAGGACATTGGCCGTTGTGATGAATATGGCCTTTGAGAGATCGAAAGGAACTCCCAGGTAGTGATCCATAAAAGTGGAGTTCTGCTCCGGGTCAAGGACCTCGAGGAGGGCGGACGAGGGGTCTCCCCGGAAATCCGTCCCGATTTTGTCTATTTCATCCAGTAGGAACACGGGATTTTTCACTTTTGTCTTTCTGAGCCCCTGAATGAATCGGCCGGGTAGGGCGCCGACATAGGTTCTTCGGTGTCCGCGGATCTCGGCCTCATCCCTTACTCCGCCCAGGGAGATCCGATGAAAGGCCCGCCCCAGGGCCTTTGCGATGGATTTGCCCAGGGAGGTCTTTCCTGTCCCCGGAGGGCCGGTAAAGCAGAGGATCGGGCCCTTGTGGGAGGGATTGAGCTTTCGGACGGCCAGATATTCTATGATACGTTTCTTTACCTTGTCGAGGTCATAGTGATCAGCGTCGAGGATGGTGCGGGCGTAGTCGAGATCCAAGCGGTCTTTTGTCTCCTCGTTCCAGGGAAGATCGATAATCCAGTCAATGTACGTTCGAGCAACGGTATATTCCGAGGAGGACGGGTGCATTCGGGCAAGTCGCTCGATCTCTCGCATGCCCTCGTCCCGGGCCTCGTCCGGAAGGTTCCTGTCTCTGAGTTTCTGTTCGAGTTCCGCGAGTTCCGGCGCTTCTCCGCCGGATTCCCCGAGTTCCTCCCTGATGGCCTTGAGTTGCTCCCGAAGGAAAAATTCCCTCTGGCTCTTGTCCACCTGATCCTTCACGCGGGACTGGATCTTGTGGCCGAGTTCCAGGATCTCTACCTGATGGGTGAGGATCTTGAGGGCCTCCCTGAGGCGTTTTCTCACGTCTACGGCATCGAGGATACCCTGTCTTTCCTCCTTCGGGATGTTCAGGTGGCTGATGGCGATGTCGGCAAGGGCACCTGGTGAGTCTATGGAAGAGATGAGACCGGCGAGTTCGCTCGGCATGTTCGGCGAGAGCTCCATCATGCGTGAAAAGACCTGTTTAACATTGGCTGCGAGCGCGAGGGTCTCCATGTCCGTCTGTGCCATGTCCTCGACCGGTTCCATTCGGGCCTTGATGTAAGGTCTTTCCTGTGTGACTTCCCGGACCAGGGCGCGGGTGACCCCCTGGATCATGAGCTTGGCATGACCTTCGTCGGTCTTGGTCATGCGGAGGATGAGGCCGATGGTTCCGGTCCTTGCAAGCGACCATGTATTTGTCACAGGATCCTTCTCTGTCATGACTATGGCGAAGGTGCGGTCCGAGGCGAGGGAATCGTCAATGAGTTTCACGTGGTTGGGGTCATCCACGATCCACGGAACGACCATGTGTGGAAAGAGGATGAGATTTTCCGCTGGCAGGACAGGAAGTTCGCGTATGGTTACCGATGTGTTGTTTGTATTGTTTTCATTAATAACTGCGTTTTTCATGTAGGTCTCTTGGGTCATTCTTCTGTTTTTATAGATATGCTTCGAGAGGAAGGCGGGGATTTTTTCCCGATCTTCACGACGAGAAAACCGTTTTCGTATCGGGCATTCATGCGTTCGGGGTCTGGCGTCGATGGCAGGGCGACCAGACGATCGAACCTCCCGTACTCGATCTCGATCCTGTGAAACAGCTTTCGTTCCTCTCCACCGGGAAGGGATCTGGTACCGGATACAGAAAGATACCGGCCATCAAGGACGACCGCGAGGGTCTCAAGGGTGATGCCTGCCGCCTCTACAACAAGAATCATTTCATTTTCAGTCTCGTACAGGTCGATGGAGGGGATCCACTCCCCGCATGAGGGATCAATAGGTCTAGGGAGGCGGAAGAAAGCATCCATTAAGATCTCCCTGGCGTCGTCTCTTCTGGGAACGAATCCGTTTCGAAGGGTAATTTTGACAATTTTCATGGTGATACCCGAGATGAGAGATGGAGATTGTTCTCAATGCGACATCTTATAACCATAGGAATTATCGTCCGATAAGCAATCCCGATTTGACATAATTCTTCCATTTAGGTATATAGATACATCCTTCCGGTGCGGGGTGGAGCAGCCAGGTAGCTCNNNNTCAAATCCTGCCCCCGCTACCAAGAAAATTATGGAGTTACAGGCCATTGCCTGTAACTCCTTTTTTTGGTTTTTGACCCTATTTAGACCCATCCGCCGGGTGCTTTGCACCACCATTTTTCGGTTCTTCGTCATTTTGTG
>DIFG01000013.1 GCA_002419025.1 Deltaproteobacteria bacterium UBA5754 | reverse complement strand
CGAGGAGCCCAAATTCCACACAAAAGACGAAGAACCCAAAAGTTGACGACAACGACCGCTTTCCCGTACTAACAAATAATGGTTAATTGTGTGACCGAGAGTCAACCCCCCAGGAGGGACGCATGACGACAGAGGATATGACGGTTGCAGTTATCGGGCTTGGATATGTGGGACTTCCCCTTGCCGTTTCCTTCGGCAGGATGATCAAGACCATCGGATTTGACGTCTCAAAGGAAAAGGTCGCCCATTACGAAAAAAAGGTGGACCCAACAGGCGAGGTCTCACATGAAGACTTCGAGCGTGCAGTGCATCTGACCTGTACCGCCGATCCCTCCCGGCTCAAGGAGGCCGATTTTCTCATCGTCGCGGTCCCCACGCCCATCAACGCAAGCAAGCTCCCGGACCTCGGGCACATAATCTCGGCATCCGAAATCGTAGGGAGAAACATGAAGCCCGGGGCCACGATAGTATATGAATCCACCGTATACCCAGGGGTTACGGAAGACGTCTGCGTACCCGTCATTGAACGGGCCTCCGGACTCGCCTACGGAAAGGATTTCACCGTGGGCTATTCCCCCGAGAGGATCAACCCCGGCGACAAGGAACACACGCTCGCCAAGATCGTGAAGGTAGTCTCCGGCCAGGACCAGGCTACGTGCGAGCGGATAGCCCGGCTATACGAACTCGTGGTCAAGGCCGGTGTCTACCGGGCGGAGAGCATTCGGGTAGCAGAGGCCGCCAAGGTCATCGAAAATACCCAGCGGGACCTCAACATCGCCCTTATGAACGAACTCGCCATCATCTTTAACCGCCTTGGAATAGATACCCATGCGGTGATCCGGGCCGCCAGCACCAAATGGAACTTCCTCCCCTTCACCCCCGGCCTCGTAGGCGGCCACTGCATCGGTGTGGATCCCTATTATCTCACCTTTTGCGCCCAGCAGGCGGGCTATCTCCCTGAAGTCATCCTTGCGGGCCGCCGCATCAACGACTCCATGGGCGGCTACATCGCCATGCGCACGGTCAAGGAACTCATCCATGCAAAGGTCCGGGTCGAGGGGGCGCGGGTCGTAATCCTTGGGCTGACCTTCAAGGAAAACTGCCCTGACATAAGAAACACCCGCGTCATAGACATCGTTTCGGAACTCAGGGAATACGGGATCACCCCCCTTGTGCACGATCCACTTGCGGATCCCCGGGATGCACACTATGAATACGGGATCCAACTCGTGAAGGACATCCCTGTTAATGCAGATGCCGTGGTCGTGGCCGTGGCCCATGCGCACTACCGCGAAAAGGGACCGGATCTCGTCAAGGAAATGCTTACGCCTGACAGGGGGGTGGTTGTGGACGTGAAGGGCATCTTTGACAGGGAGGATTTCGCAGGATCCCCAGTTCGGTACTGGAGGCTCTAAGGGCCACATGAAGTATGCTCCGCTTTTTGACCTCCTCGCGCCTTGCCCTCGAACAAAAATCCGAATTTTTCAAGTTAGCCTAAAGGCATGATGACATCCCTGAGTGAACGTGCAAAAAAGACCCTTCTTGAGGCGGCCCGTCGTGCTATCGAAGCCGAGCTCTCCGGCCTTCCAACCCCCCTTCCTTCCGTCTCAGATGCCGCCCTCCTCGAGCCGCGGGGGGCCTTTGTGACCCTTCACAAAAAGGGGGCGCTCAGAGGCTGCATCGGAATCTTCGAATCCACGAAACCCTTGATTGAGGTCGTCATGGACATGGCAATCTCAGCTGCATTCCACGATCCGCGTTTCCCTCCCCTCCACCCGGCTGAACTCCCGGAGGTAGATATCGAGATCTCGGCACTGAGCCCCCTTCGACCCATTTCATCCCCTGACGAGATCCAGGTGGGCAAGCACGGCATTTACATCACTCTTGGCCCCTACCGGGGTGTCCTTCTCCCCCAGGTGGCAACGGAACATGGATGGGACCGGGATACGTTTCTTGACCAGACGTGCTGGAAGGCAGGCCTCGCTCCAGGGTGCTGGAAAGATCCGGCGTGCCGGATTTCGATCTTCACCGCCGAGATATTCGGAGAACATCCTCACAGGATCATGGCCTGACACAGGGTCACTGGTCTTGACGGAAGATGTCAAAGACCGGATATTGTTTCATATGACCTCTTCACGCACCAGCCAGAAGACCCTTCATCGCTGTCCTAGTTGCGGGAAGCCGATCTCATTCCGAGAGAATCCACATCGTCCTTTCTGCAGCGCACGCTGCAAACTCCTGGATCTCCATTCGTGGATCTCTGAGGAGTATGCGATTCCTGCCACCGCCGACCAATCCGACGAAAACGCCGCCAACAGGCAGGATCTTTCCGAAAGGAGTGTGTACCATGCCTGAGACGCCTTCCTCGCGTTATGACGTGATCATCCTCGGGGTGGGGCCTGCAGGACTTCAGGCCGCCATACACGCCGCGAGGAAAAAGGCGCGGGTCCTCCTCTCTGGCCGCGCAACCGCAAGCAACCTCTATCGGGCGCACATCGAGAACTATGCCTTTGTCCAGGGGGTAAAGGCCGGCGAAGAACTCCTTGCGACAGGCAGGGATCAGGCCCTGGGCTTCGGGGCCGAGATCCTCGAGGAAGATGTGATCAAGACGGAACAGACACCGGAGGGTGAATTCCTCGTGACGACCGAAAGCGGAAGGGTCTTCCACGGGATAACGATCCTTTTTGCAACAGGGGTCAAGCGCCAGGGACTCGGCCTCGCCCGGGAAAGGGAACTCCTCGGGCACGGAGTGAGTTACTGCGTGGACTGCGACGCCAATTTTTACCGTGGGGCAACGGTCGTGGTGACAGGTGACGGTAGCGCCGCTGTACACGGGGCCCTGACACTTTCAAAAATCGCATCATCCGTCAGCCTCGTCTCAAAGGACCTGGACGTGGGCCCTGCCCTGCGCGAAGAACTGGATACAAGCAAGGTAGTCCTTCACCAGGGGCGGACGATCGCCAGGATCCTGGGCGCAGAACGCGTCGAAGGGGTCATGCTCGACGACGGAACGGAACTCCATGCAGACGGCCTTTTCATCGAAAGGGGGGCGAAGGGGGCCGTGGAGCTCGCCTCTTTTCTTGGTGTAGCCCTTGATCCGGAAAATTTCACCCACATCCTGACCGACCGGTCAGGCGCCACGAATATCCCGGGAATCTACGCAGCAGGCGACATCTGCGGCCCTCCGTACCAGATGGCAAAGGCCGTTGGAGAAGGCTGCGTTGCCGGACTTTCCGCGAGCACCTATGCCCTGAGGCGAAAAAGGGAAAGGACCCCGGCGCCATGATCATCCGCTCCCGAACGGTCGGTGCCCTTGCGGTAAAGGCCTACATCATCGGCTGTCCCGAGACCCGCGAGGCCGTCATCGTGGATCCGGCGGGCAGCGAAAGGGAACTGGCTGCATCCATCGAAAAGGAAGGCCTACATCTCATCGCCATAGTCAACACCCACGGGCATCCGGATCATACGGCCGGAAACGCTCTTATGAAAAAACTCACCGGGGCCCCGGTCTTGATGCACGATGCGGACGACAGGCTCTTTCGCGACCCATCAGTCGCCACCTTCTTTCGGGCCTGGGGGTTCGAACCCCATCCACCTGCAGACAGATACCTTTCCGACGGAGAAGAACTCCGGGTCGGCGCCCTCTCCTTCCGTGTTATCCACACCCCTGGTCACAGCCCCGGCTCCATCTGCCTGTACGGACACGGCCACCTCGTGACGGGCGATACCCTCTTCGTCGGCGCGGCCGGAAGGACGGACCTTCCGGGAGGCTCCTTTGATACCCTCCTCGCATCCCTTCGGGACAGGATCGCCTCCCTTCCGGACGATACCATCGTACTCCCCGGTCATGACTATGGATCCACCCCTACCTCCACGATCGGGAGGGAAAAACGGGAAAATAGCTTTCTCATACAGGCCATCACCCTCTCAATGTGATACATGCAACAAATTAATTTGTATCTCACTACAGAGAGCACCAGAGGACACAGAGAAAATCTCTCTAAATGTGTTTCGCAATCACATTCCGGACGCATTTTGGCAGAGCCAATTACAGCGCTGAATCCGTGAGCAGGATGACTGTGAAGGAGAAGACCCATGGGTGCAGAAAAAGTGATCTTCAAATCGGAAAAACGGATGGATCGCGAAGAAGCCGCTTCACATCTTCGCACGCTGGCGGATCAGTTGGCAGCCGGCGTTATCGTCCCAGGACCCGGCGCGGCAGAATCTCTTCCCCCTTTGCCGCGTGAAATCGTCCTGGAGATAAAGGCAGAGGAAAAAAACAAGAAGGATGGGACGAAGTTCTCCCTTGAGGTCGAGATCGAGTGGAAGGTTGCAGCCCCAGCAGGAGGAGAGGCTCCGGTGTCTCCTCAGGGAGGCTGACCTCACCTGCGCAGTCAATCTTCCCATATCCAAGGCGAAAGAGGAGATCATCCGCTCGATCAGGGAGAATCAGGTCATTGTTGTCACCGGGGACACGGGATCCGGCAAGACGACCCAGATCCCCAAACTCTGTCTGGCCGTGGGAAGAGGCGTTGCCGGAAGGATTGTATGCACCCAACCCAGAAGGATCGCGGCCATAACGGTCTCCTCGCGGCTCAGCGAGGAACTCGGCCCGGCCGGACCGGAACTTGTAGGTTACCGGGTCCGGTTCCGGGATCGGACAGGGCCTCTTACCCGTGTCCACTTTGTGACAGACGGCATCCTCATCACCGAGCTCTCCATTGATCCCTGCCTCTCTACCTATGACACGGTCATCGTGGACGAGGCCCACGAGCGGAGCCTCAACATTGACGTCCTCGTGGGGACCCTGAGGCGGATCCTTCCCCGGCGTCCGGACCTCAAGGTCATCATCACATCGGCTACAATTGACACGGAAAAGTTCTCCCAGGCCTTCGGAGGCGCGCCCGTGGTCTCTGTCGGAGGAAGCTCCTTTCCCGTCCGCATCCGTTACCGCCCGCCCCAGGTGGATGTAGATACGGTGGATCACGTGGTTTCGGAGGTGGAAGGGATCCGCAGGGAGGACCCTATCGGGGACATCCTCATCTTTCTTCCGACTGAACGCCTTATCCAGGAGACGGCCAAGACCCTTTCAACGGCCTTCGGAAATGATGTCCTGGTCCTTCCACTCTACGGACGCCTCTCCAGCACCGACCAGGGACGGATCTTCAAGCCGGCCCACCGGCAGAAGATCGTTGTTGCGACGAACGTTGCAGAGACGTCCATTACGGTTCCTGGAATTCGATACGTCGTGGATTCGGGGCTTGCCCGCATGTCCTGCCACAACCCGCGCACCCGGACAACCGCCCTTCCCATAGCGCCCATCTCCCGGGCAAGCGCGGACCAGCGCGCTGGCCGGGCAGGCAGGGTGAGCCCCGGGGTCTGCGTGCGCCTCTACAGCGAGGAGGATTACCTTGGGCGGGACCTCTTTACCTCGCCCGAGATCCTGAGATCCAATCTCTCCGGGGTCCTGCTCCGGCTCCTCGCCCTTGGAATCGACCGAGTGGAGGAATTCCCCTTCATCGATCCTCCTTCACCCCATGCCATAAAGGAGGGGCTCGCGACCCTCAGGGAGCTGGGCGCCCTTAACGATGAAAAGGGCCTCACAAGGATCGGACGCCTCATGGCCCGTTTTCCGCTGGATCCTCGCATCTCTCGCATGGTCATCCAGGCCCGGGAGGAAAAGGCCGTCCGGGAGGTGGCAATCATAGCCGCTGCCCTGAGCATCCAGGACCCCAGAGAGCGTCCCGCCGGCAGGGAGACGCAAGCGGATCAGGCCCACAGGACCTTTCAGGACAGCGGGTCCGACTTTCTCACCTTTCTCAGGATCTGGAACGCCTTTGAAGCGGAATCGGCCCAGGGAAGAAGCCGCGCGGAAATGAGACGGTTCTGCGAGGCCCGATTCCTCTCCTATCAAAGGATGCGCGAGTGGAAAGACGTCACGGACCAGATCCTTTCCATCCTCGGCGGTGTCGGGGGATTTGCCGTTAACAAGGACCCGGCAGGCCCTGATGCCATCCACCGGTCCATCCTCTCGGGCTTTCTCGGAAATATCGCCCAGCACCAGGAAAACACCCGCTACACCGGTACCTCGGGGCGGGAGATCCACATCCATCCGGGCTCCTCCCTTTTCCGTACACACCCGCGGTGGATCGTATCCGCCGAGATCGCAAGGACCACCAGGCTCTATGCCCGTATCTGCTCCGGGGTACGTCCTGAATGGATCGAGGAACTGGCCGGACCCCTTGCCAAATCAGAATTCTTCGAGCCCCACTGGGAAAAGGACCGTGGAGAGGTGATCGCCTACGAACGCGTGAGGGTCTTCGGGCTTTTGGTGGTTGAAAAGAGGAAGGTCTCATACGGACGCATCTCTCCCGGTGAATGCCGAGAGATCTTCATTCGGGACGGCCTCATTCCCGGCAACCTCAGGCACGTCCCGCCTCTCGTCCGAAAAAACATCGAGACCATTCGGGAGGTAGAGGAGCTCGGCACAAGGTTCCGTGACAGGTCCGTCCATGTGGACAAGACATGGATTTTTTCCCGGTACGAGGAGTCTCTCACGCGACTTGAAGAGGAAACCGGATCAGCGCCGATCCTCGACGAACGCTCCTTTCTCCGGGCCATGAAAAAGGCTGAAGACCCCTCGTATTTCTCCATCCATGCCGACGAACTCCTGGAAAATCCGCCGAGTCCCTCGGAACTCGCGCTTTTCCCCGGCCACCTCACGATCCAGGGTCATGAGATCCCCCTCCGTTACCGCTTCCAGCCCGGGGACGCGGAAGACGGTGTTACAGCCGTTATCTCCCTCTCCCTCCTCGACGCCCTCGACCCAGGCCCTTTTGAGTGGCTCGTCCCCGGCCTTCTCCCCCAAAAGGTCACGGAACTCCTGAAAAATCTCCCCAAAGGGGCCAGAAAAAAACTTCATCCCCTTTCGGAAACCGCTGAAAAGATCTGCCAGAACCTTACCCCTTGCAACCGACGCCTTACAGAAGCCCTTGAAGAATTCCTCCATCGAGAACTTGGAATCGGGCCTGAGGAAACCGTCTGGCCCCATGCTCACGTCCTTCCTCTCCATGTCCTCATGCGCTTTGAGCTTGTGGACGACCGTGGACAGGTGCTCGCCCATGGACGGGACCTGGAGGCCCTTAAAAAGTCCTGGGGAGATGCATCAAAAAACAGCCTCGCAAGCGATCCAGCCTGGACCGCTGTTCGCGCCCGGTGGGAGTCCGGTGGACATACCCTGTCAACCTTGCCTGATCTCCCTGATCCCATCCCCTTTGTTCCCGGCCCGGGCATGGGAAAGAGGATCGCCTTTCCCGGCTACGAACAGGAAGGAAAGACCGTTTCGATCCGGCTCTTCCTCGATCAGGACCGTGCGGATATATCCACGCGGGACGCCTTGGCATACCTCCTTACCGAGGAGCTTCAAACCGAACTCGCCTATATTCGAAAAAGGGCCGTTCCTCCAGGCCTTCCGCCGGAAATCCTCATGTCTCTTGGGGGGACACACGGCCTTGGCGAACGCATCACTTCCATGATCCAGCGCGTCTTCATCCTTTCCGGTGACATTCCGAAGGACCGGAAAGGTCTTATCTCACGGGCCGAGGACCTGAAAAAAGACCTCTATCGAAGGTCCATAGCTATCTTGCATGCCATAGCCGCCTGCGCGCATGCTGCTGCCGAGACGAGGAAGGCCATATCCCGTCTCATTCATGGGGAAAAGGCCGCACCGGCCCGCACGCGGCTCGCCGAAGATCTCTCAAGGGAGTTTGTCCGTCTTCTCCCTGAGGATTTTCCTGCGTCCTCAGACCCGGAAAACCTGCCTCATCTCCCGCGCTACCTGAAGGCCCTTGCTGTCCGTGCAGAACGTGCCGCCCTTGATCCTGCAAAGGACGCGGCAAAAGCGGCGAGGATCGAGCCATATGTGGAGGCCATTTCCCGCATTTCGCCTTTGAATGAAGGATCGGATTCCGCCTCCCGGGCAGCCCGCGAAAACTATCTGAGGCTACTCGAGGAATTCCGGGTCTCTGTCTTTGCTCCCGAACTCGGCACTTCGGTTCCCGTCTCTGCAAAACGTCTCGACGAGGCCCTACGCGCAGTTTGTTTCCCGTATTAATGGCATGATCGCACTGCAAAGACCTCAAAACCTGATCCCAGCTCAAAAGGCCCGAAAGGCGAGGTGCTAAATTTTCCAGGAATGGGGCGTAGTTAGCGTACGCCGCATGGACTGGAAAATTGAGCAACGCTTCGAGAATCGGTTTTTTTCAGCAGGATCATAGTCTGTTTATCCATTTTCCGGCAGTTGCCGATAGATAAGCCAAGGGTACGCGCCCTGGGACACGGTTTTTGCTGATCTACAGAGGGAAAACAACCGGAAATGGATCTCGGAACGGTCATCGGCCTCGTAGTCGGATTTGCGCTGCTCATCGTCGCTATCCTCATGGGCGGCAGTATCGGGGCCTACATCGACATCCCATCGGTCCTGATCGTCTTAGGAGGGGCCACCTGCACCCTTTTCATCCGATTCACCATGGGGGACATCATCAACAGCATCAAGGTGGCCATGAAGGCCTTCTTCGCCAAGAACCGCGCACCCGAAGCCATCATCCAGGAACTCGTCACCCTCTCCCAGATCGCCCGCAAGGAAGGGCTCCTCAAGCTGGAAAAACAACCCATCGAGGATCCTTTTCTCAAAAAGGCCATCATGTACTGCGTGGATGGGCACGATCCGGATTTCATCCAGCAGGTCCTGGAAAAGGAGATTGAAATCACGGGTGAACGCCACGGCCTCGGCCAAAGCATGTTCGCATCCCTCGGCGACGCCGCACCGGCCTTCGGTATGATCGGGACGCTCATCGGACTCGTGGCCATGCTTGGAAACATGAAAGACCCATCGAGCATCGGGCCTTCCATGGCCGTCGCCATTCTCACCACCCTCTACGGCGCTGTCATCGCGAACCTCTTTATGCTCCCCATCGCCGACAAACTCAAGCGCAGGACCATGGAGGAGGAACTCAACAAGAGACTCGTCGTTGAAGGCGTTCTCGGGCTCCAGAAGGGCCTGAACCCGCGCGTCCTTGAGGAGCTACTGAACACCTTCCTCCCCCCAAGGAAACGGACCGCCAGGGATTAGATACCGTGGGAAAAAAATGCGATTGCCCAAAAGGGCTTCCCGGCTGGCTCGTCACCTTTGGGGACCTCATGTCCCTTCTCCTCTGCTTTTTCATCCTGCTTCTCTCCTTTTCCACCATGGACCCGGCCATGTTCAAGGAGGTCTCCGGATCCCTCAAAAATGCCTTTGGAGTCCAACGGGATGAGATGATATATGATGTTCCCATGGGGACGGACATTGTCTCCCGAGACTTCAACCCGATCTTTTCAGTGGATGTGATCCTCGAAAAGATCAAATCGGCCGTCAAGCTGGAACTCATCAAAGGGGAGATCGAGATCGAGGCATTGGAGGATCGGGTCGTCCTCCGCCTGAACGACGACCTCACCTTCGAACCCGGAAAGGCTGATCTTACAGATAAAGCGCGTGCACTTCTCGACAAGATCCGCCCCATCGTGGAGACCGTTCCGGGAGAGCTCATGGTCACGGGGCACGCGGACAGCGTCGTTATCAACACCACCCTCTATCCGTCCAACTGGGGACTCTCCGCGGCCAGGGCCGCCTCAGTCGTGGACTATCTTCTCTTGCCCCGCACCGTCGATCCCAAAAGGCTCGCCGCGATCGGCTTCGGGGACAGCCGCCCCCTCGTCCCGAACACGACCCCGGAAAACCGGAAACGGAACAGACGCGTGGAGCTCATCTTTCTCCAATCGCCGAGACCCGACGAGATCGACATCAGACCCCCGACCGGCAAAGGACTCAAGGAACAAGAGATCCTGCCGGTCCCAATCACATGAGGTCCTCATGAACCCACGAACTGATGATCCGGAGGAACGAAGAAGCCACATACGGATCCAGGATACGATCCTGTTTCGGTGGGAACCGATCGACGAAGAGGAATGCCGGCGACCCACCTGCCCATTCGATGGAGAAACGGATGCGGCCTTGTGCCCCCTCCCAAGCCCATGGACTATTGACAATCGTCTGAAGGCGATCCGGGAGGCCCACGGCCCCCTGGCGAGCTACCTGGAATCCATCGACAGAAAACTCACCCTCATCCTCAACCTCCTCTCCATCAATCAGGAAAAGGATGCCGGACTGAGGACACACGTGGTGGACCTGAGCGCAGCCGGAATCGCCTTCGATTCCCAGGAATTCGTCCCGGTCAATACCTGCATCAGGATGTGGATCGCACTCCTTCCGTCCCATGAACTCCTCACCACTGTGGGAAGGGTCATTCGTGTCGATTCCTCGGCCCCGAATATCCACCGGATCGCCGTCGAGTTCGACTGGGTCACTGAGGAACACCAGGACCGCCTGATCGCACACATCTTCCATCGACAAATGCTCCAGCTCAGGATGCGGAGAAAGAAAATGGAGGATGAGAGCCTGGAGAAGAAATAGACACAGGCCTGATCGCACCGCAAAAATCTCAAAATCTGATCCCGCTCAAAAAGCCCGAGATGCAAGGCGCGAAATTTTCCAGGAATGAGGCGTACTTAGCGTACGCCGCAGATCGGGTTTTTTCAGCGGGATCAGGCCCGCTTCGGGTTCAGGCCGGAGTAGGGAAAGCCGCATGCGGGGTCTTCGTCGGGCAGGCGATCAACCCGTAGGAAAAGACATCCTCACCCAGATGGTAGCGGTGCAAGGCACGCACGATGGACCATGACTCAGCGAACTGGGAATCAGTGATCCCGAGGCGGCCCACATGGACAAGGGGACGCTGCTGTAGAAACTCCAGCCCCTTTAACGCGCCCATGGAGACGAAACCGTCTCCTGGGGCGCAATGCGCACAGGCGAACCCTCCCTTGTCGAGGCGCATCCGCGCAACCGCCCCACGTATCTCGTTTCCACACAGGGCGCACCGGGTCCAGGCCGGTGCATATCCCGCATGTCCGAGAAGCCTTGCCTGAAAGACGAGGACCGCCCTCCGTGCCTCCCCAGGCCGGGCGATCTCCTCGAAGGTCCAGACGAGAAGACGATAAAGCTCCAACTGGGGATCGGCATCGCGTGTCCATTTATCCACGAGTTCGCAGCAGAGGCTTGCAAGAAAGAACCTCTGCACGTCCTCAAGGATGACGGGGAAACACCCCTTGATCTCAGCAGAATCGATACGGAAAAAACCTGTCCCGTTTCGTGGAGGGACAAGGACGAGGTCGAGACGGGTAAAGGGTTCAAGGGCATTCGCAAAGCGTTTTCTGCTCCGCTTCGCCCCCTTGGCAACTGCCAGGACCTTGCCGTTCAAGGCGGTAAAAAGGGTGATGAGGCGATCCGACTCCCCAAGATCCCGCCCGGCGATGACGATCGCCTGGTCCTTTGCCGACTCGGGCATGGGCTTACGGGGTACGGAAAAACCAGTACCAGATCCCGAGCACGATCGCGAGGAGCGTTGCCGCACCGAGAAAGAAAAGGGGGACACGGAAAATACAGGATGCAGCCGGTTCCTGCATGATCATCCGCGACTCCCCCTCTTCGCTGTGCGGCAAGGAAGCGAGGACGGATGGACGTTCCGCGTGGTAGCGCTCCATGACCGCACCTTCGTCAAGACCGATCACGCGCGCATACTGCCGGAGGAATCCCTTGAGAAAGAACTCGCTCCCAAAAACGGACCAGCTGCCCTGCTCGAGGGCACGCAGATTTGCCATGGAGATCTTCGTCTTCTCCGCCACGGTCTCGATATCGATGCCGCGGGACTCCCGCTCCCGCCGGAGGAAATCACCGAGTTTTTCGTCATAGGCCATGGCAAAAAGGGGATCAGAAAAGGATGCGGATGGAGGACCGGGATCGTAGCCCGTTCAACCACTCGTCGAACCTGGCGTTCAGACTCCTGCGGTACAACTCCTGACGGATCTCTTCACGCCTTACTGCATCCACACCGCTTGCACCCCCACCTGCGTTTTTCACCTCTTTCAGGCGAAAGATCTGGTACCCGTTGGGCGTCTCGATCACCCCGCTGTATTCTCCCGGAGAAAGGCCGGTCACTATTTCCCTCAGGGAAGGGGCCATCTCCTTGGCGGTGAACGACCCGAGGAGACCTCCCTCGCTTGCGGACGGGAAATCGGAATATTGGGTGGCTACTTCGGCAAAAGACCTGCCCGAATGGAGGGCATCCAGCGCTGCTTCCGCCTTTTTGCGGGCCTCTTTCCTCGAGGCGGGATTCGTGGGGTCCGGAAAGACGACTCCGATGTGCTCGACGACATACACGGCCTCCGAAGATGGCACTGAGGCCGTTTGGGCCTTTTGGATGTAGGCGTCCACCTGTTCATCCGTTACGACGATCTTGGCCCTGACCTCGGCATTGATGAGCTGGGCCCTCTGGATCTGTTCCCGAAGACCTTCCCGGTACTTTTCGATGGTCATGCCCTCGGAAACGAGGCGTTTAAAAAATTCGTCCCGGGTAAAACCGTTATCCGCGCAGATGCGATCTATAGCGGCATCGATCTCGTCGTCTCCCACGACGATGCCACGCCGAGTGACCTCGGCCTGGACGAGATATTCGTCGATCACCTGAGGAAGGATCTGTGCCAGGATCTCCTTTTTCTTTTCCTCCGTCCCGTCATTGCCCACATATTTCTGCAGGACGGGACGGGCCTTGTCCTCCAGTTCGGAAAGGGTGATGGGCTCGTCGTTCACGATGGCTACGACACGATCCACAATGGCAGACCGAACGGGGAAAGGGAGAGAGACAAAAATGGGTACTGCAATAAAGAGGGAGAAAAGGATCTTTTTCATGAATTTACCAGGCAAGAATTTTTCGTGCTTTTAAGTTTACACCACGGCGGAGATAGAGTCCACGCGGGCCGGGAAAACGACCATTTAGCAAGATTGCTCATGCCTCCCGATTTTTTTATAAGGGACAAAACTGATGTTATCTGGCTCCTCGACGTTTTGTGTGGATTGGTGCTATACAGGACTTCAATCCACACAAAAAG
>DIFG01000024.1 GCA_002419025.1 Deltaproteobacteria bacterium UBA5754 | reverse complement strand
TCCACACAAAATGACGAAGAACCTTATTTCAAGCCTGGAAGACAAGATGTGATCGAGAAAATCAAATATGTTTTCAGCGATTAGAAATAGCAATCGCTCTGTAGAATATCTTGATTTCTGATATATTCATCAAAGGAAAGGTCCTGCATCTCTTTAAGATCATATCTATATTCTTTCAGTTACATCGGTTTTCTCTCGCTTGCATCTGTGCCTGTTTAGATAAATGACATGATCATAATATTTCTTCTTGGCCATCCATTCAAAATCATTTAGTTTGTCTGCATTGCGATAAAACAAAACCTTTCCGTCTTTAATAACTTCAAAACATAAGATGGGATCAGCCATGTTCATCCATGCGAGATCGAGTCTGTATGAACGGAGTTTTTTTGTTATCTCGCCATGGACGAGATAATAGTCCTGCCATGAAAAATCACGGGTTGTGTATATGGCGACATCAATATCAGATGACATGTCATTCCTTTTTGATGCCCTTGAACCAAAGAGATAAGCATGCAATATGCGATGGTCCGCTTCCAGTATCGGAAGAATCAATGCGATTGACTCTTCAGTGCCGAATGCGATCCTTCTTGTCCCCTTCCATCGCTCCTTGACGGACATCCTATGTTCCACTGGAAGCGGTCTGTGTTTGCACTATAAGTTCCATGGGTTACATTACAAACGCTCGAGGCCACGTCAACCAGCGATAGCCCGACATCAATCGACTTAAATCGACTTAACCGTCAACTGTCCAGCCGCCCTACGCTGATGCCTGAACCCCAGCCCGCACAGACCAACGGCCTCACACTCGCCGGGCGCGTCGAGCGGGTAACTTATGCCTCCGCCGACACCGGCTACGCCGTCCTTCGCATCCGCCCCCGGCAGGGGGGGAGGTTCACGGCTGTTGGCCACATCCCCGAGCTCCTCAACCAGGCAGGGCTCGATGGCGCGGATCTCCGGTTCACAGGCCAGTGGACAGTCAACAAATACGGCCGCCAGTTCGCCTTCACCCAGTGCCAGGTCCTTGGAAGCGAGCTCCTCTTCTTCCTCGTCAATGTGGTAAAGGGCCTGGGTCCGAGGCTCGCCCGGGAGCTCATAGACCGTTACGGCGAGGCCGAGCTTGTCGCAATGCTCGATGCCGACCCCAGGCGACTCCTCGAGGTGAAGGGGATCAAGGAGAAACGCCTCTCCCTCATCCTGAAATCCTGGCACAAGCACCGAAGCCTCAAGGCCCTTGCCGAATATCTCGGAAAAGGGGCATGCGTGGTCACCCCGAACCTCCTCGTCCGGATCTACAACCATTTCGGGGAGGAGGCCCCTACCGTGGTCCGGGAGAACCCCTACCGGCTGACAGAGGTGCGTGGTATTGGGTTCAGGACCGCGGACCGCATCGCCATGGGGCTCGGGGTCGGGCCTGATTCCCCGGAGCGGATCGGGGCGGCCCTGACCCACATCCTTTTGGAGTCCGGGGAATCGGACGGGCACTGTCATCTCGATCACGACGAGCTCGTGCGGCTGGTTCGCGAGGCCCTTGCCTCAGAAGAGACGTTGCCGCCGGAGGACGTTGTCGAAGGGGTGCTTTCCGCCATGATCCTTCGTGGGGATCTGGTCCGGGACGACTCGGGGGCCACTGGGCTCGTCTCCTATCGGAACATGGAGGAGTGGCTCAGGGAATTTTTTCTCGAGCGCACGCGGGAAGATGGCGGGCGCCCTGTGGTCCAGGCGGAGGCGGTGGCGGCCTTTCTTCAAGTATACGAGACAAAGACCGGTTTCGATCTCTCGGACGAACAGCGAGAGATCGTAGCCCGTGTAGCGACCGAGCCCCGGCGCGTCTTTGCGCTTGCTGGATACGCCGGGACCGGAAAGACTACGGTCTGCAGGGCTGTGCTCGAACTCCTCGCCCTTCGTTATGCGCCGCGGAACGAGATCGTCTGTTGCGCCTTCACGGGCATGGCCGCCTCCCGGATCAGAAAGGCCACGGGCTTTGACGCCTTCACGATCCACAGCCTTCTCAGGTACAGCGGGGACGGCTCCTTCGAGCACGGCCCGGAAAAACCCCTCCCGTACAGGGTGGTTGTCCTTGACGAGGCCTCCATGGTGAGCCTCCCCCTCTTCTACCGCCTTGCGCGGGCCCTCCGGCGAGACACCCTTTTTCTTCTTGTGGGGGATCCGGCCCAGCTCCCTCCCATCGGGGCCGGAAACGTCTTCGGGGACGCGGTGGCAAACGGCCTCGTCCCCGCGGTCCATCTCACCCGGATCTACCGGCAGAGCGGGGACAGCGTGCTTGCCCTCTTCGCCAACGAGATCCGGGTCGGAAGGATGCCCGAGGGGGTGAAGGAGCATGGCTGGAAGGACTTCGTCTTCGAGGAGGTGGAGCCCCATCACATCTTTTCCGCGCGTCACGGAAAGACCGAGCGGGAGGTGAAGGCCCTGCGCGAGGAGAACAACGCGGCCATCCAGTCCCGCATCCTCGATCTCGCCCGGGAGTACAAGGGCTGTCTCACCCATCCGGTCTGGGATTTCCAGGTCCTCACCCCCATGAAGATGGGTCAGCTCGGGACCGAGGTCCTGAATCCCCTTCTTCAGGAGATCCTTAACCCAGCGGAAAAGGACGTGCCAGCCCTCACCCGTTCCGGTGTCCTGCTTAGGTCCGGGGACAAGCTCGTGCATCTCCAGAATCGTGACATGGCAGTCATGGCCTGGGATGCCTATGTAAAAAACGGAAGGGTCTTCGAGGGGGGCGAGTACCGGCGCATCTTCAACGGAAACGTGGGACTCGTCCAGGCCCTCGACCAGGAGGCCGGGGAGTTCCATGTGGTCTATCCGGAACGGATCGTCGTGTCATACGATATCGACCACCTGGGAGACATCGTGGAGCTTGCATACGCCCTCACCGTCCACAAGGCCCAGGGGAGCCAGTACCGGATCGTCGCGATACCGCTCACGAACTCCCATTTCATCATGCTCAACACCAAGTGGTTCTATACGGCCATCACACGGGCCGAAGAAAAGGTCCATCTCGTGGGTCAACCCTATGCCCTGAAGCGTGCATGTACGAACGTGGAGGGTGTGGCCCGAAGGACCTGGCTCGCCCTGATGGGGCCGCCTTAATCAGGGTCGCAGGGCTCCATCAAAGTTAGCGAGGGTTCTGTGGGCCGACGGCCGGGGTATTTGTTCCGTGCGGCAAATAGCCCCCGTCCATTGGGGCGGATTTGCCGTTCGAGCCCTGTCCATGGGCGCCTCCATCCACAAACACCCCGACCGTCGGCCCAAGGATTCTGAATCTTGACTTTGACGGATCCCAGAACAGGGTCGCGGCAAGCGTTGACGCATCTTTTCTGAAATGGTAACTACGATGAATTCCTATTCAGTTTTCTCAAACAGGATCGGGGCGTCATGATCATCCTTCTCAAGCCGGAAGTCACGGAAGAAAGTTCGGAATTCGAACGTATCAGGTCCTTCATCGAGCAGTTTCCCAAGGTGAAGGTCAAGGTGGTCGGCCACCAGGGCGAGACCCGCGGGGTGACCGAGGTCCACCTCATAGGTCCCACCCACGACGTCCCCCAGGACATCCTAGAGGGGATGCCTGGGGTGGAGCGGGTGGTGCGAGTCTCGACAAAGTACCGCCAGATCGGGCGCCACGGAGTGGATCTCTCGCCGGTCGGCTTCACATATCAGGGCCTTCATTTCGACCAGGATTCCTTTCACATCTTTGCCGGGCCGTGCGCCGTGGACACCCGGGAGAACGTGGAGGAGACCTTCCGTTTTCTCTCGGGCCATGGTGTCGTTACGGCCCGCATGGGGGCCTATAAGCCGAGGACGAGCCCGTACGATTTCCAGGGCCATGGCGCTGCCTGCCTTCCCTGGGTCTTCGAGCTCGCAGGCAAGTACGGCATCAAGGTCATCTCCATGGAGGTCCTGAAGGATGTGCACATCGAGGAGATCCGGGAGGCCCTCGAACGGACCGGGAACCCCACCGGGGTCATGCTCCAGATCGGGACGAGGAACGCCCAGAACTTCGAGCTCCTGAAGGCCGTCGGTTCCCAGGACGCGTTTCCGATCCTCTACAAGCGCGGCATGGGGCTCACCCTTGAGGAATCTCTAAACGCCTGCGAATACATCGCGAGCGAGGGAAACCGCCGGATCGTCTTCTGCCTTCGTGGCGTGAAGACCCAGCTCGGAAGTCCCCACCGGAACCTGGTGGACTTCATCCACGTCCCGGTGATAAAGCGCCTTACGCGCCTTCCGGTCTGCGTGGATCCGAGCCATTCCGTAGGGAAAAAGGACCATGCCCCGGACGGTCTTCTCGAGATCTTCCATGCGGCCGCCCAGGGGGTTGTTACTGGGTGCAACATGCTTCTCGTTGAGATCCATCCCGCGCCAGAAACGGCCTTGTGCGATGGTCCGCAGTCCCTTACTTTCGCCGAGTTCGAGGAGTTTCTCCGGGACGTGGAGATCGTGCGCGAGGCATACGAAAAGAGGGTGAATGCCTGCTCGCGGGATAGGCTCAGACAGATGATGGCATGACTATGGTCTTATTAGCCCGGTCGATGGAGACCGAGGTCTTATAAAGACAAAACAAAAAAGAGAAGGGGGAGCAAGAACAGTGGCGCGAATGAAAAAGATCGCCGTATGCTTGGGAGGGCTTGCGGCCGGGATCTTTGTGGCGGGAGCGGCCCATGCCGGTCCCGGCTCTGTAGAGATCCAGACCATAGGGGACATCAAGATCAAGATGGGCGCCCAGATCCGCATCGTCCCTACTGGCGAGATCGACAGGGACTTCGGTCTTAGCGATGGCTTGGGCGCAAACGAGTCCAAGGCGGCTTCAGCCATGCGGGCCCTTGGTGTGGGGACCGACAGCACCCGGGTCCACCTGAACGAGGCGGGAGGCGCGATCAAAGACGATCACATCCGGGGTGAAAACCGGCTATTCTTCAACTTCTCCCACGGCCAGGACTGGGACGTCTACATGGCCCTCGAATCCGACACGGTCCTTGACAGGAAGTCCGCGGACCGGACGGATTTCTCCATGGGACGCCAGAGCCAGCAGTTCGGTATAGAGCGCCTCTTGGCCACATTCAATATCTCAGCCATCTCTTCCCGCTTGGAGGCGGGCTGGGACGCCAGGGGCGTGGACATCGGCTACGGTGGTCTTGTCTACGGGGATGACGACCCCGGCATCGGGATCGTCGGCAAGGCCAACGGGTTCACATGGGAGGCACGCTACCTCAAGAAGGATGAGGATGAGGCCGGCTATTACACAGATATCGTGAATAATGCACCTCTCAACCCCATCGGTTCCCCCACCCAGGACAAAGACAGTGACCGCACGTTCTGGTACGGCAAGGCCGGGTATGACTTCTCCGGAACCTATCTCGAGGCATTCTACATGCTCGACAGAAACACCCTGAACACCATGGAGGCAGAACGGAACTTTACGGGCCTCCAGGGCAAGGGGACCTACGGGATTGTAAAACCCCTCGCTGAGGTCGTTTATTCCTTTGGAGATTACAAGAAAGACGATGCGGATATGGACATCGATTCCTGGGCGGCCTTCGCAGACGTAGCATTCGACCTCAAGGACGTGGTCGGTCTCAAGGTCTTCGAGCCCCATATCGGCGGCTACTGGGTGAAGGGTGACGACGATCAGACGGATGACGACCTCGAAGGGTTCACGCCGGCTGTGGGCATCATGCAGTTTACTCCGCGATACGGCTCCCAACAGAGCATCACCATGGACGGGAACCCCATCCTCGGCCAGACCCTTTATAGTTTCCTCCCCGCCTATTACGGAAAGGTACGTGCGGGCGGAATCAACGGACAAGCTGCCCTCGACAACCCAGGGTTTCGTATGATCGGCGGAGGGCTCACAGCAGGCTACGGCAAGTGGACCTATGTCACGAACGTGATGGCTATGTGGTTCGATGAGCCTGAGGCCGTAGAGGCGTATTACAACACCCAGGCCCTTTCGCTCAATCAATCCTCGGCCTTTAACTCAGACATCGACGACTTCATGGGTGTGGAGTGGAACAATGAGATCCGCTACAAGCTCTACGACGCCGTGACCCTCAAGGGCGGCGTTGCATTCCTCTTCCCGGGTTCTGGGGCGGAGGATATCACCAAGGCCTTGAATGCCATAGCAAATGGAGTGGACTTCGAGGAAGGCGAGAAGTCTGACGACATCTCAACGAGGGTAGCCGCCGAGCTTCTCTGGTTCTTCTAAAAAAGTCTCCAGCCGGAATGTCTTGTCTGGGCGGACCATGCCGGTCCGCCCTCCTTTTTTCGCGGTTCGCGTATTGGTTCCGGCCTTCGCAGCAGCTATAATCCCTGTCAGCTGTCAGTTATCAGTTATCAGCTATCAGTTGTCAGCAGAAACTCAAGTGCATAATATGGGATAATCCCCTCATGGACATGGTTCCAGGATCCTCCTCTCGAAGGGCCGTTTTTCTCGACCGGGACGGGACGATCAACGAAGAGGTCGGATATCTGTGCAGTCTGGACGACCTCGTCCTCATCAAGGGAGCGGCTGAGGGGATCCGGCTTCTCAACAGTCTCGGGCTCTTGGTCGTAGTTGCAACAAACCAGTCAGGAGTGGCTCGGGGGTATTTTGACGAGTCTTTTGTCTCCTGTGTGCATGCGGAGATCGAGCGGCGTCTTGCGCAAGAGGGGGCCTGTGTAGATGCCTGGTACGTATGTCCTCATCATCCGACAGAGGGCCGTGACGCATATCGGTTGTCATGCGGATGCAGGAAACCCGCGCCTGGTCTCCTTTTGAGGGCCGGGCAGGACTTGGGGATCGATCTGGCCCGTTCATGGTTCGTTGGAGACACGGCGATGGACATGGAGTGCGCGTCAGCCGTGGGAGCAAAGGGGATACTCGTTCTCACCGGAAAGGGGCGATTGACACTCTCTCGAATCAAAGGGCGGAATACCCATCCGGAATTCGTGGCCCCGGATCTCGCCTCCGCCTGCCTGTGGATTCGGGATGACATGCTTTCCCTTGGAGAAAACTATGGCGCAGGAAATCAGTGATGAACTTGTGGAGGTCCTTGCCTGTCCCCGATGCAGGGGAAGGGTGAATCTGTCATTGAATGGCGCCGGGCTTGTCTGCAGGGCCTGCCGCCTTCTCTACGAGATCCGGGAAGGGATCCCGGTCATGCTCGTCGAGGAGGCGCGAAACATGGATGATCATACTGCAAAAATCTCAAAATATGATTCCGTTCAAAAAGCCCGAGATGCAAGGCGCGAAATTTTCCAGGAATGAGGCGTAGTTAACATACGCCGCATGGACTGGAAAATTGAAGCAACGCAGCAGATCGGGTTTTTTCAGCTAAATCATGGATGAAAAGCAGGGGCCTGTTCATGTCTGAAAGGATGAAGATCCTCGAGGCTATCACGTCCTTCCATCGGCCCGCCTCGGTGCTCGTCATAGGGGATCTCATGCTCGACCGATTTGTATGGGGCGAGGTCACCCGGATCTCTCCCGAGGCCCCGGTCCCTGTGGTGGCGATCGAGAGGGAGACGGTGCATCTGGGTGGCGCGGCGAACGTGGCAAGCAACCTCCGTGCCCTTGCATGCGAGGTCATGCTCTCCGGAATCGTCGGCAAGGACCCGGCCGGAGGGGAGATCCTCGAGGCTGCGCGGCAACAGGGTATCAGGACCTCTGGGGTGGCCGTTTCTTCCCGACCCACCACCACCAAGACCCGGATCATCGCCCGTGGGCAGCAGGTCGTCCGGGTCGACCGGGAGGAAGTGCGTTCCCTGGAAGAGGAGGATGAGGCGCGGATCCTCGCATGTGTTGAGGAGGCCGTCTCCCTGGTGGACGCAGTCGTGATCTCGGACTACGCCAAGGGCGTGGTCTCACGGGCCGTCATTGAAAGGCTCCTTGCACTTTCGGTTCCGCTGGGACTCTCCGTGCTCGTGGATCCGAAACCCGCCAACATGGCGAGTTATTTCGGGGTGACGGCCCTGACCCCCAATCTGCGCGAGGCCGAGGCCATGGCCGGTTTTCCAATTTCGAGTGACCGGGAACTGGCAAGGGCCGCGGAATCGATCCTGGACGAACTCGGCGTGCAGGCGGTCCTCGTGACCTTAGGCCCTCAGGGAATGGCCCTTTTCGAGCGGGAAGGTGGAGAATACCGTATTCCCACCATGGCCCGCGAGGTCTTTGATGTAACGGGTGCAGGGGACACGGTGATCGCCGCCCTCACCGCCGGGCTCGTTAGGGGACTTTCCTTCAGGGATGCGGCCTGTTTCGCCAACATCGCAGCCGGCATCGTGGTGGGAAAGGCCGGGACTGCGACAGTGACCATCGGAGAGATCGAGGCCCTGGCGCAGACGGCGCCTTAGGGTGCGCACCCTAAGCGGGATGGCATGTCGTGGGGCCTCTTCAGGAACCTAATCCAGCACAGCTCGTGTTCAGCCTTTTCTCAGGGGACGTATCCCTCCTTTTTGCTGGCATGGAGGTGCTTGAAGGCATGTTTGGCCCCATGGCCTGGACGGGCCTTGTACATCCGTTTGAGGAGACGGCCTATTACGAAAGGGAGTTCGGAATCGGCCTTCAGAGGACCTTCTGCGGGTTTCAGAACCTGGTCTCCCAGGGCCGCCTCGTGGAGGCAAAGCTCAAGGCGATTGAACTCGAGCGGGAATGGAGTATCCTTGGCAGGCGGCGTCTGAATATAGATCCCGGACTTCTCACGCCGGAAAGGCTCGTCCTTGCCACACGCAAGAATTTCACCCACAGGATCTATCTTGGATCAGGGGTCTTTGCAGATCTCACCCTCATATTCCAGAAGGGATCATTCCGTCCCCTTCCATGGTCGTACCCTGATTATGCCGCTTCCGATTCCATCGCCTTCTGGAATGGGGTGCGACGGATGCTTCTGAGGAGGATCAATTGGCCCGCAGCATGACGACCTTTGCCCGTGTCGGGCCTCGGGATGGGGCGATTCCCGTCACCCTTGAACTCAAGTCCGTGAATGCCCGCAATTGCGAGGTCTTCGTGCGCGCCCCCCGCTCCTTCGCCCCCCTCGAGGAGCGAATTCGAAAGGAGGTGCAGAAGGGGCTTGATCGGGGGCACATCGAGATCTCCATACAGCTTGATGCGGGCCAGCGGGAAAGGGTCGCCTTTGAACCGAACGTGGAATTGGCACATGGGTACCTGGATGCCGCGGCACGGCTTGGAAAAGACCTCGGCCTTTCCGGGACCCTCGACCTGCCGGCGCTTCTCGGTCTTGTGCGTGAGGCCGTCACGGTCCGTGAGCAGGCCGAAGACATTGAGGAGATCTGGCTGGATCTGGCGGGATATCTCGCCGAGCTTATCGACAAGGCGATCACCATGGCCGCCACCGAGGGAGAGGTCCTTGCGAGGGATATCCGTGGCCGCATTGGCCGCCTGGAGGAGATATTCATCCAGGTCGCAAACCGCGCTGCGACGCGCCTTGCGGAGGGGCGCACAGCCCTTCGGGAAAGGGTCCGCGCGGCCCTTGGTGACATCCCTTTGGACGAGGCACGGCTCGCCCAGGAAGTCGTTCTTATGGCCGATCGCCTGGATATCACCGAAGAGATTGTACGTGCCCGAAGCCACCTGGCCCAGTTCCGGACCATTCTCGAGGATGAAGGGCCTATTGGGAGGAAACTCGATTTTCTTCTTCAGGAGCTCTTCAGGGAGGTGAATACCGCAGCCTCAAAGGCGGCGGATGTCGCTGTCTCCCATCTTGTCGTGGACGCCAAGGCGGAGATCGAAAAGATACGGGAGCAGGTCCAAAACCTCGTCTGATGGTAAAATGCCCCCTTCTTTTATGGGCCCCGAATCGCAAGGGAGAAGACGATCATGTCATGCAAATGCAGACTTCTCAATATCGGTTTTGGAAACTACATCGTGGCCGAGAGGGTCGTTTCCATCGTGAATCCCTCTTCCGCCCCCATGAAGCGCCTGAAGGAGGAGGCGAAGAACAACAGCCGGCTCATAGACGCGACCCAGGGCAGGAAGACGCGTTCAATCATCCTGACCGACAGCAACCACGTCCTCCTCTCGGCGATCCAGGCCGAGACCATCGCTCAGCGTCTGGCCACCGACCTCCTCGAGAAGACCGAGGAAAAGGACCCTCGGACATGAATCTGTCATGAAAGGGGATCTCTTTGTCGTTTCCGCCCCGTCGGGTGCAGGAAAGACCACGCTTTGCCGGCGACTCCTTGCGGAACTTCCGGACCTCTCTTTTTCCGTGTCCTACACCACGCGCCCACCCAGGCATGGTGAGATGGACGGTGTCGCCTATCACTTCGTGACCCGTGAGCGGTTTCTCGCCATGCGCGAGGCCGGGGAATTCTTCGAATGGGCCGAGGTCCACGGGAATTTCTATGGGACAGGCAAGGGGGAGGTCACCTCCCGTATCTCACAGGGCGAGGACGTCCTGCTTGACATCGACGTCCAGGGGGCAAGGAGGATCAGGGAGATATTCCCGGAGGCTGTGACCATATTCGTGCTGCCGCCTTCCTGGGAGGCCCTTGAGAAACGCCTCGGCGGGCGGGGGACCGAGGATCGTGAAGTTCTGGCCCTACGCCTCACAAACGCACGGACAGAGTTAGATGCGGCCCACGAGTATGACTACTTGGTGGTAAACGACGAGATCGACCGCGCCCTGGCAGATCTCGTCGGGATCGTGAGGGCGCGGAGGTGTCTGACCTCGCGGGTCCTCGCCAGCCGTCCCCTCCTGAACGGCTTTTTCGAGGGGCTCGGCCTTTCCTGAGACTTTATGGGATTCATGCGCATCGACCGCAGGCGGTCAGAGGAAGAGGTCTGCATATGGGGGATCCACCCCGTCGAGGAGTTCCTAAGGGCGCGGCCGGATGCGGTCTTAGGGGTGTATGTCCTTCCGTCCTTCGGACGGACACGTCCCCAAAGGGACCTGCAGCGCCTGATCGAGGGAATCGGGGTCGCCATTTACCGTGTCCAGGATTTTTCGCGCCTTCCCGTCCATCCGGGCACGGTTCATCAGGGGGTGGCCGCCCGGGTCAAACCCGTGTGGGACGTTGATTTTGGGGTTTTACTCGACTCCATGGCCTTCAATACGGCCCTTTTCGTGATCTGCGATCAGGTGACTGATCCCCACAACTTCGGTGCCATTCTGCGCTCTGCCGTGGCCTTTGGGGTGTCAGCGGTCATCGTCGCTGAGCGAGACACATCACCAGTTACAGGAGTGACGGTCAAGGCCTCTTCCGGTGCGGTGGCATACGCGAGGATCTGCCGGGTGCCGAATCTCGCGGCCGCCATGGCCTTGTGTCGGGAGCGGGGCGTCTCGCTCGTGGGCCTCGCTTCCGGAGGAAATACGCCGGTCTGGGATGTTGATCTCACGGGGCCGAGCGCCGTGGTGGTCGGGGCGGAGGGCAAGGGGCTTCGCCGCCGCGTCGAGGCGACATGCGACTGCCTCGTCCGGATCCCGCATGGCCCCTCTGTCGAGTCCCTGAACGTCTCGACCGCGGCCGGGATCGTCCTCTACGAGGCAGCCAGGCAGAGGGGGCTTTCCGTCCGTAGAGGTGTGTCGGCATGAGCATGATCGGGGCCTACGAGAGGCTTTCAAGTGTCCTTTTCGGTGTCAGCAAGCCATTCTTGAACATGCTTTCCCGTCTCGAGGGAGCGGATGGAATGTGGCCGGGAAGACTCGGCCACACTGCTGAAGGGTTTGCTTCGGCCGGTCCCTACGATCTCTGGATCCAGGCCGTCTCCGTGGGGGAGGTGGCAGTAGCCGAGGCAATCATCGCAGCCATCGAGAAAAAGGCCCCGACCCTCAAGATCCTCGTCTCCTCCTCGACCCCTGCGGGATACGCACGGGCCCTCTCATCCGTCGGGAGGCGCTTTTCTGTCATTCCGTATCCCCTTGATTTCCCCCAGGTCGTCCGGAGGATCACTTCCACCGTCCGCCCTTCGGTTTACGCCTGCATCGAGACCGAACTCTGGCCCAATCTCATCTGCTCCGTTCAGCGAATGGGCGCGCGGACCGTCCTCATGAACGCCCGCATCTCGGCCCGGTCCTTTCCCCGGTACCGCATGCTCCGGCCGGTCTTTCGGCCGGTTCTTGCCGGTTTCTCCCGTATCTGCGCCATCTCCGAGGTCCATGCCGCAAGACTCGAAGAACTCGGCGTGGCCCGTGAGCGGATCGTGATTACGGGAAACGCAAAATACGAAGGCCTTCTCTCCCGCCCCTCCGAGGCGAGACGCAAGGCCCTGAGGGAGCGGCTCGGGATAGGGGAGGGGACCCCGGTCCTTGTGGCCGGGAGCGTCAGGGGGGGCGAGGAGAGGTATCTTGCCCACGTGTATACGCGTCTCAAGGCCCGTTTCCCCGACCTCGTCCTTTTCCTCGTCCCGAGGCACCCGAAGCGTGTTCCGTCCTTTGTAAAGGTCCTTGACTCCGCAGGAGTCGGCCATCAGAACTGGAGCAGTATCGAAATGGAAGGCGCTAGAAAAAGCGACCTGGTGCTCGTGGACGTGATCGGTCCGCTCTTCGATCTGTATGGGCTTGCCACCGCGGCCTTTGTGGGCGGCTCCCTCGTCCCCAAAGGGGGGCAGAACCTCATGGAGCCGGCTGCATGGGGCTGCCCGGTCATTTCAGGACTGCACACGGAGAACTTCGAGGAGGCCCGCCTATCCCTCGAGGAGGCGGGCGGCGGGATCTTTGTGGAGGACCTGGAAGGGATGGAGTCCTCCCTTGACGGCATCCTCCGTTCCAGGGAGAGACGTGAGTCCATGGGACAGGCGGCACGTCTCGCATTGGAGGGGCTTTGCCGGGGGGCGGCTACCAGACAGGCGGAGATCCTCCTCCATGTCCTGGGGGAGGCCGGGCACGAGGCATGAAATCCCGGCTTCACCTCGATATCCTTCCCCAGCCGGACGACACCACCTGCGGCCCCACCTGTCTCCACGCGATCTATCGCTACTACGGGGACAACATTTCCCTCGACGAGGTGATTGACGGCGTGGTGCGCATGGAACACGGCGGAACCCTTGCTGTATTTCTCGCCTGTCACGCCCTCCGGCGGGGCTACCGGGCCCGGATATATACCTATAATCTTCACTTTTTCGACCCAACATGGTTCCGGCCCGAGGGTCCGGACATCCGTGAGCGCCTTCTTGCCCAGCTCCGCGTGAAGCGGGGAAGGCCCTGTCTGCGGGAGGCGACCAGGGGCTACCTGGAGTTTCTGAGGCTCGGCGGGGAGCTCCGCTTCGAGGACCTCACCGCAGGGCTTATCCGCAGATATCTCAAGCGAGCCATCCCGATCCTCACTGGGCTGAGCGCCACCTTTCTCTACCGCGCCCCCCGCGAGATCCCGGAGATCGATGAGGATGACGACGTAGGTGGGGATCCGTCCGGCCACTTCGTGGTCCTCTGCGGATACGACAGGGAGCAAAAAACCGTTCTCCTCGCCGATCCCTATCTTCCCAATCCCGTCTCGCCCATCCAGTACTACGAAGTAGGGATGAGCCGGGTGCTCTGTTCCATCCTCCTCGGGATCCTTACCCACGACGCCAATTTCCTCATCATTCAGCCCGGAAGCTCGGGGTCCGGGCGACCTGGGACCACCCATGCCCAACCTGATCGTAGTCAACGACCCGCGTGACTGGCCCCTCGCCATCGAGGGGGTCGAGATCGTCCCGGCCCGGGATTACCTCACCGATTCCCGGTTCGCAGACCTGCGCGGGGCCAAGGTCTTCAACCTCTGCCGATCCTACCGATATCAGAGCGCCGGCTATTACGTCTCCCTGCTTGCGGAGGCCCGGGGCCACAAGCCGGTGCCATCCATCACCACGGTCCAGGACCTCAAAACACCGGCTGTCATCCGCATCGCATCCGAGGATATGGACGAGGACATCCAGCGGAGTCTCAGCCCCATCAGGTCCCGGGAATTCGTGCTGAGCATCTATTTCGGTCACAATGTGGCCAAACGGCACGAACGCCTGAGCCGGCACCTTTTCCGTTTCTTTTCCGCGCCCTTTCTCCGGGCCATCTTTATTTGCAATGAAAAGGACGGACACTGGCACCTCCAGAACATCAACCCCATCGCCGTGAGCGAGATCCCCGAGGAACATCGCCCCTTCGTAATAGAGGTGGCGCGGGAATATTTTGCTGGGAGGAGGTCGGCAGCCCCCAGGAGGATCCCGGCCCGCTACGACCTGGCCATCCTGTATGACCCGGCTGAGAAAGAGGCGCCTTCCAACGCACGGGCGCTCCAGCGATTCATGAAGGCCGCCGAGTCCCTTGGCCTCTCCAGCGAGCTTGTCGAAAAGGAGGACTATGGGCGACTCGCCGAATTCGACGCCCTCTTCATCCGCGAGACCACGAGCGTCAACCACCACACCTACCGCTTCGCCCGCCGGGCCCAGGCCGAGGGCCTTGTGGTGGTGGACGATCCGGAGTCCATCCTGAAGTGCACGAACAAGGTCTTTCTCGCCGAACTCCTCCACCGGCACAAGGTTCCGGTCCCGCGGACGCTCATCCTCCACCGGGAGACACCAATGGATGTGATACTCAGCCTCGGCCTTCCCTGCATCCTCAAGAGGCCTGACAGCTCCTTCTCCCAGGGTGTCGTCAAGGCGGAGACGGAGCAGGATCTCAGGGATCGGCTCAGGGCCTTTTTCGAGAGGTCGGATCTCGTGATCGCCCAGGAATTTCTCCCCACCACCTTTGACTGGCGCATCGGCATCTTCGACCGCCAGCCCCTCTATGCCTGCAAGTACTTCATGGTCCGCTCCCACTGGCAGATCGTGAAAAGGAACGAAGCGGGCGAGAAGATCAAGGACGGGACCTCTGAGACCATCCCGGTGGAGCACGTGCCGAAAAAGGTCATCAAAACCGCCCTCAAGGCCGCGAATCTCGTCGGAGACGGGCTCTACGGCGTGGATCTCAAGGAGACGGTGAAGGGGGTCACGGTCATAGAAGTGAACGACAATCCGAACATCGACGCCGGGGTGGAGGATATGGTTCTCAAGGACGAGCTTTACGAGCGGATCATGCGGGTCTTTCTCCGCCGGATCGAGGAGCGGAAAAGGGGCAGGTGGTCATGAACAGCCTTCAGCGGCCCTTCCATGCCTACGGCATGGAGCTCGAATACATGATCGTTGACGCCCGGACCCTGGACGTCCTTCCTGTCGCGGACGGGCTCATCCGTGCGGCGGCTGGCGAATACGTGAACGAGGTGGAGTTCGGGCCCATGGCATGGTCGAATGAGCTTGCGGCCCATGTGGTGGAGGTGAAGAACCTCACACCCGTCCCTGAGCTTTCTTCCCTTCTTCCCCTTTTCGAGAAGGAGATAAGGCGCATTGGGGAGGCCCTTGCCCCTTTCGGCGCTGTTCTCATGCCGACGGGCATGCACCCGTGGATGGACCCTGCACGCGATACCAGGCTCTGGCCCCACGGGAATCGGGAGATCTACGAGGCCTACGACCGGATCTTTTCTTGCTCCGGCCACGGCTGGGCGAACGTCCAGAGCGCGCATCTCAACATAGGATTCGGAGGGGATGAGGAGTTCGCCCGGCTCCACGCCGCTGTCCGCATACTGTTGCCGATCCTTCCAGCCATTGCCGCGAGTTCTCCCATAGTTGAGGGCAGGATCACCGGGTTTCTGGACACCCGCCTCGAATACTACAGGAACAACCAGAAGAGGGTCCCGTCCATCACCGGGGAGATCATCCCGGAGAGGGTCTTTTCCCGGCACGAATACGAGGACGTGATCCTCGCCCGGAACTACGCCGACATCGCCCCGTTTGACCCGGCCGGGATCCTCAGGCACGAGTGGCTGAATTCACGCGGGGCCATAGCCCGGTTTGATCGGAGCGCCATCGAGATCAGGGTCCTTGACGTGCAGGAGTGTCCGCTTGCGGATTTCGCCGTGGCCGCCATGATCTCTGCGGCCCTCAAGGCCTGTGTTGCGGAGAGATGGGCGGGCTTTTCCGAACAGGCCTCCCAGGAGGTCGGGCCCCTTGCCGCCCTTTTCCTGGACGTGATCCGTGAAGGCGAGGCGACGGTAATCGAAGACGAGGTGTATCTCGCCCTTTTCGGTTTTCCGGGAAAAAGGGCCACGGCTGCCGAGCTCTGGCGGCATCTGGCAGGGGCCGCTGTCTCTGGTTATCCGGATCCGGGCGATGAAATACATGCCGCCATGGAACGGATACTGGCAGAAGGCCCCCTTGCAAGGAGGATCATCCGGGCCATCGGCGGGGATTTTTCGAGGAATTCCCTTGAAAGGGTCTACCGCGGGCTTTGCGGCTGTCTGAGCGCGGGACTGCCCTTTTCGGGCCGGGATTGATCCGCCCATTTCTTCTCGCAAAGTCGTCATTGACCACCGGGGACACAGCAGGGACAGGGCAAAACAGGCCATGATCGAAAAGAGGTTCGACATCCCGTTCATCGCAGACCTTGCCCTGCGGGAGAAACAGATTCAGCAGAACTACCGGCCTGTCATCGCGGTGCACAAATGGTTCGCGCGCAGGCCCGGTACGCTGTTTCGGGGCCTTCTGCTTTCCGAGTTTTCCGATGGCCCTCTGAGAGAGGTTTTTTACAGGTCGAACGATTTCCCACAACTCAGAATGGCCGATCCCTTCATGGGTGGGGGGACGCCCCTGCTGGAGGCGAATCGCCTTGGTCTCAACGTGGTCGGTTTCGACATCAATCCGATGTCCTGCTGGATCGTGAAACAGGAAATAGAACATCTCGATCCGGCCTCCTATGATGAAGCGGTCTCGCGCCTGCGGGACGAGCTCGAAAGGGATATCGGCGCGTTGTACCGGACAAGGTGCGTCATCTGCGGAAACGTGGAGGCCCATGTCAAGTATTTCCTGTGGGTAAAGACCATGGGGTGCCGATACTGCGGGGAGAATATCGATCTCTTTCCAGGTTATCTTGTTGCCTCGGATGCAAGGCACCCGAAAAACGTTTTCGTATGCCCTTCTTGCAGACGCTTGACGGAATCGGATGACCGAAGGAATCCCGGCACATGTCGCCATTGCGGGGTTTCCCTTTCGCTGAAGGGGCCAGCGGCCCGAAACCGCTGCACGTGCCCCCGTTGCGGGAAGGAAAATCGTTTCCCCAACGCGGAACTTGGTCCCCCAAGGCACCGCCTTTTCGCAATGGAATATTATTGCCCGTCGTGCAGGAGCGGTCATGCAGGCCGGTTCTTCAAGACGCCGGACGCCCAGGATCTCGGCAGGGTGGCGCAGTCCGAGGCGCGATGGGCGAAACTTCGATCGCGTTTCGTCCCTGACGATGAAATACCATCCGGCGACGAGACAAATCGCCTCCACCGGTGGGGATACAGGCGGTACCGCGAAATGTTCAACGCACGCCAACTCCTGGGGCTCGAACTGTCGGCTACGATCATATCAAAAATAGCGAACGAGCGTGTCAGGAACGCCCTGGCGACCAACCTTTCCGATCTTCTCCGTTACCAGAACATGCTCTGCCGCTATGACACCATGGCCCTCAAGTCCCTCGACATATTCTCCGTTCATGGGTTCCCGGTGGGGCTTGTTCAATGCGAATCCAATCTCCTGGGGATTTGGGACAGAGACAGGGGTGTATGCGTGGGAAGCGGGGGGTGGAAAAACATCACGGACAAGTTCCGCAAGGCGAAATCCTATTGCGACAATCCGTATGAAGTAAGGCACAACGGCAAACGAAAGGTGATCGTACCCATCAAGGGTGAATGGATAGGTGACGATCCCTGCTGTAAAAAAAAGGCCCGGCAGAGGCTCGTGCAAATCCATTGCGCCGATGCCGCAACGGCCGACCTTCCCGAATCATCGATCGATGCGGTATTCACCGACCCCCCTTACTATGGAAACGTTCAGTATGCGGAACTGATGGACTTCTGCTATGTGTGGTTGAGGCGATTGATCGGCGACGCATTCGATGCATTCGGGAATCCCTCAACCAGAAATCCGCATGAACTGACAGGAAATATCGATATGGGAAGAGGCCTGAGGCATTTCACCGAGGGCCTTTCTTCTGTATTCCAGAGGATGGCAAGGGCGCTGAAGCCTGGAGCGCCGCTGGCGTTCACATATCATCACAACACGATCGAAGCCTACATCCCCGTAGCCGTCGCGATTCTCGATGCCGGTCTGACCTGTTCGGCCTCGTTGCCATGCCCGGCGGAAATGGGGGCCTCCATTCACATCAACGGCACGGGTTCTTCCATCATCGACACGGTATTCGTGTGTCGAACGACCGGAGTCGTTTCCAGAAAGACACTGGCAGGCTCGCCGGAAGAAATCGCCTCTCTCGTCCGCGACGATCTGGCGGAACTCCGTAAAGGCAATGTAAATCCGTCTTCCGGAGACATCCGCTGCGTTGCATACGGTCATCTCGTCCGTATGGCGATATGGAACCTCAGGAGCACTTGGGACAAGACGGCTGACATATCCGGCAAGATTACATCTGTCACGAGATGGCTCGGCGATTTCGGCGGATGGCCCGAGGTCGAAAGACACCTTAATGAACCATTTTCTTCCGGTCATCCCGAACCTGCGTCGGGAGTTTGTGAAAAGCTGGAAGAATACGGAGATGAATATGTTGTTTCCTTTTGAAGCGGCCTTTGAGGATATACTGAAGGACCCGGAAGCTTATGTGGATGCTGTATTTTCCTGTCTCGAGTCGGAGTTTCTCGTCATGCCCAAAGGGGCCGGCTTCGTCGAATATCCTGTCTTTGAGCGTGGTTACGAGGCCTTGAAGGCAGTCACAAAGGCATTTTCAAGGTTCGAGCCCGCAGCGGTCTTGTCCGTAACCTTGCAAGAGCCGATCGCGATCGTGGTTCTCCGGGCCATGCTTGGATTCACCCCTCCCGAATGGGGTTATGTGACGACCCAGAGGACGGGTGTCGTTGTGACCCAGGGCTTTGTCCGTTCTCTCGACCGTAAGGTTCGAATGAATCCGGAAACACCGATCAGCATCAACGGAGTCACGAAGGAAAGACTGGAGGCCCTTATCGATACGGCATGCCGGATGCTTGCCGAGGGCGTGCCCCAGGTGGACACCGATCAACTTCATCGGCTCGACAAGGCGGATACGAAACATGGGATTGAAAGCATCTCAAACCTTGCCGGCATGGGTGTGCCTTATGCCATGCTGCTATACGAACGTTTTCTCGGAAGACCGTTTGCCGGTCATCGGGATTCGGTCAGCGAATTGGTCGGAGACACCCTTGAATCTGCCATCGAAGAGGTCTTGTCCGGGGCGGGGATCAGTTTTCGCAAGACAAAACGCGCGGAACGTATCGAGGGTTTCGATCAGACCCCGGATTTCATCATCCCGAGCGAATTCAACCCGCAGATCATCATTGAGGCGAAGATTACGGAAGACGACGGCACGGCGCGAGACAAGGTCACCCGTATTCAGCATCTCGGCGAGTTGAGCTTTGCCGGACGTTCCAGGGACAATCCAAAATACGAGGTCATCGCGTGTATCGGTGGCAGAGGTTTCGGGGTCCGCCGTGAGGACATGAAGAAAATGATCATTGCGACACGGGGCAAGGTTTTTACCATCAAGACCCTCGACAAACTCATCGAGCATACACGACTGGCAGGGTTCAGGACCAAATGACCGGCTTCATCGTCACCTGCGAACATGCGGGAAACGAGGTCCCCGCGGGATACGCCCATCTCTTCGCGGGATACGAAGGGCTGCTTGAAAGCCACCGGGGCTGGGATCCCGGCGCCATTGAATGTGCCCGCGAACTCGCTTCACGTCTCGGGGCCCCGCTCTTTTTTTCCACCGTGACCCGTCTCCTTGTGGACCTCAACCGCTCCCTCGGGCATCCGGGGCTCTTCTCCGAGGCGACACGGGGCCTTTCCCCGGAGGAAAAGGCCGGCATCCTTGATCGCTATCACCGCCCTCACTGGACGGCTGTCGAGGCGGAGCTGAGGCGGCGTACGGAGGGCGGGTCGACCGTCGTCCACATCGCGGTCCACTCCTTTACCCCGGTCCTTGACGGGAAGGAAAGGCGGGCGGACATCGGCCTCCTCTATGACCCGGGGCGGAAACAAGAGCGCGATTATTGCGGAAGGTGGCGCGCAGCCCTCCATGGCCGATTCCCCTGTTTTGCCGTCCGAAGGAACTATCCCTATCTGGGAGTGGCGGATTCCCTTCCCACCGCGCTCAGGCGAAGGTTCCCGAAAGGCTATCTCGGGATCGAGATCGAGATCAACCAGAGGTTTCCCCTCGGGGATCCCGGCGTCTGGGGCAACGTCATGCGGGTCGTGGCGGAGACGGTGCCTGAAGCCTTCCGATGAGCCTGGGATCCGCCGGAAGGCTGGTCCGGTTTTGCGGAAGTGGCCCGGACTTGTGACCTTGTCTTTCCGTCCGTGCATGTTTTTATGAAGTACGTTCAGAAAGCCTTCGGCAAATAAGGAGAAAGGATCGTATGGATCTCGCTGGGCTTATTCCCCATATTGTCGCCCTTTCAATGGCCGCTGGCCGGGCCGTGCTCGACGTCTACCGGAGGGACTTTTCCATCACGGAAAAGGAGGACCGTTCCCCCCTCACTGAGGCCGATCTCGCATCCCACCGGATCATTGCGGATGGCCTCGCCTCCCTTACACCGGAGATCCCTGTCCTCTCCGAGGAGTCCAGGCATACGCCGTGGGAGGAGAGGCGCTCCTGGGAAACATACTGGCTCGTGGATCCCCTCGACGGCACAAAGGAATTCATCAAAAAAAATGGGGAGTTCACCGTGAATATCGCCCTCGTCTCAGGACACCGGGTGGATCTTGGGGTCGTGCACGCACCTGTGCTTGGGAGGACCTTTCATGCTGCCTCAGGACTTGGCGCCTTCGTGAGGGAAGGTGATGGCATGCCCCGCTCCATCTGGGTCTCGCGCCACAGGGAGGGTGAACCCTGGCGGGTGGTGGGGAGCCGCTCCCATGCAAGCCCGGCCCTTGCCGGTTTTCTCGCGCGGCTCGGAGAGTACGAGCTCGTGAGCATGGGAAGTTCCCTCAAATTCTGTCTTGTCGCCGAAGGGAAGGCCCACGTCTATCCGCGGCTCGGCCCCACCTCCGAGTGGGACACCGCCGCTGCCCAGTGCATTGTCGAGGAGGCGGGAGGGGCCGTGGTGACGATCGACGGGGCCCCGCTTCTTTACAATGCCAAGCCCGATCTTTTGAACCCCTTTTTCATCGCGGGCGCTGACCCGTCCATGGACTGGCGGCCGTTTTTTTCATGACAGGCCTCACCCGTCCATACCGCCGATGGCTGCCTTGAAAATTAGCCTGCGTAGGATGCGGTGAGGCACGAACCGCATCGGTCGAGGGCTGTGTTGAATGGGGGAACGGAATGCGGCACGATAGATGCGGTTATCACCGCATCCTACGCGGGCTCCATATATGTGAGCATTTTTGGCCGACGAGCAACACAGTCATCGGACAAAAGGACAATTTTTCAAAGTGACCCTATGATGGTCTCGGCCATCCGCTCAGTCGCAAAGATGAGGGACTCGATGTCGAGAAACGAAAGGGCCCGCGAGTCAAAGAGGACCTTGGCCCGGGCCGGAAATCCGTCTTCTTCGTCCGCGTCCCAGAAAAGGATCTGCACCGGCACCATGGGAAGGACGGGGATCACCATGCACAGATCAGCGTGACACGGCTCGACTGGCCTGCCTCCGAGCCTCCTCCCTGCCTCTCCGAGAGCGGAGACCTTGCCCGTGAAGGCGGTGGCGAGCTTGTCCTCAGTGTATTTTCTGAGCGTCACCACCTTCGAGATGGAGTTCGGGAAGGATTCGAGCCCGACCCACTCGCCTGAGAGCCCGCCCTTTCCGCCGAAAAAGATGTAATTGTAGAGGAGTATCTGGTCCCTCGGGTCCGGCTCACCCTTTTGCGGATCCTCCATCGCCCCGGCCGATATTTTTATGAATCTTCCGAGATAGGGGAGGACGAGTGCAGTTTCGCCTCCTTCCTGGACAGCCTCCGCCCCGATCCAGACTGCCCGCGCCTGGAGATCGACATGGCGGATCTTCTCCCTGAGGTCTTTAAGTAGGGCCGTCTCGGCTATGGAGGCCCCGGCCTTGGCGTATTCGCGCTCATCCTCCCCTTGCGCACATCTCGTATCGAGACCTTCCGCCCTGATGTATGGACACAGGGAAAGAGGGGCCGCTCCAGTGGCGCAGGCCACTGCAAACGCCATGCAGGCGGGATATCCGCACTCCCCGCAGTTGGTCCTGGGGGTGGCCCGCAGGATTTCAAGAACGGTTGCCATGTCTTCCTTCCGGCTACCTTGAAAAAAGGGCTCTTCGTCATTTCGTGTG
>DIFG01000025.1 GCA_002419025.1 Deltaproteobacteria bacterium UBA5754 | reverse complement strand
TGATCCCGCTCAAAAAGCCCGAGATGCAAGGCGCAAAATTTTCCAGGAATGAAGCGTACTTAGCGTACGCCGCATGGACTGGTAAATTGAAGCAACGCCGCAGATCGAGTTTTTTCAGCGGGATCAGGAAGGGATTCACGGCCCGAAGAGCCCTTTCTGCCTAGGACGCCGCCTGGGCCGGGGCCGGGCCTCCTCAATGGTTATGAGCCCCTCTGGTATATCCCGAAGAAACGGGCTCCTTCCGCCGCGCTCCGTGCGCCCGTGAAAGATCCGCCTCTCGGCCCAGGTGATGTGAAGGATCCGGGATGCACGCGTGAGCCCCACGTAGAAGAGACGGCGCTCCTCCCCGGGGTCCGAATCCCCCCACGGGAGGACCCCATTCTCGCAGCCCGCGATGAAGACCACCGGAAACTCGAGCCCCTTGGCCGCATGCATGGACATGAGGCCCGCCGCCTCCATGCCGGGGACGAAAAGATCCGCCCCTTCCCGTACGAGGGAGGAAAAGGACACGGGCTCAGGGTCGGCCTCAAAGGCCTTTTCCATGGCCTTCTGGATAAAAAGCGGAAGGCTCAGGAAAAACCTCGCGAGGATTGCATCGAAAAGTATCCGGCCAGAGAGGCCCGCAAGATCGGAGAGGACCTTTTCCATCTCCGGTTCCGGCAGGGAACACTCCTCGGCAAGACGAGTCACAAGATAGCAACGTCCCCCTGTGTGCATGGCCCTGACCGCATCCCATACCCGCCCGGCAAGACACAGATCCCGATCTTCGAAAGGGTCTTTCCGGTCTGCCCGCTGGTGAGGGATGCCCCTTGCGGAAAAGGCCCGGGAGATGGCCTCTCCCATGGCGTTTATTCGATACAGTACGGCGATCCCGGAAAGGCCTTGCAGGGGGCCGGAACGGCATCCGCCCGAATTCAGGGATTCGAAGCTCACCCCGCCCACGAGCTCGTCGACCCTTCTGGCTATCCACGCCGCCTCCTCCTCCGGGCACGAGAAACCCCTGGCGAGGATCCGCGGCCCCTCACCCCGGGCGGATGCGAGCCCCTCAGCCCCAATCACACGGGTCGCGGCATCGAGAAAACGCTGTGGAGAGCGGTATGCCGTCTTGAGACGGATGACCGTCGCCTGGGGAAAATCCCGGGCGAAACAGCCAAGAAATTCCGGCGAAGCCCCCCGAAATCCGTAGATGGACTGGTGGGGATCGCCGATGACAGTCACCTCCCCGGTGGAAGGGGCAATGGCACGAACGAGCTCGTACTGGATCCTGTTCACGTCCTGAAACTCGTCAACGAGAAGGGCATGGGGCCTACCTCGGCCGGGGTCTTCACGGAGCAGACGGAGGGCCTCGACGAGGAGGTCGTCAAAGTCCCAGAGGCCATGGCGCGAGAGGAGCCCCTGATAGGCTGAAAAACAAAAAAGGAGACGATCTCCGTCTTCCGGGCATGGCCCTGCCAGTTTGATCCTCGAGACCGCCTCCCTCGTCGCCCGGAGATCTTTCAGGGGGATACCGGCCTCGTCCATGGCGCGGCTGACGAGGGCCGATGCCTCCCGCTCGTCGATGGGAAGACGGGCCGCTTCCCCCAGATTCCTTCTCAGGAAAGAGAGGGCCCATGCGTGAAAGGTCCCGATGACAGGGCCATGTACCTTTTGCCCGAGAAGGGTCGAGACACGGGCGGCGATCTCCCGGGCGGCCTGGTTCGTAAAGGTGATGGCGAGGACCCGTTCCGGCGCCACGCCCCGGTCCTGGATGATATGGAAGATGCGGTGGGTCAGGACCCGGGTCTTTCCGGTCCCAGGCCCCGCAACCACGAGAAGAGGCCCCTGGTCGTGGGTGACGGCCCTGAGCTGGGCCGCGTTCAGTCCCTTTTCAGCACCGGACACGAGGATCGCCTCGACAGCAGGCCCGCCCCAATCACCGCCGCGAGGCCAAGCCCCCCCATGAGGGCCAAGGTCGGACGGATGCCGATGACGGCCGCCACCGCACCGCCCGTCAGGCTTCCGACGGGAAAAAGTCCCATGAAGCACATGGTGAAAAGGCCCAGGAGCCTCCCCCTCAATGCATCGTGGGTGGAGATCTGGATCAGGCCGATGGCGCTCGTGGACGTGAGAATCATGGAGAAACCCGTGGCAAAAAGGAGAAGCATGGCAAGGTAATAGCCTGGGGCGAAAGAAAGGGCAAGTATGGCGAGGGGAAACAGGAAGACCCCTGTCCACCACCAATGATCCCGATTCCCCTTGTGTCCGAAAATGGCCACGAGTGTCGCGGCGGAGAAGGCCCCGAGCCCGTTGGCCGAGCTCAGGATCCCGTATTCCCGAGGCCCGAGCCCGAGGGCGTCCCGGCAGAAGGAGGGAAGGAGGATGGCATAGGGAAGGAGTAGGACCCCGAAGGCCGTCACTACAAGGAGGACCGTACGGACGCGGGGTTCGGCGCGGACAAAGGCAAAGGTCTCCCGGAGTGATGCGAGAAACCGGATCTTCCCGCTCCCCCCTGTCTCCTGGACCTGTTCGAATTGTCCCCTTCGCTGAAGGAGGACGAGTGCCCCTATGACCACTGCGGCCGAGGCGGCTTTGGCGTAAAAGCAGAAGGCCGTCAAGCCGCTTTCCATGAGATAGCCGGCGATGGCCGGACCGATGAACTGGGCGGCGTTAAATGCCATGGAATGGATGGCGACCGCGTTCGTGACAGCATCCCGCCCCACGATGTCAAAGATAAGGGCCTGGCGCGCCGGGACCTCAAAGGCCATGGAATACCCGAACAGGAAGGCAAGGACAAGGATATCGCCGAGCCGTATCCCACCGCCCTGGACGAGGGATCCGAGAGCGAGGGCCTGGAAGAGGATGACGCCGTTTGCGGCAAGAAGGACTTGAATGCGGGGGAGGCGGTCCGTGATCCACCCGCCGAAAAGGGAAAAGAGTAAGAGGGGAAGGCCAGCAGAGGCGCCGAGTAAGCCGACGGCAAAGGATGAACCCGTGAGTTCCAGTACGAGCCAGCGCTGGGCTGGCCCCTGGATCCAAGTCCCGAGGATGGATACGGACTGGCCCAGGAGCAGGATGCGGAAACCTGGGTTGAGGAGGGCTCTCAACGGGCAGAAAAAAGGCCTCAGGCGCGGAACCCGCCTCCCTGAGCAACCTCCTTGGCAAAATATGTGATGATCATGTCCGCCCCGGCCCTCCGAATGGAGAGGATGGATTCCTCCACGACCCGCCTTTCGTCTATCCAGCCCTGGGCGGCAGCGGCCTTGATCATGGAATACTCGCCGCTCACCTGGTAGGCCGCGATGGGTAGAATGAATTCCTGCCGCAGGGCCCGGATCACATCGAGGTACGGGAGGGCGGGCTTCACCATGAGGATGTCTGCCCCTTCCTCCATGTCCAGAGTGGCCTCCCGGAAGGCCTCGCGGATGTTGGCCGGATCCATCTGATAGGCCCTCCGGTCCCCGAACTGGGGGGTGCTCTCCGCCGCCTCCCGAAACGGGCCGTAAAAGGCCGAGGCGTACTTCACGGCATAGGAAAGGATGGGTATGTTGTACAAGCCCTCTTCGTCAAGGGCATCCCGAATGGCCCCGACCCTGCCGTCCATCATGTCCGATGGGGCCACCATGTCCGCCCCTTCCCGGGCGTGGGAGAGGGCGACCTTGGCAAGGAGCTCGAGGGTGGCGTCGTTGTCCACCTGGTCCCCGGACAGGACCCCGCAGTGCCCATGGCTCGTGTATTCACAAAGACACACGTCCGTGATTACGAGAAGCTCCGGAACGGCCTTCTTGATGGCGGATACTGCCCGCTGGACCACGCCGGCCTTGGCCCAGGACTGGGAGCCCTGACGGTCCTTCTTCTCGGGCAGGCCGAACAGGATCACGGCAGGGACGCCTAAGCCGGCAAGCTCGCGGCATTCCTCTAGGAGGACGTCCTGGGAGAGGTGGAAACATCCTGGCATTGCCTCGATCTCCTTTCGTATCCCGCTTCCCGGGACGACGAAAAGGGGCTGGACGAGGTGCTGTAGCGAGACGGAGGTCTCGCGCACGAGGGCGCGTATGGACTCGTTGCGGCGCAGTCTTCGGGGGCGATATTCAGGAAACATCATGGCAGGAGTCCTTTCAGCCTTTCCTGAAGCTCCTTTTCGGTAAAGGGTTCCCGAATACAGCCGGCGCAACCCGCGTCCCGGTAACGTTCCGTCTCCTCCCGGGAGTCCTCCCGGCAGATGACGAGGATCGGAATGGCCTTGGTCCGGTCCGACTGCTTGAGCAGGACACTCACCGCAAGGGCATCGAGGATGGGGGCGTTACGTCTAATGGCAATGAGATCCGGGGGAGATTTTCCTGCCTCGTCCACGGCCTCCTGGCCGTCGTCGGCAAGGATGAGGCGCAGGCCGGCGCCCTCGACAACAGTGCGAAAGACCTCCTGGTTCCTCTTGTCCGTATCAACGAGGAGGATCGTCTGTCCCTCTTTCATGTGGTCCCAGCCTTCCCTTCAGGACGGTAACAGGTACGGATCAGACGGTTGACGTAGAGTTCCGTATTCCGCACTGCATCCACTGGAATGACGAATTCCGTCTGGGCCCGCCTCTCGCGAGCGAGCGTGAGCCCGTATTCGAGGATGTTGCAGATCCTCTCGCACTGGGCGTGGAGTCTCCGGGTGTCCATGAGATTGGCCGTTAGCAGGGCATCAACGGCCTCGTCGTCAAAAGAGATATGCAATCCGCAGCGATGGTAAAAGGAGGATTCATGAGCACGGATCTGCCTAATGCGGCTGAATACCTCCTCGCATGCAGCCGCGGGATCCAGGTCTTCCAAAAGGACAAGTTCGCACACACAGGCAAGGCGGGGCTCGGTGACATCGACCCCGGCCTTTTCCCAGGACGCCGTTCCGATAGTCCCAAGCCTTTCCCTGCAGCGCCTGCGCTCCTCGGCCAGGATGGCCTCGTAGCGGTGCTCGAGAGAGGAATCCCCGGGGGCGCTGAGGAGGGCTGCAAGGGCAGAGTCCGGGTCCTCCACTGCCTTTTTCGTGACTACGAGTGAGGAAATGGTCGTGGAAGGGAGCCTTTTTTCAAAGGGAAGGAGGGCCTTTTCCACCACACTCACCAGGCTCCGGGCCCCGGTCCGCTCCTCGGCCGCCTGCCGGGCCAGGAGCATCAGTGCCTCGTCCTCGAAACGGAGGTCGATACCGTAGGACCGGAAGTCATGCCTCTTACTCTGGACCACGGCGCAGGTGGGGGAGCGGAGGATCTCATAAAGGTCCCTTTCTGTGAGCTCGTCCAGAACGGCTACTACGGGAAACCGGCCCACGAACTCGGATTCAAGGCCGTAGTCAATGAGATCCTGGGGTTTCAGAAATCTCAGCCATTCCCTTTCCTCCCCCAGGTCGAGATCGGCTCCGAAGCCGATCCCTTGACGGCAGAGGCGCCGCCGGATGATCTCCGGCAGACCCTGAAAGGCCCCGCTCACGATGAAGAGGATATTGCGGGTATTGATGGTCTGCTTTTCCCGCTTGCCGCTCTTTCGATAACGTTCGATGGCCTCGATCTGGGAGATGGGGTCGTGTGGGATGCGCAGGCCCACCTCTGTTTCTTCCAGTGGCTTAAGGAGGGCCCGCTGGACCCCGGAGCGGGAGACGTCCGGTCCGTGCGCGTGATAAGGAGCGGCGATCTTGTCGATCTCGTCTATATAGATGATGCCGTACTGGGCCCGCTCGATATCCCCGTCGGCCTCCTTGACGAGATCCCGGACGAGGTCCTCCACGTCCGCCCCCACGTATCCCGTCTCGCTGAACTTGGTGGCGTCCCCTTTCACAAAAGGGACGCCGAGCCGAGCGGCAATGAGCTTGATGAGATAGGTCTTCCCCACGCCGGTCGGACCGATGAGGATGATGTTGTTCTTGATGTTTCCCACCGGAAGGCGGTCATTCCCTTTCCGGGCCAGATAGGCAACGCGGTTGAAATGGGTGCAGACCTTTGTCGCAAGCACGGCCTTCGCCCGGTCCTGGCGTATGACGTACTCGTTGAGATAGGTCTCGAGTTCTTCAGGCTTGAGATCGAAGACAAAGCCGTCCTGCTGTTTTCCGCCTTCGCCCCGCCCATCCTCCTCAGAGGCCTTCCGGTCCGGAATGAACGACTGGGTGACGACCCGCACCTTGCCCCCGTACTTCTTGACGAGATAGTCCCGAATCTCCTGTTCCAGATCCTTCTGGGACGGAAGATCGCTTGAGATCGGCCCGTTCATGCCGGCGCCGCCGGGCCGATCTCCTCCTCCTCCGGTCTTTTTAGCCATAAAAAATAATATACCAGAGAGGGAAATGGAACTCAACGAAAGTTCGAAAAGAATCAAATTCCCCGAAGAAGGCCCAAAGAGAGATTGACGTAACGGCAAGATAAACTAAGTTTGCATAATGGTATGCATTGGCGTCCGTCCTTGGACGACGCACATTCAGTGCTTCTTTGCGCAGCAGTATGTGAGCTGCATCCCGGGCCTGTCGATCGGCATCAGTTTACACACCCGAATCCGTTCTCTCAGGTAGGCGATGGAAACCATAACTGTCCACTTATCCTAAGGAAGGAGGGATCTCAATGGGGAAGAAAATCGTCATCGTCGGAGCGGTCGCAGCCGGCCCCAAGGCCGCATGCCGGGCACGCCGGCTCATGCCGGAGGCCGAGATCACCATCATCGATCAGGACACCCTCATCTCTTACGGTGGGTGCGGGATCCCCTATTATGTCTCGGGCGAGGTCCCGGATGAGAAAGAACTCCGATCCACGAGTTTTCACATGACCCGGGACGAACGATTCTTTCAGGAGGCCAAGGGCCTCGCCATAAGGAGCGGGACCCGAGCGGTCTCCATCGACCGGGCTAAAAAGATCCTCAACGTGGAGGACGTGCAGACAGGGCACACCGACGCCCTTCCCTATGACAAGCTCGTCCTCGCCACCGGAAGCCGGCCCTTCATGCCTCCCATTCCGGGAAACGATCTCGACGGGGTCTTCACCATCTCCGACCTCCACAAGGCCATCGAGATCAAGGAACGCCTATCCAGGGGAGAGGTGGGAAAGGTCGTCATCATCGGAGGAGGGGCCATCGGAATCGAGATGGCCGAGGCCTTCGTGGACCTCTGGGGAATCGAGGCCTCCATCGTAGAGTTCATGCCCCAGGTCCTTCCGCGCATCGTGAGCCGGACCATCGCCGCCATGGTGAAAGGAGAGCTCAGGAAACACGGGGTCACTGTGTACACGAACGAAGCGGCTCGTCAGTTCGTAGGCGAGGGTGGACGCATCCGGATGGTAGTGACGAACCGACGTGAACTTGAGGCCGACCTCGTGGTTGTGGCGGCAGGCGTGCGCCCCCGGGGGGAACTCGCCAGAGATGCGGGTCTCCTTGTCTCGCCTCAGGGGGCGATCGTTGTGAATCAGAGGATGCAGACCTCGGACCCGGACATCTATGCCGCAGGAGACTGCGTGGAGACCCTCCACCTCGTGTCGGGGAAGAAGGCATATGCCCCCATGGGATCCATCGCAAACCGACAAGGCAGGGTCGTAGCCGACAACCTGGCAGGCATACCAAGTGTCTTCGCCGGGGCGGTGGGCTCCTTCATCATGAAGGTCTTTGACGCCTGCGTCGGGGCCACGGGACTCAGTCCGGAGACCGCGCGGATGGAGGGATTTGATGCGGCCGAGGCCCTTGGCACCCAGTCCGACCGGGCCCACTTTTTTCCGACCTACGCCCTCATGTTCCTGAGCCTCGTAGTGGACCGGAGGACCAGGCGTGTACTCGGGCTCAGCGGCTTTGGGGCCATGGGGGACGGGCTCATGGCCCGGATCAACGCGGTCGCCTCCCTCCTCGAAACGGGTCGGCCCACCATCTCCGACCTCTCCACACTCGAACTCGCCTACGCCCCCCCGTTTTCCACTGCTGTGGACATCCTGAACGCAACTGCGAACACGGCTGACAACCTCGTCTCGGGAAGACTCCGGACCATTACACCAGAGGAGTTCATCTCATGGATACGTGGGAAGACAGATCATCCCGACTGGATGGCAGTGGACCTCCGGCACCCCAAGGAGGCGGCGCTGTTCGTCGAAAGGTTCCCTGACAGGTGGATGGCCCTTCCCTACGACACGGTGCGGTCAAACCAGGAGAAACTCCCCGGGGACCGGCACCTCGTCCTCATCTGCAACGCCGGAACCCGGTCCTATGAGATCCAGTGTTTCCTGGACAGCATCGGCATGGTAGATTCGTCCGTGCTTCCCGGAGGGCTCAATGTAGTAAAACGTATGGATCCTTCCTGGATGCCGTAAAAAATAAAAAAACTTCACCACAGAGGACACAGAGAAAAAATCTTTTTCGGATCTTTTCTCTGTGAACTCTGTGTCCTCTGTGGTGAGGCAAATTGAAGGGAACAAGATGCCCATGACTCGCCCCATCGCCTCCTATGTGTGCGCAGGACTACTGCTTCTCCCTTCCATCGCCTCTGCCGGATGTCCCGCCACGGAGACCCTTCAAAAGGCGGTCCAGACCGTATTCAAGCAGCAGGAGATCACTGTCGAAAAGGTGGCTCCGAGCGAGATTCCCGGCCTCTGCGATGTCCAGATCCGGCACAAAGGCCAGCGCCGCATCATCTATTCCGACCAGAACGGCTCCTACCTCATGGCCGGACAGGCATTCCGCGTCTCTGACGGCGAAAACCTCACCCAGGCGAAGATCGCTGAACTCAACCGCTTCACTCCCGCTGACATGGAGAGACTATCCGGACTTACGGCCTTTACGATAGGAAACACCGGTCCGGAGGTCTATTTCGTGACCGACCCCCAGTGCCCTTACTGCCAAAAGGCCGAGGCGGTCCTCGTCCCCATGGCCGAACGGGGGGAAATCACCCTTCGGGTCCTTCTCTATCCCCTTTCATTCCACCGGGGGGCCAAGGAGGAGAGCATCTCCATCATCTGCGACAAGAAGGGAATGGATGGACTCCGGACCCGCTACCGGTCGGAAAACCAGTGCGAGGAGGGGAAGCGCAAGGTGGAGGAGACGGTGAAGTTCCTCTCCGAAAGGGGCATCGCAGGAACGCCGTCCTACATCTTCCCGGACGGTCTTCCGCACTCGGGCGTGCTGGATGAGGCGGCCATCAAGGGTAGGATCACGGGCAGGAAAGGAGACGCGGCTCGATGAAAGACCTGAAACAGATGTATCGGACCATCATTGGGGATCAGTTTCCCACCGATCTACGGATTTCCTTCGGCGACCAGACCCTGGTCTACCGAAAGCGTACGTGGAGCTTCAAAAATGAAAAGACAGGGGCCATGGAGGAAAGGGGCCTGCGATACGGGGAGAACCCCGATCAGGAGGCCGCTCTCTATGAGCTGGTAAACGGAAACCTCGTCCTCGGAGGGTGCTCCTACATCGAACCCGGCAACGGGCTTGTCTCCGCCATTAGTGAGGCGGACATGCTCCAGGCGGGCAAACACCCAGGGAAGATCAACCTCACGGACACGGACAACGCCCTGAACATACTTAAGTTCCTCATGAAGAGACCTGCAGCGGTCATTGTCAAACACAACAACCCCTGCGGGGTCGCCATGGCAGATAGCCTCGAGCAGGCCGTAATCAAGGCCTGGCGGGCGGACCGGGTGGCAGCATTCGGCGGGTGTGTGGCCCTCAACCGGCCCGTGGACCCAGCCACCGCCGAGGTCCTCGCCTCCCAGTACCTCGAGGTGGTCTGCGCGCCGTCATTCGATGAAGGGACGTTGGCCGTCCTTGGCCGAAGAAAGAACCTTCGAATCATCCAGATCCCGCGCATCGACAGGCTCGAGACCTTTTGGGACATGCGGTTCGTGGACTTCAAGAGCCTCATTGACGGAGGGATCATCCTCCAGCAGTCTCAGGTGAACCGGATTCGTTCCAGGGAGGATCTGAGGCCTGCGGAATGTGAATACGAGGGAAAGACCTACCGCACAAAGCGCCTGCCGGATGATCGAGAATATGAGGATATCCTCTTCGGATGGGCCGTCGAGCAGGGGATCACCTCCAACTCGGTCATCTACGTGAAGAACTGCGTGACCGTTGGGATCGGGACGGGCGAGCAGGATCGAGTCGGGGTGGCGGAGATCGCTGTCTTCAAGGCCTACACGAAATACGCAGACATCCTTTGCTACGATCGTCACGGCATCCCGTACAAGAATCTCGAGCTCGCGGTCCGGAAAGGGGAGCGGCAAGAAGAGGAGCTTGCGTCCATCGACGCCCAGGTCAAAAAGGACCGGGGAGGTCTCCCGGGATCGGTCATGGTCTCTGACGCCTTTTTCCCATTCCGGGACGGAGTGGACGTAGGGATTCGGGAAGGGGTCACGGCCATCGTGCACCCCGGAGGCTCCCTTCGGGACTGGGAGGCCATCGAGGCCTGCAACGAGACGGATCCTCCCGTTGCCATGGTGTTTACCGGGCAGAGGGCGTTCAAACACTGATTTTTCTGTGTCCCCTGTGGCGATGGCCTTTGCCTCAAATACAAAAAAAGCCTCTTCCACCACAGGGGACACAGAGATCACAGAGAACGGCAGGACGTGTCTATGGAGATAATTGAAAGATGTGACCTCCCGAATGGGCTGACGGTCGAATTCCTCGATGCTTCAAGAAAGGTGGCTGGAGATCGGTGGTATGTGGGGCTCGTCACCCGGATCCCTGTCCCGGTCTCGCGCGATGACCTTCTCGCCCTCCCCGAAGGACCTAAACTCGCTGACGAATTCCTCGAAAAAACCGGCGGCATCATCACCTTTGAACTCAAAAAGGAGAGAAACTTCATTGACGAGCGAGAAAAAGACCGGATCTTCGAAGGGATCCATAGTCGCCTCAAGGCCCATGTCCTCGATTATTTGGCCCATGAGTCCTTTGCGGTCGGGGTCATTCGACGGGAGTTCGAGGAATTCCGAGAAAGGAGGCAGTGGTGGAGAGAACAGAAGACCTGACGATCCTGGACCTTCCGGACATCCTTGCAGCCTTCTGGAATTGCCCGACGGAAAAGGGCATCATGGCACAGGTCGTCTCCCTTCACGAGGACCATCCCTGCCTCGCCGAGGACGGCGTAACCCTTTCCTGTCGGATCTTTCGCGGGTTCCCTGAAGAGCCCTTCGTCCTCTTCTTTCCTGCAGAATACGATACGGATTCCGACGTCATTTTTTTGGCCGGCCTCCTCTGCCAGTTTGGAATGACCGTCGCCTCACAGTCTTACAGAGGCTGTGGAAAAAGCAACGGGACTGCCGGATTTTCCCCTCTCTTTTCGGACGCCGAGGTCATCTTCCAGGAAATTCTGCAGAAAAGGGATGAAATGGGCTGCACCGGACCCCTTGTCCTTATGGGACGGTCCATCGGCGCGGCCATTGCCCTGGATCTCGCGGCACGGCATCAGGAATCCACCCTCTGCCTCGTCCTCGAGAGCGCCTTTGACAGGACGGATGATTTCCTGGCCGGAAAGGGTCTCGACGTGGACGCCCTGGGACTCAGGGGTAGGGATCCCTTTTGCAACCGCACGAAGATGTTGAGATACAAGAATCCGGTCCTTTTCCTTCACAGCTCCCGGGACCCGGTGGTCTCCATCACCCAGGTTGAGTGGCTCGTATGCGAAAGCCGTTCCAAGGCCACCCAGTTCCAGATCGTCCCGAGCCCGGACCGGGAGTCCCTCGCCCGCTCCACTGGCGAATTCTATGCGAACGCCGTAAAGGATTTCATCCACCTCCGCATGGGAAGAAGGCCCCCAAGAAAACAGAGGCATGATCGTACTGACAAGACCCTGATATGATGCCTAAGTCACTCTGCAATGGATGACCCCAGCCGCCTCCAGAGATCCCAGAAACCTGGAAAGGACTTTTTCACGCAACCCGGATCCTCGATCTCGACCCCAGGGACCCGAAGACCGGCAACGGCGAAGGCCATGGCGATCCGGTGGTCGTCGTAGGTCCGGATTCGAGCTCCATGGAGTCCCCTCCCCCCCTCGATCACGAGCCCGTCCGGGAGTTCGCTCACATCCGCCCCGAGACGGACGAGCTCGGCCGCAACGGCCCGGATCCTGTCCGTCTCCTTGATCCGGAGATGGGCAACGTTTCTGATGACCGTCCGGCCCCGTGCGAAGGCCGCTGTCACCGCAAGGGTCGGAACCACATCCGGCCAGCTTCCCATGTCGATCTCGATGGCGGAGAGCCCTTCCTTCGGGCCCTGGACCGCGACCCCCTCCGGTCCCTTTTCCACTGAGCAGCCCATGAGCCCGAGGATGTCGGCAAAGGCCGCGTCCCCCTGGAGGGCCTTTTCAGGGATGTTAGTCACGGTCACGCGGCCCCCGCTCACGGCCGCTCCCGCCCAGAAATAGGAGGCGCTTGATGCGTCGCCCTCGACCCGGTACTCCCGGGCATGGTACGCCCCACGAGGGATGGAAAAGACGCCTGCATCCTCCCAGGCCTCGACCCCGAAGTAGGCCATGACTGAAAGCGTGATGTCCACATAGGGCCGGGAGACGAGGGGCCCGTCGAGCCGGATGCGCGCGGCCTTGCGCGCATAGGGTGCGACGATCAAAAGTGAGGATAGGTACTGGCTGCTGAGGCCCGCCGAAAGGGAGATCTCACCACCTTCGAGCCCCCTGCCCTCGATTGCGACCGGAGGGCAGCCGGTTCCCCGAAGGCTCAAGGCCCCTGCGCCCCAGGCCCTCAAGGCCGAAAGGAGGGGCTCGATGGGGCGCTCGGCCATGCGCTCCGTGCCTGTAAGCACGTATCTACCCTCTCCGAGTGCGGCGATGGATGCGAGAAACCGCATCCCGGTGCCGTTGTTCCCCATGAAAATCTCCCCGCCTGCGGGAAGGATCCTTCCACCCTGTCCGTGAACCAGCCATGAGCCGTCTGCGTCCTCGATGAATATGCCGAGCTGAGACAGGGCCTTTCTAAAAAGCAGCGTGTCCTCGCTCTCGAGGGGGCCTATAAGGCGGGATGTGCCGTCAGCAAGGGCAGCGACCGCAATGGCCCTCTGCGTGATGCTCTTCGAGCCAGGTACCGTGATCTTCACATCCATCATGCCGGTTCCTTTCCGGAAATGGCCTCGGCAAGGGCCTCTTCCATTGTATCGAGCGGGGCATTTCGGCCTGTCCAGATCCCGAATTGGGCCGCCCCTTGATGGAGGAGCATGGCAAGCCCGTCCACAGTCAGGCACCCAGCGGCCCTCGCCTCCCGGAGAAGGCGGGTCTCGCGTGGTCTGTAAACGATATCCATGGCCACCTCGACGCCTTCAAGCACGGAGGCAGGGACAGGTGAGCGGTCCGCATCCGGGGCCATGCCCACAGAGGTGGTGTTAACAACGATGGACGGCCGGACCCCGGCTAGCCCATCGAGCCCGGACCAGTCCCCTCCGAAGGCCTCGGCCAGGACCCGCGCCTTCTCCGGCGTGCGGTTCGCCACGTGGAGGACCGCTCCCTTTCTGGTCACACCGTAGCACACCGCACGGGCCGCCCCCCCGGCCCCGATCACAAGGACCTTTTTCCCGGCAATGGGCGTCGCGGATTCAAGGGCCTGTACAGCGCCCAGCCAGTCCGTGTTCATCCCGATGAGGCGCCCGTCCCTGTTCAGAACCGTGTTTACGGCCCCGATGGATCGGGCATCTCCGTCGACCTCGTCGAGAAAGGAGATGACCGCCTCCTTGTGGGGGATGGTGACCGATAGGCCCAGGATCCCAAGGGCGCGAACGCCCCGGAGGGCGTCCCCGAGGGCGGAAGGCGCGACATCGAAGGCGAGATAGACGGCGTTCATTTCAATGGCGCTAAAGGCCGCGTTCTGGAAGACCGGGCTCAGGCTGTGGCCAACAGGATGCCCGATGATCCCATAGAGGGCGGTCCGGGCATCAGGGCGCCTCATCATGGCCCTGGCCTGTATCCCTCTCTGCCTCGATCCTGGCCTTCACCCAGTTGAGAAGGCCGCCAGCGGCAAGTATCAGCCGGTCCCGCTCCGAGAGTTCAAGCCGGGCATGGATCGAGGTCTTGTCCCCAACCCGCACGGTCACGGTCTCGGCCCCGTCAAGGAGGGCAAAGCGCAGCCCGGTGATCGAGAGGACGTCCTCCTGCTCCACGACGAAAAAGTCGTCGGGGTCCTCGAAGACGAGAGGGACGATCCCGAAATTGATGAGGTTCGCCTTGTGGATGCGGGCAAAGGATTTGACGAGCTTGGCCCGCACGCCGAGGTAGCGGGGGGCAAGGGCCGCGTGCTCCCTTGACGAGCCCTGCCCGTAGTTCTCTCCGGCGACGATGACACCCGTCCCCGCCCCCTTTGCCCTTTCGTGGAAGGTGGGGTCCACGGCTGCGAAGACGTACTCGCTGATGGCAGGGATGTTGCTCCTCAAGGGGAGGATCTTGCTTCCGGCAGGCATGATGTGGTCCGTTGTGATGTTGTCCCCGAGCTTCAGGAGGACCCGTCCCGAGAGGTCGTCAGGGAGGGGATCGAAGGCGGGAAGGGGTTTTATGTTCGGCCCCCGGAGGATCTCGACCCTGGAACCGTCAGCGGGCGGAGGGATGATACCCACGTCATTTACGAGAAATCGCCCCGGGATCTTCACCTCGGGCGCGGGCCCAAGCTCACGGGGATCTGTGATAACCCCCTTCATGGCCGAGGCCACGGCCGTCTCCGGGCTGCAGAGATAGACCTGGTCGCCCTTGGTGCCGCTTCTTCCAGGGAAATTCCGGGTGAAGGTCCGAAGCGAGATCCCTCCGGTCGGCGGTGCCTGGCCCATGCCGATGCAGCCGAGGCAGCCCGACTGGTGGATCCTGGCAGCCGCGTGGATGAGGTGCCGGAGAAGGCCGTCGATCTCCATGTTCTCAAGGACCTGATTGCTTCCGGGATTGATCTCGAAGCTCACCTCCGGGTGGATCCTTCCGTGCTCGAGGGCCTTGGCTGCGATGGCGAGGTCCCGATAGGAGGAGTTGGCGCAGGAACCGATGATCGCCTGCGCGACAGGGCGCCCTGCCACCTCCCGCACGGGGACGACGTTGTCCGGGGAGGACGGACAGGCGATCATGGGCTCGAGGGAGGAAAGATCCAGGTCCATCACCTCGCTGTAGGTTGCATCCGGATCAGCGGCGAGTTCCTCCCAGACCCCTTCCCTGCCCTGGCTTATCAGAAACGCCCTGGTCACCTCATCCGATGGGAAGACAGTGCTTGTTGCGCCGAGCTCGGTCCCGAGGTTCGCCATGGTCGCCCTGTCAGGGACTGAGAGGCCTGCGAGCCCCGGCCCGAAGTATTCGAGGACCTTCCCCACCCCGCCCTTCACCGTCATGCGGCGCAGGATCTCGAGGATGGCGTCCCGGGCCGAGACCCAGGGGGGGAGGCTCCCGATGACATGGATGCCGACGATTCCCGGCATCCTTAGATGGAAGGGCTCGCCGGCCATGGCCATGGCCACGTCGAGACCGCCGGCCCCCATGGCGAGCATACCGCAGCCCCCGGCGGTCGGGGTGTGGCTGTCCGAGCCGAGGAGGGTCTTCCCCGGGGCTGCGAAGCGCTCGAGGTGGACCTGGTGGCAGATCCCGTTTCCGGGACGGGAAAAGAAGATCCCGTACCGGGCCGCGATGGACTGGAGAAACCGGTGGTCGTCCGCGTTCCGGAAGTCCGACTGGATGAGGTTGTGGTCCACGTAACTCACCGAGACCTCGGTCCGGACCCGGCTGAGGCCCAGGGCCTCGAACTCGAGGTACGCCATGGTACCGGTGGCGTCCTGGGTAAGGGTCTGATCTATCCGGATCCCGATCTCCTTGCCGGGGGTCATCTCACCCTCGACGATGTGGCGTACGAGGATCTTTTCCGTGACTGTAAGGCCCATTGGTCCTTCCTTTCGCTGGAATTCAGGAGGATCATTGCTGCCTGATCCTGATAAAAACGCAAGATGACACAGCGCTTTTGTCCCTGCAAGGGACAAGGCCGTTCAGATGAATCTTATCTCTCTTGTTGGCACCTTGGGCATCCAGTCCATGACCGGATGCCATCTTTGCAGGCGTTTCCGAATTTACAAATTTTTGAGGTTGTCACAAAAATGTCACAAAAAATGCCATGATTTTCCTAACGTCGATCCCCCACCCCAACCGAAAAGGGAAGCAGAGAAATCAGCTGAATCCGTGAGCCAGCGGCCGAAGTATTTGTTCCATGCGGCAAATAGCCCCCGTCTATGGGGGCGGATTTGCCGACGGCGCCCGTCCNNCCTCACTCCACAAACACCCCGGCCGCCGGCTCACGGATTCAGGAAGCAGAGAAATCATTCAGGGGGGTAACTCATGTTTCATCTGCAACTGCACAGGCTCAAGATATCCTGGCGGATTTATCTCTTCTTCGCCCTCGTTGTCGCTGTCATGGGCTTGGTCATCGGGATCGGGGTCCGCAGTTTATACGACATACGGACGGAACTTTCTGATTCCAATATAGGCATCCTTAAAGATATTAAGGAACTTTCCTCTTCCCAGCTCGAGGAGATGCGTCTAGTGAATGATATACTTCTAACAAAGGAACACCTGGCATTGGGAAGGCCAGAGGCAAAGGAGAAACTTGACAGGTACATGGCAGAGTTAGTGACCATGATGAAACGGGCCGACAAGGCCGTAAAGGTGCTGAAGGATCGCCTTTCAAAGATGGCCAAAGAGAATGTGACCGAGAAAAGAAAGGAACAGATAGAAAGTCTATCGCGTCATTTTGATGAAATCGAAAAAAAACACAAAGAATATGGAAAAATTGTCGAAGATCTCATTATCAAGAGCGGGTTCCAGACACTGGCTAATATCTACGAGACAAAAAAGATCATCGATGAAAATACCGATTCCATCAACCTTAATATGGACAGATTAGAAAAGGATTTTGCAAGGGTTACAGAAGCCTCCATCAATGCAGTCATTGAACACGAGTCTTCAGCGACCCGGCTCCTTCTCACCATCGGGCTTCTTTTCTCTGCACTCGCCGCTGTAGCCGGATTTACACTCTCAAGGAGTATATCCAGGCCACTCGGCGCCCTTGTCAGTGACCTCAAACGCTCCGTCCAAAACGCGGACCTCCGGGTCCGCATGGACGTCACGGCCGTGAACTGCTCATCGGTGATGTCATGCGGAAAGACGGAATGCCCGTGTTACGGAAGAGAGGCCCACTGCTGGTACGAGGCGGGAAGCTATGCCCCTGAAGTCCACTGCCCGAAAATCCTCTCCGGCCAGTACAAATCCTGCGAAGAGTGCGCAGTCTATCAGACGGCCATCAAAAACGAGCTCGACGAGGTCGCGACCTTCGTGAACAGCTACATCCAGAGGATCAGCGACATCCTCGTAAGGATCAGGGAGAAGGAGGAGGTCCTTTCCGAAGAGGCGGCGAGGATGCAGGAATCCTCGGAGATGCTCGCCTCAGCGGCTGCCAAGGGCCACTCCCAGGCCGAGGAGGTGCACAGATCGGCCGAGGCCGCGGGCGAGAGCGTCGCCTCTGTCGCGGCCGCCATGGAGGAGATGACGGCCACGGTCTCCGAAATCTCCCGGAACACGACCGAGGCGAACGGGATCTCGCGGGATGCAGCCGGACAGGCCGAGGCCGCACGTGAGGCCGTCCGAAGGCTCGCGCAGGAATCGGCCCGGATCGGTGAGGTGAGCAGGCTCATCGGCTCCATCGCAGAACAGACGAACCTCCTTGCCCTAAACGCCACCATCGAGGCCGCCAGGGCAGGGGAGGCGGGCAAGGGCTTTGCAGTCGTCGCCGGCGAGGTGAAGGAGCTCGCCAAACAGACGGGAGAATCGGTCACATCCATAGACACCATGGTGAAGGACCTTCAAAGCGGCTCACGAAACGCGGAGGAGGCCGTTGAAAGGATCGCGGAGATCATCGGAAGGCTCGCCGATCTCTCGACAGGCATCGCCGGCGCCGTGGAGGAACAGACCGCGACTGCGGGTGAGATCAGCGCGAAGACCCAGGAGGCCAGCGGCGAGGTCCAGGAAATGGCGCGCGTGAGCGAGGCCATTGCCGGGGCGGGCGCCCAGGTCTCCCAATCGGCGGAAGGGACCCGGGCCTCGGCCGGCAACCTCGCCCGGATCGCCGGAGAACTGCGAAGTCTCACCGGCCAGTTCACCCTGTAGGGAGGATCACACAAACAGCCCTTTTGCCCTACTGTTACCATGCCGGCCTGTGCCGGCATCGCTCATCCCAGGGCGCGGGCTGGATGCATCCATCACGAATTCAGCTATATAAGAGGTGCAGAATGAAAGCGAATGTAAAATTAACATGGATACAAGAGGACCACCTCTGCAAAACAGGACGCATCATCACGCTTGATAGGAGATTATGTAATATACTTGATATCCTGGATCAGGATTGCCTTGATATACACTATCAACCCATCTATTCTCTTAAAGATGGCTCTGTATTAGGACACGAAGCTTTGACAAGGATAAACAATCCTTATTTCAAGGACATAAACATAGAAAATCTTTTTATGGATGCAATTGCAACAAATACGATCTTATTTTTGGACACAAAATGCAGAGAAAATGCGATCAAAAAAGCTGCAGAGCTTGACTTCAGAAATCAAGAAACACTGCTGTTCATAAATACAGCCCCTGATATCCTTACTGACCAAGCACATTCTACAGAAATGTGGAACACAATAATAAAAGAAAATGGACTAAGAAATAAACAAATAGTAATCGAAATAACAGAGGAAAGAAACAACCACAAGTGCAAAAAGATAAAAAAAGTTATTGATCAATACAAAAATGCTGGATTCAAAATTGCAATAGATGATTTCGGGACCGGATATGGTGGATTAAAGATGCTGTCAAATATAGAGCCTGACTTTGTAAAAATAGATAAACACTTTATATCAAATATAGAAAAAGATATTAAAAAATATAAACTTGTAGATACAATAACTGCACTATGCCATAAATTGGGAATAAAAGTTATTGCTGAAGGCCTTGAAAAAGAGGAAGAAATAAAGATAGTCCAGAGTATGGGCATAGAATTCGGGCAAGGCTTTTTCCTGGCAAAACCACAAGAGACATTTAAATATAGCAAGATAAATATAAAGACTTTATACACCATAGACCGTATAGACTATGAAAAAATTCCGATAATAGATATCGTTAAATTTACAGAACCAATCACAAAAAATGCAACAATCTTCGATGTAATGAATCGTTTTCGCACAGATAGCAGGTTAATGATCATACCTGTGGTAGAAAATGAAAAAATAATAGGCGTTTTACAAAAATACAGGTTTCTTGAAAATCAGATGATTGGAAAGCTTGGGTATGGAATGTTCATAAATGCCAAAAGCAAGATATCAGAGTTGATGGAAGCCCCAAGCCTTGTGGTTGATGGCGAAACCAGCATTCAAGAGGTATCACGAATGCTTAATGGAAGGGAATATGAAATTTTGTATGATGACATACTTGTGAGCTTGAACGGCAAGTATATTGGTTCAGTATCAATTAGCAACTTATTGAAGGCAATTACTGAACAAAATATCAAACTTGCCGAGAATAGAAACCCACTTACAGGACTGCCTGGAAATAATGCAATACGCAGGGAAATCAACAAAAGGATTCTTAATAATCTACCCTTTGACATCTGCTATATAGATATCAACAATTTTAAACCATATAATGACTATTATGGATTTGAAAAGGGTGATAAGGCAATCAAAACAATTGCCGACATCCTAACTGATATAGTAAGAAATAATGGCTATGAACATTCCAATTTCATTGGGCATATTGGCGGTGATGATTTCATTTTGATCACAAATCCTGAGAATTCAGTTAAAATCTCAGACAGAATCATTGAAACACTCGAAAAACAACTCATCTATCTGCACAGTGAAGAAGACTACTGCAGAGGCTGCTATGCAGCCAAAAATAGAAACGGCGAGTCAGTGATATTTCCCTTGCTGTCAGTTTCGATCGGAATTGTGAGCACCACGACAAGAGAGATCACCTCCTATGCGCAGCTTGCCTCTATTGCAGCCGATATCAAAAAGGCAGCCAAGGCAAGGTCAGCGGAACTCAAGAAATCGGCTATTGCCCTGGACAAACGGCAAAGCAGTCAAGAATCGGTTTACTGATCGCACTGCAAAAACCTCAAAATCTGATCCCGCTCAAAAAGCCCGAGATGCAAGGCGCGAAATTTTCCAGGAATGAGGCGTACTTAGCGTACGCCGCATGGACTGGAAAATTGAAGCAACGCCGCAGATCGGGCTTTTTCAGCGGGATCTTTACTGCGGTTTTTCACATCCGCCCTTCTCCTCACCACATTCCGAACAGCACCTTCCTCTATATATACGAGAGTCTCCCCAAAGACCTCCACGTCAGCGGGATCGTGGGTGATCATGACGAGCTGGACCCTGAATCGCCGCCTGAGAGCGAGGAGTTCTTCCCTCATCCTGGCCCGGAGCGGGGTGTCGAGTGCTGAAAAGGGTTCGTCGAGAAGAAGGACTGTCGGTCGCCTCACGAGCGCCCGGGCGAGGGCGACCCGCTGCCTCTGGCCGCCGGAGAGTTCCCGGGGAAGGCATGCCGCAAGCCCCAGGATCTCGAAGGCATCCATGATCTCCTCCACCTCCAGGCGCACCCTGTCCGGAATCCTCCACTCCCAGAAGCGCGTGAGGGGGTAGGCGATGTTCTGTGCAACCGTGAGATGGGGGAAAAGGGCATAGTCCTGGAAGAGGAACCCGACCCCCCTTTTCCTCACCGGGAGGTCGATCCCGGCCACGGAATCGAAGAGCGTGCCCTCTCCGAGGACGATCCTCCCGGCATCCGGACGCACGAGCCCGGCGATCGCCTGGATCGTGAGGGTCTTTCCGGACCCCGAGGGACCGAAGATCACGGTGCTTTCGCCTCCGGAGGAAAAGGCGACCCGGAGCCGGAAGGCGCGGTCGCCGGATTGGAGACCCTTTTCGATATCGACCGAGATCCTCACGTCCGTCTCCTTTCGGTGAGGCGTCCGGTCGTGACGAGGACTGCCACGCAGACCGCGGACATGACGAGGACGAGGGCGTTTGCAAGGCCGTCCTTTCCGGCCTGCACTGCGTCAAAGACCGCAAGCGCCGCAGTCTGGGTCCTCCCCGGGATGTTTCCCGCGACCATGAGCGTCGTCCCGAAGTCCCCCATGGCCCTGGCAAAGGCGAGCATGGCCCCGGCGAATATCCCCCTGGACGCAAGGGGAAGGCTCACCCGGATAAAGACGGCGATCTCCCGGTCCCCGAGGGTCCGTGCGGCCTTCTCGAGGTTTCCGTCCACTCCCTCAAAGGCGGCGCGGGCCGATTTGTAGACCAGGGGGAAGGACACGGCCGTGGCCGCGAGCACCGCGCCCTCCCAGGTGAACATGAGGGAGATGCCGAAGTGTTCGTGAAGCCAGCCGCCGAACCAGCCGTTCCGCCCCCAGAGCACGATGAGATAGTAGCCGAGGACCGTAGGGGGCATGACGAGCGGGAGCGCAAGGATGCCGTCCAGGACATCGCGGCCTGGAAATCGGCTGCGGGCCGTGAGAAAACCGAGCCCTGTCCCGATCAAGAGGGAGAAAAGTGTAGCGACACCTGCGACACGGAGGGTCAGGAGCAGGGGTGCGAGATCGGAGGGGGAAAGAGACATAAAAATCCTTATGCAACAGGGTTAATTGAGCCTTGATCGCACTGCAAAAACCTCAAAATCTGATCCCGCTCAAAAAGCCCGAGATGCAAGGCACGAAATTTTCTAGGAATGAGGCGTACTTGGTGTACGCCGCAGTGACTGGAAAATTGAAGCAACGCCGCGAGAATCGGGTTTTTTCAGCGGGATCAGCCCTTCCACCACGAAACCGTACCGCGCAAGGATCGCCTTGCCGTCGCCGGAAAGGACGAAGGAGATGAACGATTCGGCAAGCCCTGCCTTTGCGCTCCCCTTCACCACCGAGATTGGGTACGTGATGGGGGTGGGGGGCGAAAACTCCAAGGCGCCCACCACACGGTCCCCTGCAAGGGTGGCGTCCGTCGCGAAGACGAAGCCTGCGTCCACCTCGCCCCGGGCGACATAGTCGAGGACCTGGCGCACCGAGACCCCGAGGATGAGGGACTTCTCCACGTCCTTCCAGATACCCTCCTTCTCGAGCATGGCCTTCACATACCGCCCGGCCGGGACGAATTCGGGATTTCCGATGGCGATCCGGGAAAGACCCCGGATGTCGGCAAGGGAACCCACGTACTTCGATCCGGGAGGAGTGATGAGGACAAGGCGGTTCCCGGCAAAATCCCTCCGCGTGCCCGAAACGATAAGCCCCTTTTCCTCGGCCGTGTCCATGGTCTTCTGGTCTGCCGAGGCGAAGATATCAACCGGGGCCCCCTGGGCGATCTGCTGGAGGAGCTGACCCGAAGCAGCAAAGTTGAATTTCACGGCGACACCGGGATTTTTCGCCTCATAGGCCTTTCCCATCTCCGTGAAGGCCTCGGTAAGGCTCGCAGCGGCCGAGACAAGGACCTCGTCGGCCGCCACCGCGATCCGTGAGGTACCCAAGGGCAAAAGGCTGAAAAAGAGAAAAACGAAAAAAGAAAGGCCCTTTTTGACCATCGGAGCGCCAAACAAGAGGGAAGGGGCAAATATCATCATAATATTCCTTCCTTTCCAGGCACACGTCTTTGCCGTATCGTGTAATTTTCTTTAAAATCAAAGAAGTTATTAGCTATATACAATCGGGAATAACGATAGTCAAGACCGCTCTATGGCCGAAGGGACAATAAAATGAAGATACCGGATTCCCACCCCCGCTTTTTGCCCGCCGACAAGGACGCCTCGCCTCCAGACTCCACTGTGAAAAAGGGACCCTACACCCTCAGGGGACGGATATGGATAGAGGGGGACGACGGCACCTTCCTGGGATACGGACGGGTTGAACTCCTCGAACGCATTGAGAGATTCGGCTCCATATCCCAGGCCGCCCGCTCCATGAACATGTCCTACCGCCATGCATGGGAGCTGGTGGACTCCATCAACCGGCAGGCGGAAAGCCCCCTGGTCGAGACCTCGGTAGGAGGCAGGAAGGGGGGAGGGGCCCGCCTCACCGAAAGGGGCAGGAAGGCGGTCGAGGGATTCCGCGCCCTTTACGAGACGTTCCGGGAATTCCTGCGGACCGAGGCCGAGGGGTTGGACCTCTGATGCATCAGTCCTTTTCGCCGAATGTCCTGATGGACCGCATGCCGGACCGGTCATAACGGGACTGCGCCGGTTATTGCAGAGCCTAGCTCCCATTCTTCAGCCTCCTCAGGCCCGAAACACCTGGGCATGTCCGAGCACTCTGAACAGCTCGGTGCCCTGCACAGGTTCATGCCTTCCCGTTCACAGAGCTGCTTGTAGAAAAATTTCTTCCACTTCATGTTGCCTGTGTTTTTGTCGTGGAGGCTGGTGAAGTGGCGGGAAAGCAGGAGAGAGACGTCGTTTCGTCCCAGAAAGCCCGCATCCTGCCAGAGATGGTTTGCTCCCATGGAAGCCCGGGCAAGGAGGGAAGCGAACCATTCCTCTTCCTCCACGCCGTTTGTCCGATGTGCGAGGAGGAGATCTCGGAGTTCGGATATCTCCCCGTATCGACGGATGAGCGTATCCTGCGGCGTTTCCTCCTCGGCGTCCCCGTCGGTGGGTGAAGAGGCCATGACGCTATCGCACCGGCAGAGGAAGTTTTTCCCCGCAAGGCCGTGGAGGAACACCTTGAGACAGAATCCGTCCGGTTTGGCCTTGAGAAGGCCCGGAAAATACCTTCGAAAGAGCACCGTGAGGGCACGGGCGGATAGGCCGGTCAGGGCCGTCATGGAACCTACGGCCCGCGTGGCATGGAAACTCAAGGCAAGGGCGAAGAGGCGCGCGTCCTCCGGGTGCACGTCCCCCGCAGCCAAACCCATGAGACGGTCGAATATCGAGTCCGATAGCGCGTTTCTCAGCTGCATGCCTGTCCCCCTCCACTGCACGTTTTTTTGTTCCTGACCGCGAATACCGAGAGGTCCCCGCCGGAAAAGATGGTACTTACTCCCATTTCGATGAATCCGCTCATGACGATGGGCAGGATGCCTTTCGCCGCGAAGATCTCCTTCGGGGTCTCTCCGATCCCGCTCACGAGAACCGCCCTGCAGTCCCGGAGGATCTCCGCCAGTTCGTCCCAGCGTTTCCTGCCGGTACCGGGCTTGGGGGCATACCGTTCCCCGATCTTCCTCGCGCCGTCAGGGAAGTTTCCCCAGATCTCAAGATGCGCGGCCTCTCCCAGGTGGAGATTCACAAGGAGTCCCTCCTGGGTCGCAACGGCCACGTAAGGCCTGTCGGCCCCTGCTTCCGGGGCCATCCGTGAGCAGGCGGAGAGACACTTTGCAAACTCGCCGGAGCGGTCCGAGCCAAGAAGACCCACGGCATCTGCCCTACACCGGGTGCAGTGACGCATCTGCGGGATATACCGTTCGGCCTCGGAGCGGAGGGTTTCGATTTCAGCACGGGATATCTCCCTGATTTCCGCGAACGGGGTCCCTTCCGTAGGATACACGGGAATGAGGTTCAGGAGATCCGCGCCCAGTCCGGCCATGCGTTGGGCCAGGGTGGTGACATGCGTGTTGTTCACCTCCGGGATGACGACGGTGTTCACCTTGACGGTGATCCCCAGATCCTTGAGCTTTCTTATGCCATCCAGTTGCCGTTCGAGGAGGAGCGAGGCCGCCTCCTGTCCACGGTAGACGATCTTTCCGTCCCGTACCCATGCATAGATGTGCTGGGAGACCTCTGGATCAACCGCGTTCACGGTGACGGTCACGTGGGAGACCCCGAGCTCCGCAAGTGCATCCACATGGGGGGGCAGGCCGAGTCCGTTGGTCGCCAGACAGAGGATCAGCTCAGGGAAACGCCCTCGGACGAGGCGGAGGGTCTCCAGAGTGGGACCCGGATTCGCAAAGGGGTCCCCCGGACCGGCGATCCCGGCAACCGTGATCCTAGGTTCCTTCTCAAGGACCTCCTCCAGATATGAGATCGTCTGGAACGGCTTCAGGACGGCGCTCGTGACGCCCGGACGGGATTCGTTCACGCAGTCGTACTTACGGTTGCAGTAATTGCACTTGATGGTGCACGTAGGGGCAACGGGCAGATGCACCCTTCCGAAACGCCCCTTGACCGAGGCATTGAAACAGGGATGCCTTACGGGATTGTGTGCTATTGACGATGTCTTTTCCATGGCCCGAGTCCTTTCAATCTCAGTAGTATCCGTAACCCACGGGGGAAGATGCCTGCCTTCCCGCGATGACCGTGTTCACGAGGGAATCGAAGAGCCACTGGGCGCCCCGGTAGCCGAGATGCACGATCCGTTGACCTCCGATCCGGTCGTGGATGGGAAATCCCACGCGAAGCAGGGGGATCCCGAGCCTGCGGGCCAGGTGATAACCCTTGCTGTGGCCGATGATGATGTCAGGAGAAAGGTCCTCGGCCTCTTCTCCGATATCGAAGAAGTCGGCCCCCTGCCGTACTATGGGAGGCTCATCGACGAGGCCCTCGGTCAAGGCATGGACGGCCCCGGCGAGGAGCCCGCTCTCCCCTCCTGAGGCACAGAGCACGGGACGGACGCCGAACTCCGCGAGTGAAGACACGATGCCGGCAACCAGATCCTCCTCCCCGTAGACCACGGCCCGGAGGCCGAAGATGTACTTGTGCCCGTCCACGAGCGAGTCCACGAGCCGTCCCCTCTCCGCCGCATGCCTTTCGGGCGTCGGACGCCCGCTCAGATCCTCGATGACGGCAAAGAACCTGTCCGTCTCCCGTATCCCGACAGGAAGCCCGATCCGGTGGTTCGGGACCTGGAACCGTTCGGCGAGGAAGGCTCCGGCGGTCCTGTGGGCTTCGAGGGTCCGGCCGAACTCGATCGTGGCCCGGGAGCCGCCCATAGACCTGATCTCCCTTATCGAAGTGCCACCTGCGGGAAGCTTTCTGTATTCGCGAAGGGCGGGACCATCCAGGGTGTCCGAGAGATCGGGGAGGATCGTGGCCTCCGCGCCAAAATCCGCGAGAACCTCCTTGAGGTACCGGATGTCGGCGGGAGAGACGAATCCCGGGAGCATGTTGATCCGATCCCCCCTTTCCCCTCCCTCGGCGAGCTGCTCAACAGTCGCCCTGACCGCGGCGTGGAAGCCTTCCATGTGGGTGCCGCCGTAGCTCGGAGTCAAGACATGGACGATCGAAGGTCCTCCATCGACCCTTCCGGCCTTTTTCCTGATCTCGCCCACAAAGCCTGCGACGTCGTCCCCGATGGTCTCGGTGAGGCAGGTGGTTGCGACCCCGATGAGACTGGGCCGATACTTTTCAGTGACATTCTTCACGCCGAGGCGGAAATTCGGCCCGCCGCCATAAATGGCGTGCTTCTCTCCGAGGGACGAAGAGGCGATGTCCATGGGCTCGTTGAAGTGGCTGATGATGTAGCGCCGCATATAGGTTGCACACCCCTGGGAACCGTGGAGGAATGGGACAGCCCCCTCGATCCCACGGAAGGCAAGGCACGCCCCCATGGGTTTGCAGAGCTTACAGGCATTGGTCGTCGATGTCGCGTGTTCGAGTTCGCGGTTCATGGATTCCTCCTCGGAGCAAATCTCCACACCGGGCTCATGACCGAGGAATGGACCTCGCGGACGAAGTTCAGCATGCCCTCGAAGCCTTCAAGGGCGACCTTTCGCTCGTGGTTGTGATCGCAGAAGGCGACCCCGAGCTTGTATGCGATGGGGCGTTCCTTCACGCCGCCCACGAAGATGTCCACGTCCTTTTCCATGAGAAAGGACGAAAGCTCGAGGGGGTTCGAGTCGTCCACGATGATGGTCCCGTCGTCCGTGATCCTCTCGAGCTCCTCGTAGTCGCTCCTAGTCCCGGACTGGGTCCCCACCATGACCACCTTCATGCCGAGGAGACGGAAGGCCTTAACAAGGGAAAAGGCCTTGAAGACCCCTCCTACATAGATGGCGGCGCGCCTTCCCTCCAGATCTTTCCGGTATTTTTCAAGCTCGGGCATGAGGACGGAGAGTTCATCCCGCACGAGTTCCCGGGTCTTTCGCATGATTCCGTCGTCCTTGAAGAACCGCGCCACGGAGTAAAGGGCCTCGGACATGTCCTCGAGACCGAAATAAGAGACGCGATGGAAAGGGATCCCATATTTTTCCTTCATGATCCGTGCGAGTTCCATGGTGGAACCCGAACACTGGACGAGGTTGAGGGCGGCCCCGTGGGCGCGGCGGATGTCGTCCACCCTGCCATCTCCCGTGATGTTTGCCACCACCTGGACCCCCATCCTCTCGAAGTATCTCCGTATGATCCAGATCTCCCCGGCCAGGTTGAAGTCACCGAGGATGTTCACGCTGAAAGGGGAGATGCCTGTCGTGTCACCCGTGCCTACGAGCCGTGAAAGGGCCTTGCAAGCGGCCTCGTATCCCGCCCGCTTGTTTCCTTTGAAGCCCTCTGACTGGACGGGGAGAACGGGGATGCCGGTCTCGGCGGCGACACCCTTGGAGACGGCCTCAAGATCGTCCCCTATGATGCCCACGATGCATGTGGAATAGACGAAAGCCGCCTTGGGCCTGTACCTTTCGATGAGTTCGTAAAGGGCCTTTTTCAACTTTTCCTCGCCCCCGAAGATGACGTCCCGCTCCCGGAGATCGGTGGAAAAGCTCAGCCGATGGAGCTCGGGACCCGAGGAAAGGGCCCCGCGGATGTCCCAGGTGTAGGCGGCGCATCCGATAGGGCCGTGGACGAGATGGAGGGCGTCGGCTATGGGGTAGAGGACCACCCGGGAACCGCAGAACACGCAGGCCCGCTGGCTTACCGCACCGGCCAGACTCTCCCGGTCGCAGGTGAGGGCAAAGGGCTGCTCGCCCTTTCGGTGGATCTGGTCCGCCCGTTCCTTGAATATGACGGATTCCATGGCAGTCGTCTCCATCCCTTACATGACGAGTTCGATGGAATGGTCAGGGGAGTCCCTGTCCTCGCGATCCTGGAGGACGCCGAGGATCTTTTCCACGAGACGCATGCCGCCCCGGTAACCCACGCACGGAAAATACCCGTGACCAACACGGTCGAGGATGGGAAAGCCGAAACGGACGAACGGAATATCCTCGGCCCGGGCGATGAATTTCCCGTAAGTATTCCCCACGAGAAGATCCACCGGCTCCTTCTTGATCCACTGGTGAAGCTCGAAGAGATCGGAAAAGGCCTTGACCTTCGCGTCCGGAACCGCCTGGGCGAGAATGCCCTTCACGGCGGTCTCGAATCGCCTGCCCGGGGTACCGGTGACCACGTAGACAGGTTGCATACCAAGATCCCTGAGAAACTCGGTCATGCTGACCACATGATCCGGATCTCCGAAGACGGCCGCACGCTTTCCATAGAAATACTGCTGGTTGTCAGTCATCATGTCCACGAGCCTGCCTCGGTCGTCCATCATGGCCTCGGGTGGCTCTGTCCCCGTTACCCCCATAACGGCCTCGATAAACCGGTCAGTCGCCCCAATACCTACGGGAAGATCGAGGACCTTGTTGGGGATCTCGAAGCGGGTGCGGAGGATCTTGCCCGCCTCCTCGGAGGCGTATGGTCCGAGTGAAAAGGTCATGCGGCTGTCGCCTGTGGAGATGAGGCTATCCACCGTCACCCCGCCTTTTGGATAGAAGGCGTGCCTGCCCGTCTGGGGGGCGTCGAGCACATCGGAGGTATCGGGAAAGACCACAGCCTTCACCCCCATCTCGAACAGGATCCGCTTGATCTCGCGCATGTCCGAGGGTTCCACGAATCCGGGAACCACGTTGATCTGGTCCTTTGCACCGCCGTTTCTTTGGGCGAAGAGCTCGGCCATGGCCCGCGCCATGTTAGCGAAGCCCGTGACATGGGAGCCCACGTAGCTCGGCGTGTTCGCGTGGATGACATGCTTTCCCTCTGGAATGATGCCCTCGTCCCGGGCGGCCTTCACGATGCTCGGGATGTCGTCTCCGATGGTTTCGGAAAGACACGTCGTATGAACAGCGACCACATCGGGATTGTAGATATGGAAGATGTTCTTCAGGGCCTGCCTCAGGTTCGCGGCGCCTCCGAAGACCGCTGCCCCCTCGGTGAATGAGCTCGTTGAGGCCATGATAGGCTCCTTGAAATGCCGGGTGAGATGACTCCTGTGGTAGGAGCAGCAACCTTGGCTTCCGTGGCTGTGGGGGAGGCACCTGTGGATCCCGAGCGCGGCGTAAAGGGCCCCTATGGGCTGACAGGTCTTGGCCGGGTTGATCCGGAGGGCCTGTCGTTCGATTGTTTCAACGGGTGTCATATCCAACATGGATCTTCTCCTTATGCGGCCGCGCCGAAAGCGGCCTCGAGGATCGGCTTTTTCTTCCAGGGCGGCGTGATGAAACCCCAGGCAGGACCGTTCACGCGCATGTCGATATCCCTTGCGAAATTCACGGCCCCCAGGTATCCCGCATACGGACCGCCGTAATCGTAGTTGTGAAGCTGCTTCGAGGGGATGCCCCATTTCTCGATCACGTATTTGTCCTTGATCCCCGAGCAGATGAGGTCAGGCTTGAAGCGTTCGATGAGCTTTTCAAGCTCATGGTGGCTGATGTCGTCTATCACGACTGCCCCCTTGTCCATCTCCGGCATCATGCCCCCGTAGGTGGAGATGACCCCTTCCGCCATGAGCCGCTTACGCTTTTCGTCGTCGATGCGCGGCCGGTAACGTTCCGGATCCTTGTCCACCTTGAGCTCCTCGATGTTCTGGCTGTCAGCATCCACCTTCAGGAAGGGAAGAACGTCCCTGCCTTCATAGTCATCCCGGTGGGCGAACTCGTAGCCTGCAGCGATCACCTTCATGCCAAGGTCCTTGAAGAGGTCCTGGTAATGATGGGCACGGGAACCGCCGACGAAGAGGGCGACGGTCTTTCCGGCGAGACGCCCTCGATACGGGGCGATCTCCACACCGGCCTGGGCCTCCTCTTCCATTATCACCGCCTCGATCCGCTGCGTGAGCGCAGGATCTTCAAAAAATCTGGCGATCTTCCAGAGGGTTTTTGAGGTGGCCTTGATCCCGATGAAGTTCCCCTTGAGCCACGGCACCCCGAACTTGGTCTCCATCATCTCGGCCATATAATTGATCGACCGATGGCACTGGATGATGTTCAGGTTTGCCGTGTGGGAACGGGCGATCTCGTCGAAACTTCCGTTTCCGCTGAAGGTGGAAAGGATCGAGATCCCGCACCGGTTGAGAATCCGCTCGATCTCCCAGGCATCGCCTCCGATGTTGTATTCCCCGAGCATGTTTACGGCATAGCCGTCGGGAGGGATGTCCTTCCTGCCCACTACATGCTTGAAGAGGCCGTTGTTCGCAATGTGATGCCCTGCAGACTGGCTGACACCCTTGTAACCCTCGCAGGCAAAACCAAAAACAGGGATCCCGAGCTCTTTCGACATCTCATCCCCCACCCTGACCACGTCGTCTCCTATGAGACCCGCCGGGCAGGTGGCGTGGATGGAGATGGCCTTGGGCCTGAAGATCTCATGGGCCTCTCGGATGGCTGCCTTGAGCTTCTTTTCGCCTCCAAAGACGATGGCATCCTCCTGCATGTCGGTGGAGAAGCAGTAATCGAGGTAGTACTGGCCGTCCTCACGCGGCTTCGCCTGGTTCCGCCGGGTCATCCATGTGTAATAGGAACAGCCGATGGGACCGTGCACGATATGGACCATGTCCGCGATGGGACCGATTACGACCCCCTTGCAGCCGGCATAGCAGCAGCCCCGCTGGGTGATGATGCCTGGAATGGTTCGGACGTTCGCCTGGATCTCGCACTGCCCGTCAGGGGACACAGGGACAATGTGCCTGAGTCGTTTCCGCGCAACCTTGGCGGGGTAGTCCCGGACCACCTCTTCCACGAACTGGGCGGGATCGGGTCCATGCTCTCTTTTTTCATCGCTTCCCTGATGCATGTCATGCCTCCTTTCAGGCCCCAGCCATCTCGTCGATGGCGGCATCGCCCGTTTCTCCTGTTCTCACTCTGATCGCATCCTGGATGGGAAGGACAAAGATCTTCCCGTCGCCGGGATTTCCCGTCCGGTTCTCCTGGATCAGCGTCTCGACGACCTTGGGGACGGCCTTGTCGGGCACGATAAGACTGAGCATCCTCTTCTGAAGAAGGGCCGGCCCTCTGGCAAGGATCGGGAGGACCTCCTGGGCGTCGAGCGTGCCCGAGTCCATGGCCTCGACAAGCTCCCGGTCGAGGGGCCGCTTTCCCCTGCCCATAACCGCCGAGGCCGTAAAGCTCGGGAAACCCGCTGCGACAAGGGCGCGCTTGGTGGGATTGATCTTGTTCTGCCGGATGATGGCAAGCACCTCTTTCATTGTCTCACGCCTCCCTGGTCCCGGAACTGACCGTGTAGACCTCTTCAACAGGACTCACGAAGATCTTCCCGTCCCCGTAGGCCCCTTTCTCGCCGGTCCGCGCGCTGTCCATGATGGTACGGATGACGATGTCCTTTTCTTCTTCTGGGACAACGGAGATAAGCATCACCTTGGGAAGCTCGTCATAGGTGACGGCCCCGACCTTGAGCCCCCTTTGCTTGCCCCGTCCGAACACCTCCATCTTGGTGATGGCGGGATAGCCCGCTTCGAGAAGGGCGGCCCTAACGTCGTCAGATTTTTCCGGTCTCACTATGGCTCGAATCATGGTCTTCATGGGTCACATTCCTCCTTTTTTCAGGCGAAGAGCCCGTAAGCCATGAGAAGCTCCTCGAGACGCTCCTGCTTCATGGGCTGAGGGACCACGAACATCTTGTTTTCATCGATGTTCCTTGCGAGATTCCGGTAATGCTGGGCCTGTGGATGGGTCGGATCGTACTCGATGACGGTCTTGCGGTTGATCTCCGCCTTCTGGACCATGTTGTCCCTGGGGAGGAAATAGATCATCTGGGTGCCGAGCTCTTCTGCAAAGACCTTGATGAGCGCCTCCTCATTGTCAACATTGCGGCTATTGCAGATGAGACCCCCGAGGCGCACGCCGCCGGACTCGGCAAACTTCTTGATGCCCTTCGAGATGTTGTTCGCAGCATACATGGCCATCATCTCGCCCGAGACGACGATGTAGATCTCCTGTGCCTTGCCCTCACGGATTGGCATGGCGAAACCGCCGCAGACCACGTCTCCGAGGACGTCATAGAAGGCATAGTCGAGCTGGCGGCTCTCATCGTATGCCCCGAGGGATTCGAGCAGGTTGATGGATGTGATGATCCCGCGCCCTGCACAGCCGACGCCCGGCTCTGGACCGCCCGACTCCACGCAGCTGCATCCGCCAAAACCCGTCTTCATGACGTCTTCGAGATCCACATCCTCACCCTCTTCCCGGAGGGTGTCGAGGACACTTTTTTGGGCCAGGCCTCCGAGGATGAGGCGGGTCGAGTCGGCCTTGGGATCGCAGCCGACGATCATGACCTTCTTTCCCATTTCCACGAGTCCGGCCACAGTGTTCTGGGTCGTCGTCGACTTGCCGATGCCGCCCTTGCCGTAAATGGCCACCTTGCGCATGAAGCATACCTCCCGATTTGTATGAGTATCGGCCAATGCGTCGGAAAAGACGCCCGGCGTTTCTCACTGTAGGGCAAGTATCATGCCAAGCTGTTTTTTCATTTAACTAATTGATTTAATTCATTAAAATCGATAAAAACCCAACATCCTCTCCAGACCAATTTGTATCTGTGTCGACACAAATGAATGATCATGTACCTTTTTGTGAATCCCAGCCGGAAAAGTGTGGGCAGACCTTTATGAAGTAGTACGGAACTTTATTACAAAAATGTAATTTGCTGAGCCGGCAAAAATCGGAATCGGTTCGTTGTGAGGGAAGAAAAACAACCTCGATACCGTTTCCCGTCATCCCAGAGGAGGGAGGACAAAATCTTGTGCTTTGCAAGGCCCTCCATGGACCGTTTTCACGGCCGGGCACGATCTTTGCTCATCATTATGCTGGAAAGAAATATGTGAGTCTTGGGGATACGCTGATGAACCCTCCCTCAGTCACGCGACCATCTGCTTCGAGCACCTCTGGCAATCCCTGTGCTGGGACCGGTCGCCTCGAGATCGAGGCCCTTTACGAGATTGCGAAACTCGTGGGATCCGCCCTGGACCTCGATCGGACCCTTTCCCGGATCCTGCGCATCCTCCATGAAGTCCTCAGGATGGAGCGCTCGACCCTCGTTCTCGTGGACGAGACGGGACGGCGCCTTGCGATCCGGGCATCGTACGGTCTTTCTAATGATGAAAGGAAACGAGGCGTCTATGGTTTCGGCGAAGGCGTCATCGGCACGGTCTTTCGGACTGCATCTCCCTTCATCGTCCCCGACATCAAGAGCGAACCCCTGTTTCTCGACCGGACCGGGGCCCGCACCCGCTTCTCGAAAGAGCAGATATCGTTCATCGGAGTACCGGTGATCGTGAGGCAGGAACCAGCCGGAGTCCTCACCGTGGACCGGCTTTTCGGCCCGGAGGTCTCCCTCGAGGAAGACGTGCGATTCCTGTCCATCGTCTCCGCACTGATCGCCCAGTTCCTCGAACTCCACAAGGCCATCCGCCTGAAGGAGGAAGACATTCTCGAAGAGAACCGCTCCCTGCGGGCCGAGCTCGGCAGCCGCTTCGCCACGCGGAACATCATCGGGGACAGCAAGGCCATCCACGACGTGCTCGTTCTGGCGAGCAAGGTCGCCTCAACCAGCGCAGCCGTCCTTGTCCTCGGGGAATCAGGGACCGGGAAGGAACTCATCGCCCGGGCCATCCACCAGATGAGCCCGAGAAAGGACCGGCCTTTCATAAAAATTAACTGTGCCGCCATCCCGGAGACCCTGCTCGAAAGCGAACTCTTCGGCCACGAAAAGGGGGCCTTCACCGGTGCGGCCGGGCTCAAGAAGGGTCGCTTCGAGCAGGCCGACACAGGGACGATATTTCTTGACGAGATCGGAGAACTCCCCCTCGCGCTCCAGGCCAAGCTCCTCCGGGTCCTCCAGGAACAGGAGTTCGAACGTCTCGGCGGGACCGAGACCCTGCAGACGGACGTCAGGGTCATCGCCGCAACAAATCGGAGACTCGAGGAGGCCGTTCAAAGAGGGATGTTCCGCGCCGACCTCTATTACCGCCTTAACGTCGTTCCCATCCTCATCCCCGCGCTCAGGGAACGCAGGGAGGACATCCCTCCCCTCATCGACCACTTCCTCCGGGAAAGCAATCATCGCAACCATCGGTCACTGCGCTTCTCCCGCGAGGCCCTGGAGGCACTCTTTTCCTATGAATTCCCAGGAAACGTCCGCGAGCTCCAGAACGTGATCGAGCGTCTTGTCATCGTCACAGGAGGCGATGTCATCGGGATCGACGATCTCCCAGCCTACATCCATCATGCCCCTGCGGCCCCCTGCACGGAGGCGCCGGAACGGGAAAGAAAGGGGAGATCCCTCGCACCCCGACGCCCTCTCGAGGAAATGGAGCGAGAGGCACTGACCGAAGCCCTCTCCCGGCATGCATGGATCCGGTCTCGCGCGGCGCGGGAACTCGGGCTCACCCAGAGACAGATCGGCTACAAGATCAAAAAACACGGGCTGAAGCCGCCGGAGGACGAAGAGGTATCGTCGGAAGCATCCTGATGGGCATGGATCCTCCGCCGGGACGCTTCCGATTCCGGCCCTGAGCCTTCCATCCGGCCAATTCCCGAAACATCTCATCCGTGGAGGGCAAGGGCCACTCCTCACAAAAACGTTCCACAAGGTCACCTAAGACGCAGGGGCCAGCCACCCCCACCGCATCAGCGAGCCGTACCCGGAAGACACCTCGGACTGGGAGGTCACATTTTCCGGGAACCGAAGGCGCCCTTCGGATGTCCTCACAAAAGCGTCATATAATTTAGGCTCTTCGTCATTTCGTGTGGAATTTGATCGGTTTCCAGTGCGCAGTTGCATACCGCCTCGTCATTCCGGCGGAGGCCGGAATCCAGTATAGAACGTGAATTATGAGGCCGTGCGTCTATCTTCCGGCCGGCCGCAGAAACGAAACCCTGTATGTGGGTGTCACATCCGATCTCGTAAAGCGCATATGGGAACACAAGAACAATGTGGTGCCAGGCTTTACCCG
>DIFG01000018.1:9324-13359 GCA_002419025.1 Deltaproteobacteria bacterium UBA5754 | reverse complement strand
ACACAAAACGTCGAGGAGCCATAAATTTTAAATCTTTATGTGACTACAGAATTTTTGCTGATAACTGACAGCTGATAACTGATAGCACTGCAAAAACCTCAAAATCTGATCCAGATCAAAATGTCCGTGATGCAAGGCGCGAAATTTTCCAGGAATGAGGCGTACTTAGCGTACGCTGCATGGACTGGAAAATTGAAGCAACGCCGCGAGAATCGGGTTTTTTTAGCGGGATCATAACTGAGAGTATATGACGATCTCCCGGGGCTATTCCCCCTTTGCCCAATGTCTCATGTCTGGTCTGTCTTCTACATCCCTCGATGAGGGCGCTCGGCGTTTGATTCTCGATGACGGCATCGGGGCGTTCATCCTTTTCGGGCGAAACGTTTCCAATCCGCAAGATCTCGGGCTTCTGTGCGATTCCATTCGTCACGCCTGTAACGATGCAGGTCTTGCTTCGGCCCTTCTTGCCGTCGATCAGGAGGGAGGCCCTGTGCTGCGTCTTCGTCCTCCCCATTGGCCGGATGTGGCGTCGAACGCCGACGTGGCCCGTGCCCTTGATCCTCGCGGGGCCGTTCTGGAACAGGCCTGCGCGGTGGCCGCCTGTCTCATCCCTTTAGGGATACACCTCGATTTTGCGCCTGTGCTCGATGTCTCCGGATTTGAGTGCGAGGGGGTGCTTGACCGGCGTACCTACGGACCGGATCCGGCACATGTGGCAGAACTCGGGACCATTTTCATCGAGACGCTCCAGGGCTTGGGGGTCATGGCGACCGCCAAGCATTTTCCCGGCATAGGGCGTGTAGAGGAAGATCCCCACCACGGGCGTCCTGTAGTCCGGGCAGCGAAAAGGGACCTTGTGAGGGACCTCCTGCCATTTCGTGCGGCGATCGAGGCCGGGGTGGCCGCGGTCATGACGTCGCATGTGGTCTATCCGGCCCTCGATGACCAGTATCCCGCAACCTTTTCCTCTGTAATTTCGCACCGTCTCCTTCGAGAGGAACTGGGTTTTTCAGGGGTCCTTGTCACAGACGACCTTGAGATGGGGGGGGTCACCCGGTACGGGGACATCGGATCGGCGGCGGTAAAGGCATTCCAGGCGGGTCACGACCTCCTCCTCGTCTGCCACCGGGAGGATCGGGTACGCCGCGTCCTGGATGCCCTTGAAGATGCGCGAAGGACGGGTGACATCCCTGAGCGCCGGATCGAAGAGGCACTGGAACGGCTTGCTGTGCTACGTACAAGGATCGGAGCTATTACTCATGTCATGTGACACCACAGAGGAGGACCATGCGCCATGAAGGTCTTCGTCCTTGGAGGAACGGGATTCGTCGGGATCCATCTCGCCAGGTTTTTCATCAGACACGGGCATGCGGTCACCTGTCTCGTGCGCTCCCAGAGCAAGGCGGAGGATCTGCCTCCGGGCGCGCGCCACGTGACCGGAGATCCCTTGCGGTCCGGTCCGTGGCAGGAAGAGGCGGCCAAGGCGGACCTCATCGTGAACCTTGTGGGAAGATCCATCATGACCCGATGGACGGATGAGGCAAAGGAAGCTATTCTCAAAAGTCGCGTCATGTCCACCCGTATGGCCGTGGAGGCCATTTCCCGCGAGAGGGCCTCGGAAACGGTCCTCGTGAACGCCAATGCCGTCGGCTATTACGAGGGTGCCGGGGATCGGGATGTGACCGAGGAATCCCCTGCCGGCAAGGGATTCCTCGCCGAGGTCACCCAGGCATGGCAGGAGGAGGCGGAACGCGCCCGAAAAAAAGGCGCCAGGGTCGTCATCGCGCGTTTCGGGGCAGTGCTTGGACGGGACGGGGGGCTTCTCGCCCAGATGCTTCCGGTCTTTCAGCTTGGCGTGGGCGGACGCCTCGGGAGCGGCCGGCAGTGGTTCTCCTGGATCCATATCCACGATCTATGCCGGGCGGTCCTTTTTGTCGCGGAGCGCAGGGATGTCTCGGGTCCTGTCAATTTTTGTTCCCCCCATCCGGTGACAAACAGGGAACTCACTCGGACACTTGCCCGCCTTCTCGGCCGTCCCGCAATCCTTCCGGTTCCGGGCTTTGCGCTTCGCCTTGCCATCGGAGACGCGGCCAAGATCGCCCTGAGAGGCGAAAGGGTGGTGCCTCGCGTGCTCGAAAGGGCGGGATTTGCCTTTGAATTTCCTACGATTGAGGACGCCCTCAAGGATTTGGTCCTAAGACCGTGATATTTCGATTCAACTGATCCCGTTGAAAAAAACCGATCTGCTGTGTTGCTTCAATTTTCCAGTCACTGCGGCGTACGTTAAGTACGCCTCATTCCTGGAAAATTTCGCGCCTTGCATCTCGGGCTTTTTGAACGGGATCATATTTTGAGGTTTTTGCAGTACGATCATTCAACTGAATAATCCAATGGTATTCGCGTCAAGGTGGCGGTTGACGACGTTGGTTTCGGATTATTTCGCCCGGTCCAAGATCCTTCTTGCGTAAGGGCCGTACAGAAAGAGGATGTCGATGGCCGAGAGGTCCCTGGCAAAATCCCCCCACAACTGCGGATAGACAGGAGACGGAAGGGGGAACCATTCGACGGTGATCCCGCGATCGGAAAGGAGACGTTCATCCAGGTGGGGGCGGGCGAGACGGAACGCCACGAGGCGGTCCGCGCCGAGGGATTCGCATATGGACGCCATGAGCGCGGTCCCCTGTCCGGTTACACCCAGCGAGGAAAGGAGCCGGTATGGCCTTTCGACCCCGAGGCCGTGCCAGAGAAGATCTATGATGGGAAGATTCACGTCGAGAAGGCGATTCTGCGGGATTTCATATATTCTCTCGAGATCGGAGAATGTCTCCTGGAAGAAGGGGGCCTTCCCGTAGCAATGAACAAATGTCTCGAGGTGTTTTTTCCGCCAGCGTGACTCCGGAAGGCAGCGGACTTCGTCGATCCTTTGAAGACCCCGACCCTTTCTAAGGACTGGAACCCGCAGCCAGACCTCTCCATCAGGCCCTTTGATCCGGTTTCTTGTGAGCCACGTGAACCCGCGCGGAAACTGCACCGTATCGAGGAGGACGAGGCAGTCGGCACGTATGGCCTTGTAAAAGAATCCGGGCCACGGCAAAAAGACGGGTTGATGGACGGCGACCCGCATTTCCGGATCAGGGGCCCACAAGGAGGGCGCTCAGTCCCCAGGGAGCAAGCCCTCGTGCCCTCAATCCGGTGACGAGATCCGTCAAAGCATTCACCACGGGCACGGAAGAGGGGAGGTCTGCCCTCCACGGGACGAGGCAGAGGTGGCCGGGGCGGATTCGGTCAAGAAGGCCCTCCGTGACGGCCTCGCCCGGCCTTATGGTGCAGGATGGATTCACGACCGTAAGGCCAAGTTCCCTGGCGACGCTGGTGAGCCGGAGGTCTTTCCATCCATGTGGCGGGAGAAGAAAAGAGATCCTTCGGTCCTGAAGTTCCCTGGCAGCCAGACATGCCTGCTGGATCTCCTTTCGAACGGTCTTTTCCGATCTCAGGGCAAGGGGACGGTAATGCATCCCGTGGATGCCGATCTCGAAGGATTTCATGGCCCTTGATGCCGTTTGGTGACGGCGTGCCCGGTTCCCTTCGAGGAAAAAGGTTGCCGAGGCCCCGAGTTCATGAAGTCTTCGGCACACGTCCTCGGTCGATGGATTTGGAGATCGGTCGAAAAGTATGGCGACAGCGTGGCGGTTTCTCGGGCCGTGGGTTACGACCCTTCCGAAAAGGGTCGCCCTGGGGCAGAAGACCTCGTAAGAAGCGGCTGCGGCAATTGTGGCCCCAGCGGCGAGGGAGAGAAGGGCGGAGGTTCGTCCGGATGGAAGGGGTATCTTCATGGCTGCGTGTCCTTTTGCCGAACGGAACAAGCACCTATGCCGCCGGCGACGGATTCAGGCTTTTCTCTCATGATCCCGCTGAAAAAACCCGATTCTCGCGGCGTTGCTTCAATTTTCCAGCCCTCCTCATTTTTGATGGTTTCGTAAAAAGTCGAAAATTCCAATTTGTCGTCATTCCGGCGGAGGCCGGAATCCAGTGTTT
>DIFG01000018.1:0-9271 GCA_002419025.1 Deltaproteobacteria bacterium UBA5754 | reverse complement strand
CCTTGCATCTCGGGCTTTTTGAGCGGGATCAGATTTTGAGGTTTTTGCAGTACGATCTCTCATGTCATTGGCGTCATTTCGTGCGCGTCAAAATGAAATGGGCAAGGGTGACAAGTCCTTCCCTGGTCTCGGAAGGGGAAAATGTGTCCACGAGATGGGCGCACGCCTCGTTGATATATGCCTTAGCCCGTTTCCGAGTTTCCTCGATTGCTCCGGTTTGGTCCAGGATGCGTCGAGTCCAGGAGAGGTCCTCATTCGTCATCCTTCCTGACGAAAGGATCTCCATGAGTCTTTCCCGGTCACGGGTTTCGGCCCTTTCCATGGCGATTGCAAGGGGGAGGGTCGTCTTGCCTTCCGCCATGTCCGTTCCCGCTGCCTTTCCGAGTTTCTCCGTCTTTGCGGCGTAGTCGAGGACGTCGTCAACCATCTGGAAGGCGGTACCGATGAGGCGGCCGAACTCGGTGAGGGCACGGACCCTCCGAGGTCCTGCCTCGGCCAGGTGGGCACCGATGGCGCAGGACGCGGAGATGAGCGCCCCGGTCTTTCTATGGACGATGTCCAGGTAGGTCTTTTCGTCGAGCCTGCGTGTTTGGGAGGACAGGAGTTGGATGATCTCTCCTTCGGCCATGAGGGCCACGGTCTCGGCGATGATCCTGGCGATGGGGATGTTTCGGAAACGGGTGGCGATCTCGATGGCCCTGGCATAAAGGGAGTCCCCGACAAGCACGACGGCATTGACCCCCCAGAGGATATGGGCCGCGGGTTTTCCACGCCGAAGGACCCCTCCGTCCACCACGTCGTCGTGAAGGAGGCTCGCTGCGTGAAGGTATTCGGGCACGACCGAGAGTTCGTATGCCGCATCATCCGACCGCCCGCATAGCCTGGCCGCACACACGGTGAGAAGGGGCCGGATGCGTTTTCCCCCGGCGAAGATGATGTGGCTGCAGACCTCGTTGATGAATGGGTTTTCACATGCGAATCGGTCCTTGAGGGCCTGTTCGATTCGGAGGAGATCGGGCTGGAAGATATGAAAGATGTCGTTTGTGTTTTTCTTTTCCATGGTGAACGGATCCATGACGAACGGACAGTAAAACAGTATAATGGCTGTCTGCCTTGCTTCACAAGGCATGAATCCGTGAGATATGCATTCAACCTTTCGATTACACGGAATAAGCCGTCGGCCCACGGATTCAGGGATGGAAAGGGAAGGATGAAAGCAGTACACCCGTCCGCTGATGCATCTTCCGCCTTTGAGCGGACGACCCCCATGCTCCAGCAATACAGAGAGATCAAGGCGGCGTACAAGGACTGCATCCTCTTTTTTCGCATGGGCGATTTCTATGAGATGTTTTTCGAGGACGCGGAGATCGCCTCTTCCATCCTCGGTATCGCCCTTACCTCGCGGGACCGGAACAAGGAGGACGGGGTCCCCATGTGCGGCGTCCCGGTCCACGCCTCGGAAGGGTATCTGACCCGGCTCGTACAGGCTGGGAAGCGTGTGGCGATATGCGAACAGGTCGAGGATCCCAAAAACACCAAAGGTCTTGTCCGGCGGGAGGTCGTGCGGGTCGTCACCCCCGGGCTCATCGCCATCGACTGCGGCCTTTCGGCCAAGAACAATAATTATATCGTTTCCATCAGCCCTTGCCTGGAGAGAGGGTTGCGTGGGATTTCCTCACTGGAGCTCTCCACCGGGGAATTCCGGCTCACCGAGGTGTCTTCGGACGCAGAGGCCGTCTCCGAGGTCTGCCGACTCGATCCGGCGGAGATCCTTCTTCCCGAGGGAGAGAAGGACGGCCATTTCGCAGCCGGGCTCGCCGGGGCCCTTTCCGGCCTTTACATGAGTTTTCGCCCGGACAGTTGGTTCCGGCCTGAACGTGGGGCCTCCGACCTCATGAGGCATTTTTCGGTCCTCACCCTCGACGGGTTCGGGCTTGCCGGATTCGTGGCCGGCACAGGCGCTGCAGGCGCCCTTCTCGAGTACGCCCGCGAGACCCAGCATTCGGATCTCTCCCACATACGGCGCATCCTTCCCTACCGTCTCGGAGACCATCTCATTCTCGACGAGGCCACGCGCAGAAATCTCGAACTCGTGGCAAACAGTCTGGACCATGGCAGGGACGGGACCCTCCTTTCCGTCCTCGACAGGACGGCGACGCCCATGGGGGGGCGTCTCCTCCAGAACTGGATCCTCTATCCGCTCATGGAGATGCATCCCATCGAGGCGCGGCTCTCCGCTGTAGAGGCACTTGTCGCAGCTGCTAAGGAGCGGGAGGCCGCAAGGAGGATGCTTCGAAAGATCTCCGACATGGAGCGGCTCCTCGGGCGCGTCACCCTCAGGACCGCTACCCCGAGGGATCTCCTGGCCCTCAAGGAATCCCTCGCCATGGTCCCCGAAATCCGGGACGGTCTGGACGGCCCTGCCGGATATTCTGAGCTCATCTCCGGGATCAGGGCAGACCTCGATCCGTGTCCAGAGGTTCGTGACCTCATCGAGGGCGCGATCCGGCCCGACGCGCCGTCCATCCTCCGGGACGGCGGGGTGATCCGGGAGGGTTTCCATTCGGAGCTCGACGAGATCATCGCCATTCAGCGGGACGGCAGGGCCTATATCGCCAGGGTCGAGAACAGCGAGAGGGAAAGGACCGGGATCGCGTCCCTCAAGGTGGGATTCAACAGGGTTTTCGGCTATTACATCGAGATCTCCAAGGTCCATGGAGAAAAGGTCCCGGAGTCCTATATCCGAAAGCAGACCCTAGTTTCCGCCGAGCGATACATCACGCCCGAGCTCAAGGAGGTGGAGGCCAGGATCCTGACCGCTCAGGAAAGGAAGATAGCCCTCGAGCACGAGATCTTTCGTGACATCGGGGCCCGTATCTGCCGGGACGGAGAAAGGATCCAGACGACGGCCCGCGCCCTTTCTCTTCTCGACTGCCTCGCATCTCTTGCAGAGGTGGCTGTGGAATGTGGCTACAAAAGGCCTGTCATTACCGATGAAGACGGCATACGTATTCGTCAGGGGCGACATCCGGTGGTGGAGCGGACGCTCATGTCCGAGAGATTCGTCCCGAACGACATCACGCTCAACGCCGAGGGTCCGCGCATGATCATCATCACCGGACCTAACATGGCTGGCAAATCCACGGTACTTCGCCAGACCGCCCTCATCGTCCTCCTTGCCCAGATGGGGAGCTTCGTTCCTGCGGATGCCGCTGAGATCGGAATCGTGGACAGGATCTTTACCCGGGTCGGCGCAACGGATTACCTTTCCCGGGGGCAGAGCACTTTTATGGTTGAGATGACGGAGACGGCCAACATCCTCCACAACGCCACGCCGAAGAGCCTCGTCATCCTTGACGAGATCGGCAGGGGCACAAGCACCTACGACGGGCTATCCATCGCGTGGGCCGTGGCCGAAGAGCTCCTCCGAAAGGACGTGACCGGTGTCAAGACCCTCTTTGCCACCCATTATCACGAACTGACCGCCCTTGCCGGTCGCTACGACGTCATCAGGAACATGCACATCTCCGTCCAGGAGTGGGAGGGTGGGATCGTTTTTCTTCGGCATCTTCTGGATGGCCCGGCGAGCAGGAGTTACGGCATTCAGGTCGCGGCCCTTGCCGGAGTGCCGCGGTCCGTCATCGACCGGGCAAAGGAGATACTCGATCTCATTGAGAATGGAGGTGTGGCGACAGTGGCGGGGCGCGCCGTTCCTTCCCAAAAGGGCAGAAAAAGACCCGTCCAGTTGTCGCTCCCCCTGGAGCCCGTGGACCGTTTCGGGCTCGAAAGCCGGATTTCGAACCTGGACATCGACAACCTCACACCTCTGAAGGCCCTTAAGACCCTTGCCGAGCTCAAAGAATTGATAAAGAATGCAGAATCCACTGCGCCTGCCACTGGATCGCCCATGCCATGATCGCTGAGACCGCCGTCTTTTCACCCGTCCGCGTCCTTTTCTTCGTCACGGCGGTCTGTTGTGTGCTTTTCCTTGGGGCATCGGTGTCGCGCGCGGAAACGACGTCAACGCCCGAGGACGATTATCGAAAGGCCAAGGCCACGTACGACAGGATCGCAGGTGATGCCAATCGGAAAGGGCATCGGAAGGCGTGGATCAATGTCATACAGGGCTTTCGAAGCGTATATCTCCGGTATCCCGATCACGCGGAATTCGCCCCCAAGGCCCTCTACATGATGGGACGGAGCTATCTCCAACTTTACAACCAAACCCATTCCAGGGATGATCTGGATGAGGCGATCAAACGTTTTGAGCTCATTCCGGAAAAGTTCCCGGATAGTTTTCTTGCCGACGATTCCCTATATGTCCTCGGATGTCTGTACGACGGAATCGGTGAAAAGACATGGGCGAGGGAGATGTGGGACGAGATCGTTGAGTCCTACCCCCAGGGGGATCACTACCAGAAGGCCATGATGAAGATCGCTTCTTCCAAGGGAGGCGAGGACAATCGTGAGGGAACCCCTGCAGAGGCCGCACGCAAAATCGATGTCGACGGGATCCAGGTCTCTGTATCTGTTCGGGAACAGACGCGGAACGGGAAAAAGGGACGAGCAAGGATTCGGGAGCTCCGTCATTGGTCGGTCGAAGACTATACGCGCGTCGTCATCGAGGCGACCGCTCCACTTTCGGTCAAGAAGGGGGAGCTCCCGGCGGACAAGGCGCGCAACCGGCCGGCCCGCATGTATCTCGATCTATCTCCTGCTGTCAAGGGCGAGGAGGTCGGGCCTGGGATCGCCCTGGAGAATGGCCTTCTCGAGGGGGTCAGGGTGGCCCAGTTCGATCCGGATACAGTCAGGGTCGTTTTCGATTTGGGGACCACCCAAAACATAAAGGTCTTCAATCTGGACGACCCCTATCGTGTCGTGGTGGATGCCTTTGCCCCGGGCTATGCCCAGGGGTTTTCCTGTCCTCCCCCATCCGCCGGGGAGACAAAAGAGGTCAGCATTCGGATTCCCCGCGAAGGGGAAAAATTGACCCTTGCCCAGCAGCTCGGTCTCTGTGTGAGGAGGATCGTGATCGATCCCGGCCACGGAGGCAAGGACCCTGGGGCCATAGGCCCGAGCGGACTCAAGGAGAAGGATGTCGCCCTTGGTCTTTCGCGCAAGGTGGCGAAAGAACTTCGGGACAAGCTGGGCTGTGAGGTCATTCTCACCCGGGACCGTGATGTCTTTCTCCCTCTCGAACAGCGTACAGCCATCGCTAACGCAAAGAAGGCGGACCTTTTTATCTCCATTCACGCCAACGCCGCTCCCAACCCAGACGCGCGGGGTATCGAGACCTATTTCCTGAACTTTGCCGTGGACGAGGACGCCATGCGCGTGGCAGCCCTGGAAAACGCAACCTCAGAGAAGCGGATCGGCGAGCTTCAGGGGATACTGAACGACATCCTCAAGAACTCCAAGGTGAGCGAGTCGTCCCGTCTTGCAGGAGCCGTTCAGAAGGCCCTGATCGAGGAGGTGAAGAAAAAATACACCCCCGTCAAGGATCTTGGCGTGAAACAGGCCCCATTCTTTGTCCTTGTCGGGGCGCAGATGCCGTCCGTCCTCGTAGAGGCATCTTTCATCAGCAACAAGACCGAGGAAAGACGACTTCGTGACGAGGCCTATCTTGCCTCCCTTGCGGAGGGAATTGCTGACGGCATCGTTTCCTATGCCATGGGCATAAGTCTTTCTTCCATCCAGGGTCACAGGTAAAATAATATGGCTGGTTTGACCTGCCTGCAGTTCGGAAAGGCCTGAATATCATACTTGGTGTGTGCTCGACTCCCCTTGCTTTTTTCCAGACTGGTGATAGATTTGCCCGCCATTAAACTTGCATTTCATTGGGGGATTACAGGTATGAGGATCAATCGGATGAATCGTTTCTTTTTCATTGCAATGGCAGTTTCTGTCGTCGGGCTTGCGGGGTGTGCAAAAAAGCCTGTAAAGACCGAGGCGCCGTGTACGACACCTGTTACGACTTCGGATTCTCTTGCTGAACCTATCGAGGAAGACAAGGGCATTCGTTACGGGGAAAATATTTCCGAGGGACGAACGAGCGGTCCAATGCTCCCGGTGTATTTCGATTTTGATCAATACACCATCAAGAGCGATATGGTATCCCGAATAGAAGGTAATGCCGCGTTTCTGAAGGAGAATCCTGGAATGCGTATCGAGATCCAGGGAAACTGCGACGAACGCGGAACAAACGAATACAACCTCGCCCTCGGGGAAAAACGGGCCATGAGCGCCAAGAAGTATCTCATGAACCTGGGGGTGCGTGGTGATCGGATCGACACCGTGAGCCTGGGCGAGGAGGCCCCACTGGATCCGGGACATGACGAAGCCGCCTGGAGGGTGAATAGACGGGACGATTTCGTCATCATTTCCCGATAGGACTTCAAAACATACAAGGGGTGTTCTGGAGACCCTGTTCCATGGTAAAAGCCGGAGGGGTCTCTTTGTTTTTTTGCAAGAGGCTACCTTGAAAAATTCGGATTTTTGTTCGAGGACAAGGCGCGAGGAGGTCAAAAAGCTGAGCATACTCCATGTATGTGAGCATTTTTGGCCGACGAGCAACACAGTCATCGGACAAAAGGACAATTTTTCAGGCTATCCAAGAGAAATCCGCTGGAGGGCGGCAGTATGACAGGAAAAAAAGCAATGGCGTTGATTGCTGCTGGCTTTTTTTTTGCGCCAGTATCCATGTGCATGGCTGAGACGGGAAAGATCGCTGTGATCGCCATGCAACAGATCGTGAAACAATCAAAAGCGGGCAAAAAGGCCACTGAAGAACTCCAGATAAAGTTCGAATCCCTCCAGAAGTCTCTCCAGCAGAAACAGGATGTTATCAGGGCATACAAGGAAGACATGGATAAGAAGGCGTCACTTCTGAGCGAGGAGGCGCGGGCAGAGAAGGAACGCGAATATAAGAAGATGCTCCGCGAATTCAAAGAGCAGAGCGATGACGCCCAGTTCGAGATGCGCCAAACCGAGGCCAAGGTCATGGAGCCCATTCTGAAGACCCTGGAGCAGGTGGTGACCAAGATCGGCGAGTCAGGCGGATACGAGCTCATCCTTGAAAGCAACATGCCAGGCATCTATTATGTCTCCCCGACCATCGACATAACCGACGAGGTTATCAAGGCTTACGACAAGGAACAGGGTAGATAAGGGAAGAAACAAATGAGGATGGTGTGATGGCCAGACAACCCATTTTTTCCGTGACGGACAAAGCCGAACTTTCACAAGAGGATCTCGCCGAACTCGACGGGATGTGGAGGAGGTGCGCCTCCAGGATCATCCTTTCGACGACGCTTGCGGGAAGCGGCCATCCTGGCGGATCTTTGTCATCCCTTCACGCATTTCTCCTCCTCTTTCGAATCATCCGCAAATGCAAAGATCCATCCGATTCCCTGGATGCGGAAAGGGACCGGGTGGTTATGAGTATCGGCCATGTCTCTCCTCTTGTTTACAGCGTCCTCGCCGAGCTGGGCTTTGTCTCCGAGGAGGCGTTTCTCACCGAGTTCCGGCGCGCCGGATCCGCCTTTTCCGGCCATGTCGAGCAGTCAGTACCCGGCGTCGAATGGAATACGGGGAACCTTGGGCAGGGGCTTTCCGTAGGGGCGGGCTTTGCCTTTTCCCAGGCTTTGACCGGACGGCCGGGGAAGACCTTTGTCTTTATGGGAGACGGCGAGCAACAGAAGGGCCAGATCGCCGAGGCGAGGCGGTTTGCCGCCAAGTTCAATCTGGGAAACCTCATCGGGATCGTGGACCGGAATCACCTCCAGATCGGGGGATCGACCGAGGACGTCATGCCGGTCCGGGTCCGGGACGAGTACGCCGCCGCAGGCTGGAACGTGCTCTATGTGGGCAACGGGAACGATTTTCAGCAGCTCTATGTGGCCTATCGAAGGGCGTGGCTCCACGAACATCTCATTTCTGCCCGGCCGACCGTGATCGTGGCCAGGACCGTCATGGGCAAGGGGGTCTCGTTCATGGAGAATCGCGAGAAATACCACGGTTCACCCCTGTCTCCTGATGAGGCCCGCCGCGCCCTGGAGGAGATTGGGGCCGATCCCGGCCTTCTCGATTACTGGAAGGAAAGGCGGGAGGGCCGCAGGGAGATCCTTCCATCGCATACTCCGGCAGCACCTTATCCCTTGATCGAGCCAGGAACCCCCAGGACATACGCCGCGGATGTGAAGACCGACTGCCGTTCCGCATACGGAAACGCCCTCGAGGACATCGCCCGTCTCAACAACCTTCTTGATCAACCCCCCAAGGTCCTGGGCATCAGTTGCGACCTGGAGGGTTCCGTAAAGATGCAGGGCTTTCGAAGGGTCTCTCCCCACGCCTTCATCGAATCGGGAATCGAGGAACACCACGCGGCAGCCATGGCAGGCGCCCTGAGCAGGGAAGGATTCGTCACCTTTTTCAGTACATTCGGGGTGTTCGCCGTTGCCGAGACCTATAACCAGCACCGGCTCAACGACCTGAACAATACCAACATCAAGATCGTCTCCACCCATGTGGGCCTCGATGTAGGAGAAGACGGCCCGACGCATCAGTCCATCGACTACATTGGTCTTCTCGAGAACCTTTTTGGTTTCTCCATCTTCATGCCGGCCGATCCGAACCAGACGGATCACATAGTCCGATACGTTGCGGCACGACCGGGAAACATGTTCATCGGCATGGGGCGATCAAGACTTGCCACAATCACGGATGATGCCGGGTCCCCATTCTTCGGCCCTGATTACTTATTCATGCCTGGAAAGGGGGATTGGCTCCGCCGTGGAGACGATCTCACCTTCGTGTCATACGGATCCATCCTTTCCAATGTCCTTGCGGCCCGTGATATCCTGGCAGCACAGGGCATCAGGGCAGGTGTGCTGAACATGGCCTCCATCAAGCCGATAGACGTGGAAGCCATCTGCGAGGCCGCGCGTCTCGGTCCCCTCGTGACTGTGGAAGACCACTCGGCTGAGACGGGCCTTGGATCCATCGCGGCCAGGGTCATCGCCTCTGCACGCATCGCCTCAAAGTTCCGTGCCCTCGGGGTCACGGCCTACGGCTCATCTGGCAAACCATCCGATCTCTATCGCCTTCAGCACCTTCACCCGGAGGGGATCGCCGACAGCGTCCGGGACCTTCTCGTCTGATTTACACCACAACCCCCCGGGCCGCCGGCTCACGGATGCAGATTAGATCCCGCTGAAAAAAACCGATTCTCGCGGCGTTGCTTCAATTTACGGTTCTTCGTCATTTTGTGTGG